>JBIKYV010000013.1:0-44035 GCA_044355075.1 Prosthecobacter sp.
ATGACATGCAAGGCATCCAAAAGTGGATCACGAGGTTCGAGATGATCCACATTCTTTTCTCGGGTCAAAATCACCTCAGCTGGTCCATTAGCTTTAGCAGAGACGACCACTTCCTCAACTTGATGGAGACTGGCGAGCCAAGCGCAAGCACCTGGACCGATCCCTTCCGCAGAGGTTAACCATGCGCAAAAGCAGGTCAGATGAACCCAACGGCAAAAGCTCCGGTGAGCACGGAGCTTTTCTATCCATCTGAGAAGCTGTTGATTCGCTGACATGAGGAAATTTCGAAACCTTAGAAATGACCTATTGGAACAAATTCAGCACCATACGACTGTAGAATAAGCTCTGTGCAATCTTTTTGCCTTTATGTACTAAGTTTTTCCAGCATCTGTCGAGAGTATCTCATCCTCGCTGGCTTGATGCTTTGTCTTGCCTTTTGAAGCCTGTTCTGGTGCAGTGCCTGTGAATCTGTCTGTTTCTATGAAGCTTCCTCTGGCACTGCTCTTCTTCTTTGGCCTGATCATGCGGAGCTGGGGGGAGTTTCCACTGCTCTATCTAAAGCCGCTAGTTTTGCAGCAAATTCATTCGCCCACCTGCATCACCGGCGCGGGGGATGGCAGTGGCAGGCTTTTTCTGTGTGATCAGGTCGGAAAAATTCACATCATTCAGGGTGGCATGCTGCTACCGACTCCATTTCTGGATCTGACAACTAGTGGGCTGAATTCTAAAGTATACTTTCATCGCACGAACCAGCAGCCAACCACCTACTCCGAGCGTGGACTGTTGGGGCTGGCCTTTCACCCAGATTATGCACGACTAGGCACGCCTGGGTTTGGCCGGTTTTACCTGAACTACACCAAGGCCTATCAAGCGGGCATCGACCCACCCCAGCATGATGGCGGGAGCTGGACCGTAGACTGCGTGACGGTGATTGCCGAGTTCCGTGTCTCTTCCACTAACCCGAACTTGGCAGATCCTGCCTCCGAGCGTGTACTGCTGAAATACCCACAACCACAGGCCAATCACAATGGCGGCAATTTGGCCTTCGGACCCGATGGCATGCTTTACATCGGCAGTGGCGATGGCGGCAGCTCAGATGACAACAATGTCGGCCACACGGGGGGGGCCAATACTAATCCGCGCCCGAGCGCTGCACTCGGAAATGGTCAGGACCGCACGGTTTACCTGGGGAAAATCCTGCGCATTGATCCGCTTGGCACAAATGGACCAGGAGGCCAGTATGGCATTCCTCCAGACAATCCGTTTGTTTCAGAGACATCGGCTGGAATCAAAAAGGAGATCTATGCATATGGCATTCGGAACCCCTGGGGGCTCGCCTTTGATCACCGTCCCGGCGGCACAGGGCGACTGTTTTGCGCGGATGTGGGCCAGGGCCGAATCGAGGAAGTAAATCTCATCACCTCTGGTGGCAACTATGGATGGCGTTATCTGGAAGGCAGCGAAAATCCTTCATTCTCGTCAGGTGCCGTGACCAATCCAATGCCGAATCCAGGTGGCACGTTGACTCCACCTATCGCACAGTATGCACACCCGGACATATTGAACACGCCTCTGCCCAGGCTAGGCCTATCAGTCACTGGTGGCTATGTCTATCGGGGTCAAGACATCCCAACCCTGCGCGGCAAGTATGTCTTCGGCGATTATGGAGCGACCTCAGGAGCCCCAAGCGGCATTCTGATGGGACTAGAGGAGACACAGCCCAGCACCTTTCAGCTCGTGCCTGGCATTCCGCTGCTAGGCGGAAATCCAGTGTCTATGCGTATTCTCTGTCTAGGAGAGGATGACCGTGGCGAGCTGTATGTCGGCACTAAGCTCACGGGCGGTGTTATGGAGACTACCGATAATCTGCCCAGTGGTGGGCTCTACCAACTAATCGCCGCGCCAACGACACCTTTGCCAGTAGTGCTGACAGCAACACGAGACAGCACCTTGTTCTCGGAACGTGGCACTGGAGGAGAAGAATTAGCCAACGGCGCAGGTGACCTTTTGACAGCAACAAGTTCTGCGGGCGGAGTGCGCCGGGCTCTGATGCGCTTTGACCTCTCCACGGTGCCTTTGGGAATGCGCTATGAATCAGCGATCTTACGCGTGCATCAGCTTCAGGCCGCTGTTCCCACGACGAACCCTCAGCGCAACACACTGCTTTATCGTCTGCTCCAAGACTGGGGTGAGGGTACCTCCACAGGCAATGCAGGACTCGCTGCGGAGGAAGGCGACAGCACCTGGACCAGCCGTCTTTACTCCATCGTGACACCGCAGCTCTGGGATGCTGAGGGTGGCGACGTCATCGACAAACCCTCAGCCGCGTTGGGCATTCGTGGGGAGCCTGGAGCTTATGCTTTTCAGGGCCAAGGCATGGTGGCAGATGTGCATCGCTGGTTAGATGGGACTGAGCAAAACTACGGCTGGCTCATGATGTCCGAGGAAGGCGCACTCAACTCGCAGCGCCAGTTTGCCAGCCGAGAACATGCACAGATCGAACAGCGACCGACGCTGACTCTGATGCCTGCCCCACCATATCAGACGTGGCGTGAAACGCACTTTCCAGGCATGCGAGTAGGCGAGTTTCTTGATCCTCAAGGAGATCCCGATGGCGATGGGATCGCAAACCAGATCGAATATGCCTACGGGCAAAATCCAAACGTCGCCGATAACAAAGCCGTGATTCAACTCATGGCGAGTTCACCACCTGACGGTGGTGTAGAATTGCGCCTTTTCTTTCGCCGAGATACCGCCGCGTGGGACCTTGATTATCGTCTGGAGATCAGTCAAAATTTAGTTAGCTGGATCACACTGGCAGAGAGTCGCGCAGGCAGTAGCACCACCATGGAGAATGGAGCGATTCTCGAAAGTGATGTGTCACTTTCAGGCACCATCAACGAGGTCAAAGTCCGCCTACCTCTTCCAAGTAGCACAGCACGACGCTTCGCGAGGCTGGTCGTGAATCGGAGGCCCTGATTTGCGGCTCGGGCCTGCGGTGCACGATCTCCCTGCACACATGGGGCTCAAGGCGGAAGCACCGCGATCTCCTGAGTCACCAAGAGTTCCACAACGTAAAAGCCACGCTCAGCTGTCGAATCAACCCACAACGTTTGAGCAACGGTAGCTTGCCCCGCTGGCGTGGTATTGTTGCTAAAAAATTGCGTCGGAAAGCTTGGACCTCGGTTCAATGGACCTGTGCTAGTCGTAGCAAAGTCCACTGGCACGGGGGCCGTAGAGAGGTTTGGTGTGTAAAGCACACGATACCTTCCTCCGGCCCGACGCTGAAAATTGAGCGCCCTACGCGTCGTGGCTCCAGAACTTTGAATGGTAAAGGCATTCATTTTAAAATTCATCGAAGGCACCTCAACACGCAGAATGCCGTTTGCGAATGAGGTGTTGTATTTCGGCAAAGGAGTCACGGTATCATCGGCGGGAGAAAGGATATTCCCCTCGATATCGAAAGTAGAACCATGCGTATAACAAACAATAGCACGAGTTCCCTCACTATGATCGTAAGGCTCTGCTGTCGAAAATTGATGGGTACATCTCGCTGTCACCGCATAAAACACGTTTCCAGGAGCACGTGTGATGATCAATCGGCTATCATTGAAAGTGGTGGTGGAAGTCAGCAACTGAACCCTCACGGAACCGTAGTCCACCTTCAGCGCTGGGAAACTTTCGACATTCAAAGAAATGATATTTGCCTGGTTCGCCGCGGGGGAAATATCAGCAAGGGTCGTATACCGACTAGCTGAAGAGGCGATGAAGCCTAACGCAAAGCATTTCACCCAATCTCGACGGCTTAGCATCTGGGAGAGCTGGGTCTTTCCTGCTGTGCAATCTTGGCTAAGTGGACACGGAGTACCAGGTGTGGACTGTGACATAACGAGAAATGATTTATCTGATGGTGCCAGATCGAAGCTAATAGGACAAGCATGGAATCTTAGGCAGCTTCACGGAAATCGTGACAAAAAAGGCTCTGTGCCATGATCCAATGAATAGAAAGCTAAGATCAGGGCTTTTTAGCCATGACTTCGTCACAAAAGCGCATTTCGATCTCTTGCTAGCAAGCTTTGGCATCAAGCGCCTCACAAAAGCCCTCCCGGTATCCTTTGCGGCCTATCGCAGTCGTCCGACATGACTCGCATGATCAGCTCTTTCCCCCAAAGCGGTACTCAGCTCTCGATCAAAAGCAGCGAGGTTTTCCGCTGCATTAAGGCGGAGCCAAGCGGCCTCAGATCTTGTTTCCATGTATTCGGTGCGAATGGCCGCAGGCTTGATCGAAAGCAAGGCTGGTCGGACGGCTGCGATAGCGGCCCTGATCTTGGGTCGAGAACAAGTCCTCAGATAAACGAATTTGATAACGAAAAACCACGGGCACGCTGAAAAGGCGTGCGTGGTGGAGTCAGTCTCTCGGACATGACTGGTCTATTCCAGATTTTGCACCTGCTCGCGGATCTTCTCCAACTCTGATTTTGCCGAGACCACGTGGTGCGCGATGGCAGCATCGGAGCACTTCGAACCCATGGTGTTGAACTCGCGGAAGAACTCCTGCATCAAGAAATCGAGGCTGCGACCGATGGGCTCAGAAGAACCCAGGTATTGTTGAAACTGGCGCAAATGGCTTTCAGCTCTGGAGAGCTCCTCTGAAATGTCGCAACGATCGGCAAACAGAGCAATCTCACGCACGAGGCGTTCATCATCCATAGGCAGCGGAAACCCTGCTTTTTCTAGCCTCAAACGCAAAAGTTGGCGATGCTGATCAGGGACTTGGGGAGCAAGACATTGAATGCGCTGCAGCAGACTTTCGATCTCGACCAAACGAGTCTCGATGTCTTTGCGCAGATGGCTGCCCTCCGTGGCGCGCATTTGCACCATCTGCTTCAGCGCAGCGGTGAGAGCAGACTCGACCAAGGGCCAGACTTCCTCCACAGATTCTTCCTTGGGCTCCGCAACAAAAATCCCGGGAAGACGAATCAACTCGGCCAGGGATAAATCTGGAGAGACCCCCAGCTGCTCTGCCAAAGTACGCAGGCTGTTCAGGTAGGACGTGGCAAGCTGGACATCAATCTGTAATGGCGCAGTCGATGCTGTGGCGCGGTCTACACGAATTTGAATATTGATTCGACCTCGTGAGCAAAAAGTCGCGGCCAGATTGCGCACCAGCGTTTCGAGGTCAGCCACATTCTTGGGAAGAGTGACGCTAATTTCGAGCTGTTTGCGGTTTACGCTGGAACACTCCACCACCCAAGTGGTGCCTGAACTTTCCTGCCGCGCCTCGCCACGGCCAAATCCGGTCATGCTTTTCATGGCCATTATCCTTCCGCAGCAAGTCAGGAGAGGCAAGTCAGCAAGTCAAGGCACCCAAGAGACATCCCAGCTCCATAAGGGGGTGATGGCGGAGCTTTCCACCCAGCCCCGAAGAGGCTCAGGGCTGCTGGGAATCTCAGCATAGAACCAAGAGCCGCGCTTTTCCAGCACGCGCACCTGACTACCAGGCGGCAAGGCGATGACCGTGCCGCCCGTGACAGTGGCATTCGTGTAGGCATTCACGTCAGGCTGAGTGACAATACTGATGTCGCGGACTCGCTCAGGTCCAAGCGGGCGTAGCGCTGCCAAGGCGGCAGCAGGCATAGCAATGCACAGCCCAATGACGCTGAAAGTCACCGGCCAAGTGGACTTTTGTCCACTACGAAACACGCGCCAGCTGAGTGACAAGAAGACCAACCAAACGCCAATAGCAGCAAGCAATAGCCACTCGTTGGTGGCAAGAAATAAGCTAGCTTGTTTCAGCGGTGACTTTTCTTCAAAGCTTAGGAAGCGCGTGCGCTCGTGAATGTGCCGCAGGTTTTGATTCAGCTCAGCATTCCTTCTATCTAACAACTGCGCGCGCTGATACCATAGCGCCGCGCGCCCCAAGTCACCCTGGCGGTAGCGGGCATGGCCGATGATCTGAAACACCTCCGCGCTGAGGTGAGGTGGCTCTTTTTTAGTCAGCGACTCTGCCAAATACTGCGCGCGGGTGAAGTTTGCCTTTTCGATTTCTTCGACGGCATCTCGATAAACTTCATCAGGCCTGGCAACAGTGGTTTTGGATGGCTCAGCGGCAAGAGTGCTGGAGGATATCTGAAGCAAGAGTGCCAAAGCGATCATGACTAGATGGGCAAGTGTCTGGCGAAAATGAGCCATAAGCGTGTTCTTCATCTCGCGGCGTTCATGTTCGCCCAAAGCAGGCACTCCCCCTGCGGTAAAGTTGGTTGTTTCGTATTGATCGACGATTTTTTTCAAAGATCCATCGCTCAGCGGTTGGCCAGCCTGAGCCGTCTGAATGAACTGAGCTGCTGCACGCAGGAAAGCTTGATCGGAAGCGCTGGAGGACTCCGCATCAAAGGCATCCCAGGCTGAGCGAAGCTCACCGGCACGACCAGCGAGCCGTGCCTCGCGTCGACGACGGATCACGGCCAGAACACTAGCTAAGGCAAATAAGGCCACCGGCACCGCCTGCACGCTCCAAAACGCACTGCTGCGTAGCCAGAGGTTACTGCTCGGAGCTAACCAACGAGACTGAGCTGGGGGGCGCACAAGGATGTCGGTGATGTCTGCCTGAGGATCCGCCACAGGCGGAGGTGCGACTGGGGTCTCGACCGTGGCAGAGGTGCCGGATGAGGCTGCTTCAGCCGCGGCCGTGACCGGAGCAGGGCGTAGATTCAGTGGAATTGGTTCCGTTCGCAGCACGATGTATTTTTTCTGCGCGGGACTGAAGTAGTTCAGCTCAAAAGACGGGACATTGGGATGTACGGCCTCAGGGACCAGCACCTGTGTGTAACCGATTTTGCGCTCCAAGGTCGGGGTCTGGTTCTGATCCATCTGCCCTTCGATCACATAACGCTTCGCAGGATAGAGCTTCCATCCGTCTGGGGAAACGAGCGCAGGGGTATTCAGCGCATCAAAGTTACCAGAGCCTGACACCGCCAGTTCGACAGAGATCGGATCGCCCACGGTGAGGTCGGTGGGCGAGGCGGTGGCAGTCATCTGGAATTCACCCACAGCTCCGCTGAACTGTGCTGGACGGCCTTCGCTAGGCAGCGGCAGGACTTTCAAAGTCACCTGCTGGCTTTTTACCTCCAGTTTTCTTGGTTCGGACATGCCAGGAAAAAAGCCAGGCGGGAAGTTCTGGCCAAACCCCGGGGGAAACATGCCGCGCTGGCCGCCATCCTGCATAGGAACTTCAATCAGAAGCTCTAGATTGGCCGGGCCGACCTTGAGATCCCCCGTGCGCAACGAGGATAGCGTGCTACGAAAGGTCAAAACGTAGTAGCCAATGCCATCAATCACCGTGCTGGATTGCTCATTTGTCTGAGGAAAGCGGGCGATGGCAAAATCGCTCTTCTCCATCTCGATCAAGCCCAGGCGACGCAGCTGCACCTGGCGTGGCACATAGAGGCTGACATTCACGGGAACGACCTCGCCTTGGTAGATTTCTTTTTTGCCGAGCTCGATTTGCAGGATGGGCTGGTTGGCTTCGTCCTGGTTTTGCGGCTGGCCATTCTGCGGGAAGTTACCGCCCCCATTTTCGACTGTCAGTTTCACCTCATTCGTCGTCAAAGTCTGGCCATCCACAACTAAGCTCTGGGGCGGAATGACAAACTCGCCCGGTTCTGTCGCCGTAATGCCCCAGGAGAGCTGAATCGAAGCGCTTTGCCGACCATTGATGATCTGAATCTGCTGAGAGGTGCTGGCCCCGCTCGCCTGAGCGATTTGGAGCGGAAAGCGCAGATTAGGCAGGCTGTTCACCTGGCCGTCCTGCACCATGATGACGTAGTTGATGACCTGATTGGGACGTGCTGAGGTCGGCTGCACGTAGGCGCGCACCGTAGCAGCACTGACCGTGCTGGGCTGAAGTAGGCCAAGGCAGATGATGATCACCGCAAAGATCAGCAGGCTCAAAAATGGCCGCTGACTCTGACGCAGGGGGGGGGTGAATGAATGTGGGGTCATCTCAATCTTCAGTGCTGAATCTTCACCAATCTTTGCCGCGCACCGGCTGATCACGCGGGCGCACGATCATCGCTTTTTTCTGATCATCCGCATAGGTGCGGAGGAAGGATCGTGCCTCATTGCGACTGAAGCCAGTGGCTTCATTTTCCTGATTTTCGGCCATTTCTGCCTCTCGGTGTTCGCGGGCCTCACGGGCTTCGGGACTTTCCTGCTTACCAGATTCGCCTGCTTGCAGTTGACCTTCTTTTTCATGCTCTTGAGGGCCGCCCTCACCTTCTTTTTCGCCTTCTTTTTTGCCGAGGCTTTCCTTGCGTGACTTATCTTCATCACTTTCGCCTTCGCCACTTTCATCACCATTTTCGCCTTTTTGGCCCTTTTCGCCCTTCTGGCCTTTTTGCCCCTTCTTTTTGTCGCCTTTATTCCCTTTATTGCCCTGCTGCTCTTGGTTCATCTGTTGCTGCAGCTCATCCAGGCGCTTTTGCACAAAGTCGCGATTTTCTTTCATTTCCTTATTTTCAGGATCGATGGTCAGCGCTGCATTGAAGTGTCTGACACTATCACGCCAGGCTTTGAGGGTAAATTTGGGCTGTTTGGCCAATGCTTTATCACCTTGATCGTAAAGACTATGTGCGAGACCCCGATGCGCCTGGTTTTGCACACTCGGATCGGTGCTTTCCAGCGCTTGGCTAAAGCCGCCCACCGCGCGGTCGTAATCTTTCAATTGGTGCGCGGCAGCACCGAACCCAAGAGCGAAAAGCGGCTTTTGGCGTGTCAATGGCGGCTCTTTGACCAAGGTTTCGTAGAGCTTCACCGCTTGATCATAATCACCCCGTTGGTAGGCTTCGTGGGCATCTCGTGGTGTGCTGGAGGCGGCTCGACCTTCGGTCATAGTCAGCATGAAGGCCAGGAGGACAAGGAGGGGGGCGGGCAGTTTCATACGGGCAGAGGGACGAATGATCCAAGCGATCAAAAGGAACATAACTCCAAGAGACAGTGGCCAATAAAAACGCTCAATCGGCTTCACGGTTTCACGTGCGGCATTCGTCTGCGCCTGCAAGCTGGAGACCAAACTACGCACGACATCTGCGGCGAGCCCCTGAGAGCCTAGCTTCAAGTAACGCCCCCGAGTGATCGTGGCAATTTGCTGAAGTGAACCGGGCTCCAGTTTGGTTTTGACCACGTTGCCCTCTTGATCCCGAACAAAGTCTCCCACGCGCTCAGGATCAGGGTCTGGGATCAGCGATCCGCCCTCGGTGCCTACGCCCACCGTTAGCACGAGGATATTCTTCTTCGCGGCCTGCTCAGCGTACTTAGCGATCTCAGCATCTGGCTCTCCACCATCGCTGAAAAGGATGAGCCCATGGTTCCTCGCTGGACTTTTTTCAAAAGCATCAATCGCTAATTTCAGTGCGCGACCAAGTTCACTACCACCACGAGGCACCGAGGTAAAATCGAGTGACTGAATCGCCTCCACCACCGCGTCATGATCCGTGGTGAGCGGAGCCTGAAGGTAGGCATTGCCCGCGAAAGCGATCAAGCCCACACGGTCGTCTTTCAAAGACAGCATCAGATCCTGAGCCGCGAGTTTGGCACGCGTCATTCGATCCGGCACGACGTCATTCGCTAGCATGGAGCGGGAGCTATCGATCGCGATGATGACATTCCTGCCTGACTCTTGTTGCACGACCTTATCTTCGTCCCACCAAGGACGCGCCAAGGCGAAAATGAAGCAGCCGAGGCCGAGCAGCTGACAGGCAAAAATGCCCCAGGAACGATGCGCGGATACGCCTGTAATCAAAGCCTGTCGAAGCCGAGGTGCCGCAAAAGCCTGCTGCACCCGCTGCGCACGCCAATCCGCCAGCAGCTTCAACCCTGCCAGCGCAGGAAGAGCCAATAACCAATACAAGATCTTGGGGGCAAGGAAAGACATGGTTCAGGTGGCCACTGCCATGGGAGCCGCATTCAGGAAGGTGAAGCGTAGCAACAACGCAAGCCCGAGCAGGGCAGCGGCGCAGGATAGCGGATAGAAGAAAAGCTCCTCGGTCTCGGTGATAGTGCGCTTTTTGATCTCTTTCTTTTCGAGCTTGTCGATGGTCTCGAAGATGTCAGCCAATGCACTAAGGTCCTGGGCCATGTAGAAAGATCCACCACCAATGTTAGCCACCGCTTGCAGCGTTCCTTCATCAAACTCCTGGCGACCACTGGTGATGACGCGCCCATTGGGTAGCGGGATCATATGAACACCGGGCGTACCAATCGCAATGGTGTAAATCTTGATACCCAACGTGGCACCTAATTTCGCGGCGTCTTGTGGACTCAGCTTACCACTGTTGTTGGCCCCATCAGTGAGCAAGATGATAACTTTGCTCGGTACCGTCTCTTTGTCTAATCGACGAGCGGAGGCGGCCAAGCCTGAGCCAATCGCGGTGCCATCTTCCATGATGCCGGTCTGCACGCGCTCCAAGTTGGATTCCAGCCACTCGCGGTCCAACGTCATCGGGCAGGGGTAATACGGCGCACCCGCAAAAGCCACAATGCCGATGCGATCCGATTTACGACCGCGAATGAAATCGCGCATAACGCGCTTCGCAGCCGTCAGTCGATTCACCGGTTGACCACCGATGTAGAAGTCCTCAATCAGCATGGAGAGGGAAACATCTACCGTCAGACAGATAGCGATCCCTTCAGTATTCTCTTCATCGTGTGAGATGACCTTTTGCGGTCTCGCCAGCGCAACAATCGCCGCCGCTAGGCTGAGCAAAACTAGCCCCAAGGTAAATCCGCCGCGTGCGCTGCGCGTCTTGATGCCCATTTCCCGAAGCACAAAAGCGGTGGAGAAGGCAATCGTCGGAGCCTTACCATTGCGACCACGCCACCAAGCCATAACCGGCAATAGGAGGAGCATGAGTAGCCACTCAGGCTGCCCGAAGATGAGGTTAGGCAGTAAAGGGATATTCATGCGCGGTCCTCCTCTAGGCTAGCAATCGCCTTTTGCACGAGCGCGGTGGCCTCAGCGTGATTTGCAGGCAGGGGAGCAAAAGCCAACTGATCCCACAATTCGGCCAGGGTGGCGTATTTTTGCAACCGAAGTGAAGTGGCAGGAATGCCACCTTTTTCAAAAAGCTCCTGCGTCGTTCGCATCGGAGCGGGGATATTGTATCGCTCAAGAAAATAAATGCGCAGGGTGTCCGACACATCCGCTGCAGTTTGGGCGGGCGGCTGTTGGGCGGATTGCATCAAAACGGCCTGCAGTCGCTTCATAGCAGCGCTGTAAGGCTTCTTCATCGGGGTCGGCCTAGCTTTCGCAGGCCGCATCAATAACCAGAGCACGAGCCCAAGCAGGATGAGCACAAGCCCTGCCGCAGCGCCATACACCCACCAGGGTGTGCCTAGCTGAACCAAGGCTGGATCTGGCAGCTGGGGGTGCGGCAAGGGCTGCAGCGGGGGGGCCTGCTGAGCCAAAAAAAGCTGGGCGAAACCGGTCATCATCTCTTTCTTCTTCGGCGGCTCCGGAAGTATGTTTTCAGCGCGGGGACATAGTCATCGTGGGTGCGGATATCCAGGCGTTCGACGCCGTTTTTACGCAGAACGCGCAGCAGAGACTCCTGCTTTTCACTCATCTTGGCGGCGTAGTGCTGACGCACCGCAGAGTGGGAGGTGTTCACGATGTACTGCTCACCCGTCTCTGGGTCCTGAAGGCAGACCCGGCCTACCGTGGGCAACTCCCATTCACGCGGGTCGGTCACCTGCGCGGCGACAACGTCATGCTTGGCCGCTAGGAGGCGCAGGTTGTGTTCCCAGGCAGAGTCTGGGGTGAGAAAATCAGACACCAATACGACCAGGGCGCGATGAGCGATCCGCGTCAGGGCGAGATCCAGCGCCGGGCCGAGCTGAGTGCGGCGGCTTTTCGGGCGGTGGTTCAAAATGTCCCGCAGGCAGCGCAGCGCGTGTGAGCTGCCTTTTTGCGCAGGCAGGTAGTGCTCGACCTGATCGGAAACGAGGATGAGCCCAACTTTGTCCTGATTTTGTACCGCACTAAAAGCAAACACCGCAGCGACTTCGGCAGCGCGCTCACGCTTGCTATCTTCCTGGCTGCCGTAGTCCCCCGAACCACTGACATCCACGATGAGCATCACGGTCAATTCACGTTCCTCAATGTATTTGCGCACATACGGATCGTTCATGCGCGCCGTGACATTCCAGTCGAGGAAGCGCACATCATCTCCAGGCTGGTATTCGCGAAAGTCATCGAACTCAATCCCCTGCCCTTTGAACCTGGAATGATAGGCTCCACCGAGGGTTTCTTTGACGATGCCACGCGTCACGAGCTCGATCTTTCGCACGCGCTTGAGGATGCGCGTGAGGCGTTCGTCCTCAGTTTCAGGGTTCGAAGGCATGAGTGGGGTAAGCCGTTGAATGCAGGCAAAAACGCACGCTACGGAACAGGCAGCTTATCGAGCAGCTGTTTGATCACATCTTCGCTGGAGACGCCTTCCGCTTCAGCTTCGTAGCTCAATAAGATACGATGACGCAGGATATCTGGCGCGAGATCCTTAATGTCCTGAGGGGTGACGTAGTTACGCCCAGCGAGGAAAGCGAGCGCTTTGGAGGCGAGTGCCAAATTGATCGTGCCACGAGGTGAGGCACCGCAGCGAATCAGCAGCTTGAGGTGTGGAGCAACCATGCCTGGGTCACGCGTCGCATGAATGATGGCCACGATGTAATCGCGGATCTTTTCATCCATGTAGATCTGGTTCACAATGGCGCGACTCGCCACGATTTGCTTCGCATCGATGATCTGGTTCACATCCAGCTTGGGCGCACTGGTGGCCATTGCGTCGAGCACTTGGCGCTCCTCAGCAGGCGTGGGATAGACGACACGGACTTTCAAAAGGAAACGGTCTAGCTGGGCCTCCGGCAGGGTGTAGGTGCCTTCTTGATCGATGGGATTCTGCGTGGCGAGGACAAGGAATGGATCGGGCAGCTTGTGTGTAGCTTCGCCAATCGTGACCTGGCGCTCCTGCATGGCTTCGAGAAGCGCACTTTGAACCTTGGCTGGAGCACGGTTGATTTCATCCGCGAGCACGAGATTGGCAAAAATAGGCCCCAAGCGTGGAGAAAAGGTGCCGTCCTTCGGATGATACACCATGGTGCCGACGACATCTGCTGGCAGAAGGTCTGGAGTGAACTGAATGCGCTTGAAGCTAGCCTGCAAGGCACTGGAGAGCGTGCGCACAGCGAGAGTCTTGGCTAGACCAGGAACGCCCTCAAGCAACACGTGTCCATTGGTTAGCAAAGCCACCAGCAAGCGATCCACGAGGTGGTTCTGGCCCACAAGCACACGCGCGATCTCTTCGCGCAGAGGCTTTACCCAGGATGCAGATTGGGCGATGGATTCCTGGTCAGGAACCGAAGAAAGGATGGGCGGTAAAACTGGGGTGTCGGACATGCGAGGAGAAACGGTCAATGGGGCCGGGGTGAGAGTCAAGACAGGAGAGTCCTGTTCAAAACGGAACCAAAGCTGCTTAAGCGTGCATTTTTTCTTCAAGACAAGAAAAAGGCCCGTGTTACCACGGGCCTCTGGGAACTCATTCAGGCGAACGAGTTATTCAGAAATCTTCACGCTCTTGATCAGAATGGGCTCCACCGGCACATCGCCGTGCGGTCCAACCTGCTTGGTGGGCACGGAGACGATAGCGTCGCAAACGTCCAGACCTGCAGTCACCTTACCAAACACGGCGTAACCGTAACCATCAAAGCTAGGATAATCCAGGTTGGCGTTGTCCTTCACGTTGATGAAGAATTGGCTGGTGGCGCTGTTTGGATTGCTGGTGCGAGCCATGGCGATGGTGCCACGGGCATTTTTGAGACCGTTTTTGGACTCAATCGCGATCGGTGCATCCACGGCTTTTTGGCTCATGTCTGACGTGAAGCCTCCGCCCTGGATCATGAATCCCGGAATCACCCGGTGGAAGATCAGGCCATCATAATGACCTTTTTTCGAGTATTTCACGAAGTTTTCGACGGTGATAGGTGCCTTAGCGGCATCGAGTTCGAGCTCGATATTTCCCTTACTGGTTTCCATCACGACTTTGACAATTTTGGACTCACTCACTTCTTTTTTTTCCTCCTGGGCTTGGTTGATTCCGGTCAGGCCTGCAAACGCAAGAACGAAGGCGGCAAGAAACGGCAGTTGTTTTTTCATAGTGGATTTGGGGTGGACTCCATGAATGAGGCGAAAGCGCGCTTTTTTGCAATGCGCTTTTCAGGGTGCCCCGAAACCAGCGCGCGTTGAAGGCATGCAGCCCAACCAGAAAAGTCGGCCAAACAGCTCACCTAGCTTTACCCAAGATTCATGAATACTTGATATCGAGCTTTTTAGCCATTTGGCTTTCATCGCAAGATCGGCACCTTGCCAAGCTCCTCACACGCGGCAATATACAGGTGGTTTTTCTTCTTGGATTTTATGGTCACCAAACTCTTACACACCCGCTATCGCGTCAATGACCTGGACAAGACCGTGAACTTCTACAAGCAAGTACTCGGCTTGGAGGAGGTGCGACGTCACAAGTCACCACGTGGCTCTGAGCTGGTTTTTCTTAAAACCCCCAATAGCGACGAATTGATCGAGATCTGTGCCTACCCTGCCAGTGGGCCTGTGCAGCTCGGCCCTGATGTTACGCATCTTGCTTTTGAGGTCGCAGATCTGGAAAAATTCGCCCTTCACTCGGCTGCCTGCGGTTATCCGCTTTCCGATGGCCCCACCGAAAGTTCTAGTGGGGTCTTTGCTTTTATTGACGCACCTGAGGGCTATGAAATAGAATTGATTCAGTATCGGAAATAGTCAGATGAGCTGACTTTCGAGCGTTCAGATTACTCTTCTTACTTTATGGACTTCGATTGGCTCGGCGTTTCTTTTGATCTCTCTAAGCTTCCTCCCAAAGACATTGAGGAATCCTTTGAGGACCCCTTCTCTCTCAAATTGCTGCCAGATGCAAATGGCGATGGGGCTTCTGCACGCTACTTCAACCTGGGTAAATCTCTGGGAGGCAGGGCCGTCTTCAGCGTCTTCTGGACGGATGGTAAACGCTACCGAGTGGTCTTTTCACGGGATATGACGATTGCCGAGCACGATTTTTTTGAGAGAAAGAAGGCTGAGGACGTTTGAATCATCACAACAAACACTATGGAACCACGCCGTAAAGGAGACAGCACGCTGATGAGTCGCCCGGCCACTCTCGAAGGAGATCTCGCCCTGATCCGGTTGTGGAAAGATGTGCCTACCTTTGAAAGCGATGAAGAAGAGGGCAAATTCTGGGCCAACCACCAGCTCGACGCACGCTTGATGCAGATGTCGATTCACCGCAATGATGTGCGTGAGTCCACCACGATCACGCTGCGTTTTGACCCCCGCATGCTCAGCAGGATCAAGCGGATCGCTCGTCGTCGTTACCTCAATTACCAAAGCATGATCAAACAGTGGCTGAGCGAGCGCATGGAGCAGGAGATGAAGGAGGGATGAAGTCTGTTACATGGATCTCTCGCATGATTGATCTGCAGGCCCTGTGGGTGCTGGTCGTGCTGATCTGGGCAGCGCTGCTCTGGATTCTATCGGCAGACTCCCACCCGCCGATGGGGCCCTCTTTTCCGATGAAGGACAAACTTTTACACGGTATGTATTTCACGGGCGGCACTGGGGCATTCCTGCTGGCTCAGCGTGGCCACCGCTGGATACACCTGCCTTTTTTCCACATGGCGTTGACTGGCATGATCTTTGCCGGCCTCATTGGCGCGCTGGATGAATATCATCAAACTTTCACCCCAGGACGGAGCGGAAATGATCCCTGGGATTGGCTGGCCGACATCTGTGGGGGCTATCTCGGTGCAGGCTTGCTACATGTCGCACTGAAGCGCTGGGCGAAAGATGCCCACTAAAACAGGTTTATGACCGTGCTGTCGCGTAGAGCAGCGAACAGTGCCCAATGGCCCAATGAACATGCCACCGAGCTCGGATGAGTCGCGGTGGCATGGTCCGAAAGGTTTGAATTCGTGTTATTCCTCCGAAGCTATCGGCGCAGCAGCCTGGCCACCTTTTTCGGCCAGCTTTGCTTTCACCGCGTCTTCGATCTCAGCGTAGAGTGCCGGATCATTTTTGAGCGTATCTTTTGCAGCATCACGCCCCTGGGCGAGTTGGGTGCCTTTGTAGCTGATCCAGGAACCGCGCTTCTGCAGGATGTCGAACTCCATGGCTAGATCGAGCATGGACCCGACATTGGAAATGCCCTCATTGTACATAATATCGAACTCAGCTTCTGTGTAGGGTGGGGCGAGCTTGTTCTTCACGACCTTCACTTTTGTGCGGTTGCCAGTCACGGTTCCATCACTGCTTTTGATAGCGCCGATGCGGCGGATATCCACACGTACAGAAGCGTAGAACTTGAGGGCCTTGCCGCCAGGGGTGGTCTCAGGGTTGCCAAACATAACACCAATCTTTTCACGGATCTGGTTGGTGAAGATGCAGGTGGTTCGGGCTTTGCTGATGATGGCGGTCAGTTTGCGTAGAGCGGCGCTCATGAGACGCGCCTGGGCACCGACAGTGCTATCGCCGATCTCTCCTTCGAGTTCCTGCCGGGTCACGAGAGCAGCGACGGAGTCAATGACGATCACGTCGAGCGCGTTGGAGCGGACGAGTGTCTCGCAGATGCGCAAGGCCTCTTCACCACTGCTGGGTTGGGAGACGAGCAACTCATCCATCTTCACCCCCAGTCGGCGGGCGTAGTTAGGATCCAGAGCATGCTCCACATCAATGAAGGCGGCGATGCCACCCGCTTTCTGCGCCTGGGCGATAGCTGTCAGCGTGAGCGTGGTTTTACCGGAAGACTCAGGCCCATAGATCTCAATGATGCGCCCACGAGCGAAACCACCGACGCCGAGCGCTTGATCGATCAAGAGATTACCCGTCGGGATGACGGCGACCTCTGCTTTTTCCCCTGTACCCATGCGGAGGATCGAGCCTTCGCCGTAGTCTTTTTGGATTTGCTGAATCGCTAGGTCCAAATTCCGCGCGCGGGCTTCGGCGATCTTATTGGTGTTCGGTTCAGCGGAGGTCTCTTTGGGGGATCGGGCCATAGTCGTGAGGGGGATGTTTATGTTCTAGTGAACACTTGGCGCGTGATCTTGATCACGGCAAAGGCTTTTTGCAGAGAGATTTACTTTTACGCTTTGCTTGAGCGCACTGGCAAGTCTGGCTAGCCTCCAATGGCGATCATTCGCCGGTTCGGCTGATAGTTTTGACGAAAGTCATGCTCCTTGGGCTTTCGCGACACCACACTGCGGATGAAGTCAGCCACTTCTTCATCCCGACAGCCCTGACGGAGTCGCTCTCGTAGATCAAACTCTAGATAGCTGCCCAGGCAGGGCCTCAACTTGCCATCGCTAGTCAGACGGAGCTTGTCGCAGCTCTCACAGAAATGCAGATTGGTCATTGCGCCGATGAAGCCGATCTTTTGCCCCGTGTTAGACACCTGCCAGTAAGCGGCCGGGCCATTGGTGCGAAACTCAGGCAATGCGGTTAGAGGTCCCGTATGCTGCTCGATCAAGTGGCGCGCACTCTCCGTGGAGAGAAAGTTTTGCTCATCCAGCACCTCGCGACTGCTCACCGGCATAAGCTCGATGAAGCGAAGCAATAGCCCACGCTCAGCCGCGAACCTAAGCAGCGGCACAAACTCACGCTCTGTTTGATTTTTCATGAGCACACAGTTCAACCGCAAGTTCTGAAAACCCGCACGCAGAGCTGCCTCGATCCCCTCCAGCACCTTCGGCAACAAATCGCGGCTCGTGGTGCGACGATAGGCCTCCCGATCTAACGAATCCAAGGAGACATTCATGCTGCGCACGCCTGCCTGAAAAAGGCGTGCCGCTAGGGTCATGCCCTGCTCTTCGCGGCTGAGAAGTGTGCCATTGGTGGAAATGCCGATCTGGCGGATGCCGGGAATCTCCGCGATTTTTGCGCAGAAATCGGCGATACCCGGACGTGTCAGGGGCTCCCCTCCGGTCACACGCACTTTTTGGATGCCCAATGTCGCTCCAATACGCAGGACACGCAGCATTTCCTCATAGCTCATCACCTCATCTTTGGGGAACCAAGCCTGCTCCTCTTCCGGCATGCAGTAGCGACAGCGTTCGTTACACCTGTCGGTCACCGACACGCGCAGGTAGGAAATGCGATGGCCAAAGGCGTCTTCCACGGGCAGAGCAGCAAGGTGGAAGCCTCAGTCTAGCAGCGGGCCTTTCACAGCCCAGCGCTTGGTGACAAAGCCTGTGGCCGATTTTTCCTTCCAGAGGGCAAAGTGGGGCGTGCGGGTATGGGCCTCCAGCGCTGCCTGATCCACATACTGCTCGCTGAGCGCGAAAAGGTTTGGCTGATCGGCCTGACGATTGACCTCAAAGCGCGTGCAGCCCGGCTCTTTCACGGACTCAGCCGCGTTGTGCAGGATGACTTCCAGGAAGTCTTCCACGCGAGCCGGATCGATTTCCAAAATGACGATGACATTGACCATACGGCTATCCAAAGCCGGTTCAGGGGGGGACGCAAGCGGGGGAAACGTCGTCTTTCGTTCCCGAGCATCGCATTTATGCGCAAGCCAGAGCCGTGAAGCACGTTGCAGGACGCTCTATGCAGATTCTCGTTTCCATGCTCACCCTACTTGGCTTGGCACATGCCTTTGCGGCGGCAGATCGCCCGAATATCATGATCATCGTCGCAGATGACTTGGGCTACCACGATGTTGGATTTCAGGGCTCTCGGGAGATTCCTACGCCGCATCTCGACCAGTTGGCAGCCTCGGGCATTCGCTGCACGAACGGCTATGTCTCGCACCCTTTTTGCAGCCCAACCCGCGCCGGCATGCTGACAGGGCGCTATCAGCAACGCTTCGGCCATGAAAATAATCCAGCCTGGAAGCCCGAAAGCACCCATGATGGCCTACCACTGGATCAGGTCATACTTCCCCAACTACTGAAAGACGCAGGCTACCACACAGGCGCTGTGGGAAAATGGCACCTGGGGGCGCATCCACAATTTCACCCGATGAAACGCGGCTTTGATGAATACTTCGGCGCGCTTGGCGGCGGACACATCTACTTCCCGGGAGACAAGGGCGGCGTGGAATACACCATCCCGCTGAATCGTAACGGTGCAGACGAGCCGCAGCGCCGTTATTTGACCGAACAATTTGGCGAAGAGGCTGCCGCCTTCGTGAAGCGCCAGGCTGCCACCCAGCCTTGGTTTCTCTACCTAGCTTTCAATGCACCCCACACCCCACTACAGGCACCTGAGGCTTGGTTGAAAAAGTTCGCCCACATCAGCCAGCCGAACCGCAGGACCTACGCCGCCATGGTCGCTGCTATGGATGACGTCATCGGACAACTCATGCTTCAGTTAGAGGCGAGCCAACAGCGAGAAAACACGTTAATCTTCTTTGTCAGCGACAATGGTGGACCCAATCTGAGTGGAAAAGGTGTGGGGAACTTCACGGACAACACGCCTCTGCGCGGTGCCAAAGGCGATCTGCACGAGGGCGGCATGCGTGTGCCATTCCTCATAAGCTGGCCTGCGCGACTAAAACCCGGCACCTACGATGCCCCAGTCATCAGCTTGGACTTTTTGCCCACCGCCATCGCCCTAGCTGGAGGCAAGTTGCCGGAAGATCGTACCATTGATGGAGTCAATCTAATGCCCTATCTGACGGGAGAAAAACCGGCCTGCCTCACGAACGGCTTTTTTGGCGTACTCAGGGCCCCCAAGGAGTCCACGCGGTTCGCCAAGGATCATGGAAGTTCTTCCGCCCTACGAATGGCAAGCCTGAGCTTTATGATCTAAAAAGAGACATCGGCGAAACCCAGAACCTAGCGGGAGAAAAACCCGAGCTAGTCGCCCAATTTAACGAAGCCCTCACCGAGTGGGAAAAAGATACCGTTCCACCGATCTTCGAGAGCCCAAAAGCCGTGAAAAAAGCCCCGAGGAAGAAAAAGTGACCAGCTCAAGAGACTTCGTCCCGTGCGAAAACCCAACCAAAGAGGTATGTGCCGCCGAGGTTGCGCGCCGAAAAAGGGGCGCTAACCTCTGCGCCCCGTTTTCTCCCCCATTTCGATCACCATGTGGAAAGGCCGTTTCTCCCAGCCCACCAGCCAGCTCGTACAGAGTTATGGCGAGTCTGTGTCCTTTGACTGGAGGCTCTACGCGCAGGACATCCTTGGCAGCATCGCCCACTCGAAGGGGCTGGTGAAGGCCGGCATCATCACGGCAGACGAGCAGTCGCAGATCGAAAAAGGCCTGCTCGGCATCCAGAGCGAGATCGAGAGCGGTCATTTCGAGTGGAAGGAATCTCTCGAAGACGTGCACATGAACATCGAGGCCGAGCTAACGAAGCGCATCGGCCCCGCAGGCGCGAAGCTACACACCGCCCGCAGTCGCAACGACCAAGTCGCCACTGATGTCCGCCTCTACACCCGCGATGCCGTGGATGCGATCATGGCACTGATTCACAGCCTCCAGCGTGCCTTGATCGAGGCGGCCGAGCGCAGCGGCGGCGCGGTGGTGCCGGGCTACACCCATCTCCAGCGTGGCCAGCCCGTGCTCTTTGCTCATCACTTGCTCGCCTATGTGGAGATGCTCTCCCGCGATGCCGCCCGCCTCAGCGATGCTCGAAAAAGGATCGACGTTATGCCGCTCGGCTCCGGTGCGCTCGCGGGCAGCACGATCATTATTGATCGCGAGTATGTCGCGCAGCAGCTCGGCTTCTCCAGCGTCACGCAGAATAGTATGGACGCCGTGAGCGATCGCGATTTCGCCGCCGAGGTCATCTTCGCCATCGCCCTATGCGGCGTACATCTCTCCCGTCTCAGCGAGGACGTGATCCTTTGGTGCAGCGCCGAGTTTGGCTTCGTCACCCTCAGCGACGCACACACCACTGGCTCCTCGTTGATGCCGCAGAAAAAGAACCCCGACGTGGCCGAGCTCACGCGTGGGAAGTCTGGCCGTCTCGTCGGCAATCTCATGGCGCTGCTGACCCTGCTGAAAGGTCTGCCGATGACCTACAATCGCGACATGCAGGAAGACAAAGAGCCGCTTTTTGACAGCATCGACACGATCAAAGCCGCACTCGCTGTGTTCGCCGAAATGATCGCCGGCATGGAGGTCAATGATGTCCGCACCCGCGCCGCGACCAGCGACCCCATGCTGCTCGCCACCGACCTTGCCGACTACCTCGTGAATCACGGCGTTCCCTTTCGCGCTGCGCATGAAGTCATCGGCAAGCTCGTCGCCCACAGCCTCGCGGAGAAGGTGGCCTTTGCCGACATACCGCTGGCGAAATACCAGGAGTTCTCGCCTGCCTTCGAGGCCGATCTTTACGCCTGCCTGAACCTCGAAACCGCCCTAACCGCCCGCAGAGGCATCGGCGCTCCCTCGCCACAAAACGTCGCCGCACAGATCGCGCGCTGGAAGGAGGCCCTTTCGTGATGGCAGAGGCGGCGCGCAGCCCGAGCTTCCCTCTGTTTCACCAACAGCCACGTGAAGGCTGGAAAACGGTGAAAAATGAGCGCTTGTTTGCCAACCCTCACGTTGGTGTGGATCGCGTTGAGGTGCTCACCCCACATCGCCAAGAGCAGCCCGTGCCTTGGCTGGTGGTAAAACGAAAAGCGGCCGTCGCCATCGCCCCCGTCACCGAGAGTGGCGAATTCGTCCTGATCCCACAAGAGCGCATCCCGGTCGCTGAAGCGTGCCTTGAATTCCCTGCTGGCCAGATCGACCACCCCGTGGACGATGTAACTTGCGATCGCGTCATCGACACTGCTTTGCGCGAGCTTTGCGAAGAAACAGGCTATGCACTGGCCCCTGGCGGCACGCTGGAGCCGCTTGGCTGGTTCTTGCCCTCGCAAGGATTCACCGACGAGCACGTTTACCTATTCAAGGCGGAGCCCGTGTGCGTCGTTAGCCGTCCTTCACCGGATGGAAGCGAGCACATCAGCCCCGTGCGGCTTGTCAGTTCAGGAGAACTGCGGAGGATGATCGCTGCCCATGAGATCACCACCGCCCTGACGCTGGCACTTTACGCGCGGATGGCGGCAAAGGGATCGATTTAACCCCATCTGCACCGCACCCGTTTCCCCCCATCACCCCGATATGTGGCAAGGCATCCTCAACAAAGTCTTCAAAGCCCGCGAGAAGATCGCCATGAACCTGAATCCCCAGGACGAGGAAAAACCCTTCCTCGATCACCTAGAGGACTTGCGCACGATGCTTGTGCGCGTCGCCATGACCCTGCTGGGCAGCGTCCTACTGACCTTTGGATTCAATAAGCCCCTGACCGATATCGTGCAGGTGCCCTACAAATGGGCGATCGATTCAGCAAAGGTGACTATCTTGGAAAATGCCAAGGCAGCAAGCCTCCCAGAGCCCAAGGTGGAATTCCGTCAGCCTAGCACTCGCACACCGCAAGAGGGCTTCATGGCCTCGGTGAATGTATCTCTGATTGCCTCAGTCATCCTCAGCTTTCCCCTGCTGCTGTTTTTCGTTCTGCAATTTATCCTGCCAGGCCTGAAAGACACCGAGAAAAAGGTGCTATTTCCCGCGCTTGCCGTGGGGTTCGGTCTCTTCCTCACGGGTGTCACCTTTTCCTACTTCATGGTGCTACCAAGGGCGCTGGATTTCTTCCTTGTGTGGAATTTCGACCATGGCTTCGAAAACTCCTGGATGCTCGGGGATTACATCACCTTTGCCACGCGTTTCATCCTGATCTTTGGGGTCAGCTTTGAACTTCCGGTAGTCGTCATGGCACTAGTGAAGCTGGACTTCCTTTCCTACAAGCTGATGAAAACCACCCGGAAGCACGCGATCATCGCCATCGCGATATTTTCGGCTGTCATCACGCCGACCCAGGACGTGCTTACCTTGCTGCTGCTGGCGGGACCGCTTTATGTGCTCTATGAAATCTGTATCTGGCTGGCCTACATGATCGAGAAAAAGGACCGCGAGGCTTTTCCCGAGTATTATGCCCAGATCGACAAGGATGAGCAGGAACTCGAAAAAGAGCCAGCCAAGGACGATTGGGATAATGAAAACTACAATCCCTGGTTCTCCGAAAACGATGAAACGGAAAAGGACCTGGAGGACGAATACCAGAGCCAGCCACGCCCCTCAGCCCCTCCCCCTGAGATCGAAAAAGCTTCGAAAACAGTCGCCATAAGTGACGTCGTGGAAGAGCCTGAATCCGCAGAAGACCAGGGGTCTGTCATGCCTGAGGAGGAAGAGTTACCCCCTTCCGCTGACCCAAGCCCAATAATGGAAAAAACCACCGAAGAGCTGGCACGTGAGGATGAAAGGCGCAGCGGCAACCCACCGCCTCCCTCTGCGTGATTCGCACTTCCGCCAACGACTCATTCAACGCCATTGCCCCCTGCATTCTGGACTTTGATCGAGAGAAAGCGGACGCCCCGAGTCCCACCTAGCGCTGGCGCTAAATGCGCAGGGTGCGCTGCGAATCCGGGGCTAGGCCTTTAAGATTGAGCCCCTTTTTCACGGCAACTCGCCATCCTGTTGCATGCAGATTACTTGATCTTGGTGATCCGTTTCCCGCAAGGCCACCCACTCTGGGCAGTTCTCCAGAAGCGAGGCATCATTACCGCTGGCGATGATACGACCATGGCGCATGACGCAAATGACATCAGCCGTGAGCACCGTACTTAGCCGATGAGCAATAACCAAGCACGTGCGGTCAGCACGCAAACGCTTCAACGCCTGCTGGATGGCCGCCTCGGATCGTGTGTCCACTGCGCTAGTGGCCTCGTCCAACAGCAAGATGGGTGCGTCTTTCAAGAAGGCTCTGGCGATGGTGATGCGCTGACGCTCTCCACCACTAAGCATGACACCGCGCTCGCCGACCTCAGCATCCAGGCCATCGGGGTGAGCGCGGATAAAATCCTCGGCGCAGGCATGGCGTAGCGCTTGCCACATTGCTTCATCGCTCGCCCCAGGACAGCCGAGTTGGAGATTTTGACGGATGGTTCCTGCGAAGAGAAAGGCATCCTGTGTCACGTAGGCCATAGCAGAGCGCAAGCTACCTAAGTTTAGCTTGTCCAAAGGCAGCCCATCTAGGTAAATGTTACCTGACTGAGGCTGGTAAAACCGTGCGAGCAGCTGAAACAAAGTACTCTTTCCCGAGCCAGTAGTTCCGACAATGGCCACGGTTTGCCTCGGCTGAATGCGTAAGCTCAAGCCATGCAGCACGGGCTTTTCAGGCTCGTAGCCAAAGGTGACGTCGCGGAACTCGATCTGCCCACTGACCTCAGTGATGCGCTGGCCTGCCTGGAGATCCTCGGCCTCGACCAGATCCAGTATAGCAAAGACACGCTCTGCGCTGGCCAGACCTGTCACCACAGTCTGATTCACGCCATGCAAGCGGGCGATGGGTTCATAGAAAAAACCAAGGAGAAAGATGAATTTAAAAAGCTCACCCGTGGTCATTTCCCCCTGAAGGATGCCCCGCGCACCGATGCAAAGCAGCAAAACCAAACCCAGACTACCGAGAAAGCTCATCAGCGGACTGTATATCGCCCAAGCATCCATGAGCCGACGCTGGGAGCTGCGCAACTGCTCACTGGCTTGGCGAAAGGCCTGTTGGCGTGCCTTCTCCGCCGTGTAGCTTTTCACCTGACGAATACCCGTGAGAGTGTCGTGCAGCACAGAACTGAGCCAACTGGAGGCCTGTCGAGCCTCACGCGAGCGTGGCGCAACCCAGCGAGCGAACAACCAACCTCCCGCAGCGATCAAGGGAGTGGGAGCCATGACAAGGTAGGCATAGTGGCTATTCGTCTGGAACATCACCACCGCGCTGATGCTGATCTGCAACAAGGACGTCAGCCCTTGCTCGATGATCTCTAGGATAACCCGCTGGGTAGCCGAGACATCATCTATCACGCGTGCCATCACATCTCCCGTGCTTTGCCGATCAAACCAGCCCAGGGGCAGGTGTGTGATCTTCTCATGCAGTCGGCCTCGCAAATCTGCCGTCATCTGCTGCTCGAAAGCACTATTCAGGCGTGTGCGAGCTGAGAAGAGCAGCTCGCGCAGAAAAAATGCCCCTACAGCCAGTCCACCAGCCCACCAGATGCCCGCCAAATCACGACGAGGAATCAGATCATCGACAAACCACTGCACCACACCCGGGAAAACGATGACAAGCGAGGTGCCTGACATCGCCAGCAAGAGCTGAAGCAACGCCATGCGCTGGTAAGCACGAGCAAAAAAGAGAAGACGAGCCGCAGTGGCGCGAAGGTGAGTCGGACGTGGCGGCATGAAGGGAGATCAGGGACGAAGCCATGGCACAGAGACCGCGTAGCAAGCTTCACTTTTCATACAGCTTTCGCGAGTTACCGAGCCTGATAGACCACGGTGTCCATGGCCTCTTCCAGCTCCAGTGTTTTCAGAAAGGATTCAAGCTTAGGATTTGAGGCAGCCTGCACCACCTGAGGCAGCTGCATCAACCCCGCAAAGTCCCTGTGCTCAATGGCTTGCCTCACTTTGACGTCCTGTCCGAGCTGCACCATGTCGGGATGATTCAGGGCTTCAGCTTGAGCTTGCCCCATCGCGGCGAGCTGCTGCCAAACTTTGCCATTAGGCCAAAGGATAAGCAATCGAGCAAGATTTGCCCTAGCGCGCAGGTCATAGGGGTCGAGCTTTTCTGTCAAAATCCCCACGGAAGTTCGGTCAATTTTTTGTGCCATCTCCACGATCCAGCGCTGCCAGCCATCCTTGGCCACTTGGCCATTGATCATGGCCTCTGCATTTTCCATGCTATAAACACCGCCCAAGAGGCGCAGCACCATTGCGCCTAGCCAGACCATCACCCCAGAAGGCAAAAGGCTAAGCAACCCTGCCTTCCAACCAGTGAACCCTGCGAGTAGTGAAATCAGGCCAAATCCTGCCATGAAACTAACCAGTCCACGCACGACAAAGAAGGTCATAACCGCTGCTGCGACGGATACCCAAAGCAGCGTATCCGTCTGCATATCTGAAGCATAGCTGCCGAAGACCACCGCCCGGTGCTGAAACACGTAAAATCCCGCCATCACGGAAATGCCTAAGCTAACCATCAAGATGATCTGGGAGACAATACCGCGCGCCACAGCCATTCCTGCAAAAAAAGCCACCAAGGCAAGCCCCCAACCAGTCAGGTTTTGGCCAGTGGTCTGTTTTTTCACAAAGTCCACCGCCCCGCCGAAATCGGGGATGTCGAGGGCTACAAGCATGTCCATTAGGCCTATGAAAGGGATCGCAGGCCCACACGCAAGCCGTTTCCCAGGATTGAATGCCCCACAGATTTGCCAAGAAGCGTATCTGCTCTACGTTTCCCCTTTCCATGACCGCTACCGCGCCCGCCCCCCTGCCTACCATGCCCGATCAACACGGCCATTTCGGTCCTTACGGCGGCATGTTCGTGCCAGAGACTCTGATGGCAGCTCTGAATGAACTGACGGATGAATACGAGCGCGCTAAACGAGATCCTCTTTTCCAGGCGGAACTGCATCGTCTGTTGCGAGAGTATGTCGGACGCGAGACACCGCTGTATTTTGCAGAGCGCTGGACTGAAAAACTAGGTGGTGCACGCATCTACCTGAAGCGTGAAGATCTGCTGCATACCGGAGCACACAAAATCAATAATGCCCTTGGACAGATCATGCTAGCTCAACGGCTGGGAAAAACTCGCATCATCGCAGAAACAGGGGCAGGACAGCACGGTGTAGCCACAGCCACCGTCGCCGCCCGAGCCGGTCTAGAGTGCGTCATTTACATGGGAAAGGTGGACATGGAACGCCAAGCTCTAAACGTGGCGCGAATGCGCTTCCTCGGCGCTGAAGTCCGCGCCGTGACCGCTGGGCAGGCGACGCTAAAAGAAGCTGTGAATGAAGCCATGCGCGATTGGGTAACCAATGTGCGCCACACCCACTACATCCTAGGCACGGCCTACGGTGCCCATCCCTACCCAATGATGGTGCGTGATTTTCACCGCGTCATTGGACTGGAAGCACGCCGCCAGATCCTAGAACGGGAAGAGCGCCTGCCCGATCTGCTCATTGCCTGCGTCGGCGGTGGAAGCAATGCTATCGGACTCTTTCACCCTTTCCTCAATGATGCTGGCGTGCGCATGATAGGAGTGGAAGCAGGTGGAGACGGAATCATCCCTGAACGTCATGCTGCCCGTTTCCAGGGCGGTCGCCTCGGCGTGCTTCAGGGAGCCAAAACTTGGCTGCTAGCTGATGACGACGGACAAATCCAACTAACCCACTCGGTCAGCGCAGGACTCGACTACGCGGCAGTGGGGCCCGAACACGCCTGGCTTCATGATCTAGGCCGTGCGGAATACTCCTACGCAACAGATACCGAAGCCCTGGAGGCTTTCCAATCCCTATCGCGAACCGAGGGCATCATTCCCGCCCTAGAAAGCTCTCATGCACTCGCCCATGCGATGAAGGTTGCCCCGCAGATGTCCAAAGATCAGATCATCATCGTCAATGTGTCTGGCCGCGGAGACAAAGATGTAGCTCAGGCCGCACGGATGATCTTCCAAGAAGACCTCAAGTTCTAGGCACTCGCTCAATACTCGATTTTCTCGCAAGCTCCATAGCTTGCTGTCGAACCTCAACGAGAGATCTACCAGAGATCACGCTGAGTGTGGCCAGTACCAGCGGCCAAATAGCAGCAAAAAGCAGGCTCAAATTGAGGAAAGCTATTCGCTCAGGACCTACGGCAAAGTTTTGCGCACCAGCCCAAGCGGTAGGCGGCAGAATGGCGAGAATCCAAGGAAGTTTCCCGGATGCCTTGGAACTCAACCAACCGAGTCCACCTAAAAAGCTAACCGTAACCGCGATCAAAAGAAGCACGCCTATCAAAATGGGCAGTAGATCTTCTGACTTCCGCGTTGGCAGAATGAACAGGATCGCACAAGCCATCCAGAAGCTACAGGCCGCGAGGAAAAAGTAGGGCAGACTCTGCGTCAAACCCGCTAGAATCATGGCCAAAGCAGCAATCCCCCCCCCAACTAGCGTAGTCCAGAAGCCACTGCACCAACCAGGAGCAAGAATTGGCAACACAAGACGTCCGCAAAAGCCAGCTTTGAACAAAGAGACATAAGCTGTTGGAACACGATTCAAAGGCTCGGCCATCGCATCGATGGCAAGAACACCAAGCACCGGAAAAACCCACAGCAGGAGATCATCATCACCCGAAATTAGCCAAAACACAAAAGGCAGGCTCATGGTCAGCAAATGCACCGAGCGCTTCATCACGGAAAGTGGCTCTGCCGGTGGGGAAATACGCGAAGCCGCAAGAGCCAGAAAGGCAAAAATCGGCCAGGCCGCAGACAGCAGACAAACCAACCACCACCAACCATGGCTCATCATCATAAAGCTAGGCGATCTCGCACCGCGCACCGAAACGATCAAAAACCCCAACAGACCGAAGCCACCACCAAACAAGGGCACAAAAACAAGCAAGGAGCGCAACCAAGTCTGGCGAATCGTCGAGAGAGCAGTCAGCAAGGCCGCGAAAACCAAACCAACGAGAACCTTCACCAGCAGGATGAGGAGCTCGGCACTCAACTCCACGCCACCCAAAAGGTATCGGGCTGCCAGATAAGGCAGCAAACTGACGGCCACCAAAAAGCAAAGCAGAGCCACCGCAGCCCATTTTCCAAAAACGATCTTGAGGCTGCTCAGGCGCGTCAAACGCAGCATCTCCAAAGTCCCATGCTTGATCTCGTCTGATACCGCATTCATTCCTCTGAGTGGCAAAATCAAGCAGAGCACCAAGCTTGAGATGCCATCAAAAACCCACTGAGCATTTTCTATATCGATGGAGGCGCTGGATAGCAGCATCGTGAGAATCAAAAAAATATGAAGCAGTAGCAAAGTGCCCGTAAAAGCCCGCGTGCGCAGCCCCTGCCTTAACTCCTTAATGACCATCGGGGACAGGCTATCGGGGAAATCATCCAGAGAAGCCATTGTAGCACTCATGGCGTTATCTCTCTCCAGGACCTACGCCGAAAGCAATTGAAAACTTCAACGGATAGCCCCCTGCTCTTTTGAAACCGTTCTGGACGAGCACCGAACCCATTCGTATCTTGTCAGATTAAGTTCACTATGGATCTACAAGAGCTCCTCTTTTTAGCTGCAACGATCGTTTTCGCGCTCGCTTGCCGCACCTTTGCCCATCGAGTTATACGCAAAATTGGCTTACTGGCCATGCTAACCTCGTCATACATGCTGGGTTGGTTTCTTACAGGAAGTCATGTAGCAGGCGCCTGTGGCGTGGGGCTCTGGTTCATGCTTCCTTGGGTGGAAATCGTCGTACACGTAAGACGACTGCGATTCGATCAAATCAGTGAGGTCAAAGGACGCTTTGCGCCTAACAGCGAGATCTTCCCCGAACTTCGTGAACTAACTCAGGAGATTGAAGATGAGGGCTTTGTCATGACCGAAGATGCCGGCTGGAAATGGAGTGACGCCGACCACTTCATGCGACTTTTTTATCATGAACAAAGTCGCATGCAGGCCACCATCGGCATGGTGCAGCAGGAGGGCATCCCCTGGACGGAAAGCTACATCAGCCTGACCTCAAGGATGCAAAATGGTCTGTCCTACACCACCACAAACTTGGCTCATCCCCCGACCATGAAGTCTGCCCCAGAGCATCGGATTAACAGACAATTGAAAGCCCAATCCATGGCAGAATTCGTTCAACTGCACGAAAGCTACCTCACTAGCCAAGGCATAGAGAAAAAAGACCTCGCCGAATTGGATAGCAACACCCTCTCGACCAGGATCGAGCAAGACTTGCGGCAACAGATCCATCACAATGTCGACGCGGGGCTGATCGAAGAAGCCGGTGAAGGACTGCTCCGCTATTCATGGCGTGGATGCTTTTTTTTATGGTTTCAGACCATGAAAGAGATTCTCATCGCCTAAATCGATAGCTTTAAAAAAAAGGAGTCAGCTCTCTGAAGAGATCGAGGCTTTGAGCCAATCGCCTACATGAAGCGAGGCTATGGCAGCAACTTCAGAAAGATAAACAGTGAACTACTCAATAATTTTCAGAAAAGATGCTTGGCAATGGCACATCAGGTGCTTAGATTCGTAAACACGGTGGAAGGTCTCCCGGACCAACCTCCATCCACATCAACAAACTAAATCGACCAACAATACACATGAAAAGCATGACCTCCGTCATCACGAAGTCGGCTCTCGTTCTCGCGGCTTGCGCCAGCATGAACGTTTTCGCCGGCACTGCTGCAAGTGGCAAGGCTTCGGCTGCTGTGGCTCCAGAAGAGTCCAGCGCGCTGTTTGACAGCCTTGGCGCTACCCTCGAAGTGGGTTACGACACCCGCTATTACTTCCGCGGTCTCTGGTTCGCAGACAACACCACCTGGACTGGCCTCAACCTCAGCGTCCCGCTGACTGAGCAGCTGTCCCTTGGCTTTGGTGCTCTCTACACCAGCACTGTTGACACTCTGGTTAACGTAGGAGGCAATGATGAATCCCTCGACTATTCCGAGCTCGACCTGAGCGCATCCCTGACCTACGACGCTGGCTTCGCCAAGTTCGGTCTGGTATACACCCACTATGAGTTCTTCGACGGTTTCTCCGGCACGACCAATCCTTCCGGTCGTTTCGGCGCTGGCGAACTGAACGTCACAGGTGTTGAAGAAGTCGGTCTGACCGTCGCTTCCTCCGTGGGCCCAGTGAACCTCTATGGTGGTTTCTTCTATGACTTCACCATCGGTGCTTCCTACGCTGAAGTCGGTGCTGACCTTCCTATCGAAGTTACCTCCTGGTTGAGCATCGTTCCAGCCGTCAAGCTGGGCTATGGCTTCACCAACTACTACACCTTCGGTGGCCACCAGAGCGGTCTGACTCACGTCATCCCTACCGTCTCTGCCCCAATCAAGCTGACCAAGAGCGCCACTCTGACGCCATACGTCGCTTACAACATGTCCCTGACCACCCGTCACTTCAACAACACTCAAGACAGCGAAGTCTTCGGTGGCGTGAAGCTCGGCGTGACCTTCTAATTTGTCGGGGTCTCGTTTGACTCCTTCATTCAGCTCCCGGCCAGTTTTCTGGCCGGGAGTTTTTTTTGGCAATAGGCTTGCCCTACCCGTTAAAACATTCTCAGTTCTAGAACTCCTACCATGTCTTCCACTTCACAACTCAACTGGAATTCCTCATCTCTAACCCACGGATGGCAGCGTGGGGTTAAAGCCTTTTACTGGGGCCTAGGCTTCACCGAAGCTGATTTCGACAAAGCCCAGATCGGTATCGCAACACCACTTCTCGATGGCAATCTTTGCAACTTACGTGCTCATGAGCTGGCGAAAGCTTTGGAAAAAAGCTGCGCTGAATCAGGACTGATCGCCTTCCCTTTTGGCGTCAGCCCCGTTAGTGATAACATCACCCAAGGGCATGAAGGAGGCGCCGCATCTCTCGTTTCACGAAACATCATGGCCAATGGAGCTGAGATGGTCTGCACATCACACCGATATGATGGCATGATTGGCCTACATCATTGCGACAAAAATGGCCCTGCTTTTGCCATGGCTCTAGCACGCATGAATTGCCCCGGCCTCATCGTCAATGGTGGCAGCATCCTTCCCGGCTGCCATCTAGGACGCTCATTAACAATTTTAGATGCCTATGATTCGCAAGCTCAGGCCAATGCCGGGAAAATCTCTTTTGAAGAGTCCGAAACCGTCATTCGCCATGCTTGCCCAGGCGCAGGTGGATGTGGCATCGCAGCCTCATTCAACACCTGGGGCATTGCACTAGAAGCGATGGGACTTAGCTTGCCTGATACGTCGAGTATTCCGGCTGTGGATCAAAGCAAACTCACCGATTGCGAACGCGTCGGCAAAGCCATGCGTCGTTTGCTAGAATTGAACTTGAGGCCACGAGATATCCTGACCCATGCAGCTCTTTCGAACGCCATGGCTGCCATCGCCGCGATAGGAGGCTCGACCAACGGTGTCCTGCACATGCTGGCTCTAGCCCATGAGGCAGGCGTGAATTTTACGCTCAAAGACATCCAAGCTATTTGCAAGCGCACACCGGTTTACTGCAATTTCGCTCCCCGCGGGAAAGGCACCATGGCTGACCTGCATCGAATTGGCGGAACAGCGATGTTAATCCGACATTTGATTCGTGCTGGCGTCTTGGATGGAACATGCATGACAGTCACAGGTGAATCTCTTGAATCCAATGTTGCTCACTGCCCCGACGTCCCTGTACAGCAAGAGCTCATTGCTCCGCTCGGGCAGCCCTTCAAAGCCTATGCGGATTTGCAGATTTGCTTCGGGAACCTCGCTCCCCACGGCATGGTCTTTAAAGTTTCATCGCGTGCTGATCCTAGCTTCCGTGGCCACGCCATCTGCTTCACCAGCGTCAAGGAAGTCTCTGATGCTGCAGCAGCAGGCCATATCCAGCCTGGTCATGTGGTCGTACTACGCGGCGTGGGGCCGATCGCGGCTGGAATGCCTGAATTGTTAGTCGCAAGTGCAGCCCTTGCCGTGCCGGAGCTGGATGGAAAAGTTGCCTTCCTCTCCGATGGTCGTGTCTCAGGGGTATCTCATGGAGTCATGGGGCTCCACGCCTCTCCAGAGGCAGCCGCTGGAGGTCCTATTGCGGCTGTTCAGGACGGCGATGAAATCGAATTCGATCTTCTCGCAGGCAGTGTCCATGTGCATGCTGATCTCGATGCACGTTCGAAAGCCTGGCCCAAGCCCCAGTATGGGCGAACTTACTTGGCTGATTTTGCTGCAACTGCCCAGCAAGCGCATGATGGCTGCGTTTCAGCTTGGGTTTTAAATCGCTGATTTCAAGTTGGTGCAGACTGTTGATTGCTTCATCTCCAATAAAAAACTGCGGACTAGAATCCCTAGTCCGCAGTTCTTTTTTATCGAATGAAACTCAAACGACGACGCAGTGCACACGAACGATGCCAGGAACTTTCTCCAATTCTGCGAGAACTTCGGAGCTGGGTGAAGAATCCAAAGTAAGTAGGGTCAATGCAGTTCCCCCTTCTTTATTCCGGCTCAGGCTCATGTCCGCGATGTTAACCTGGTTCTTACCAAGAATGCTACTGTAGGCGGCAATCATACCGGGGCGATCTTGGTTTTCGATAAACAGAAGTGTGCCTTCAGGGCGTGTCTCGATGTGTCGATCATTGACTTTCACGATCCGAGGCTCACCCGCAAAGAAGGTTCCAGCAATGCTAGCTGTCTCGGCACCATTGCTAGCCTGCACTTCGATCAAATCGGTGAAGAGGTTCGCCTCGGGCAGCCGGCTTTCGGTAAACCGAAGACCCAGGTTTTCTGCAACACCGTTGGCATTGATATAGTTAACCTGCTCGGCTCCGACGGCACGCTCAAGGAAGCCTTTGAGCACCGCACGAGAAATCAGCGTCGTGTCCCCGCTGCCCACTTTGCCGCTGTAGTTGATACGAACAACATTGGAGCGACTTGGGGCGATTTGAGAAACCAAGCGACCCAGCAATTCACCAAACTTCAGGAATGGTCCGATGTCTGCCAATACCTTAGGATCGACATTCGGCATGTTCACTGCATTCACAACCGTACCTTGTAGCAAATGCGCCTTGATCACTTCGGCAATTTCAATCCCGACATTCTCCTGGGCCTCTTCCGTACTAGCTCCCAGGTGTGGCGTGAAGACCGTATTCGGTGCTTTCAGCAAAGGATAATCGGCAGGAGGAGGCTCAACTTCAAAGACGTCCAAAGCAGCTCCAGCGATGGTTCCGTCGGTCAGCGCCTGTGCTAAAGCAGCATCGTCAATCAGACCACCACGCGCACAATTGATGATGCGGCAGCTCTTTTTCAGGCTGGCCAAGCGCTTGAGATTAATCATGTGCTTCGTCTCTGGCGTCAACGGCATGTGCATCGTGATGTAGTCCGCCTGAACAATGGCGGCATCCAGATCTTCGCAAAGCGTGACTCCTAAGCTTTCCGCGCGATTTTTGGAAAGATAGGGATCATAGGCGACCACACTCATGCCAAATGCTTTCGCACGCTTAGCAAACTCAGCACCAATTCTTCCCATACCCAAGACCACCAAGGTCTTGCCGTAAACTTCAGTGCCCTGAAAGCTTTTACGATCCCATTTGCCACTAACAATTGTTGCGTGAGCCTGGGGCGTCTTGCGGCTCAAAGCCATCATCAAAGTAAATGCCTGTTCTGCGGTAGAGATCGTGTTCCCGCCTGGTGTATTCATGACCACCACGCCGCGCTTACTGGCCACGGGCACATCAATGTTGTCCACACCTACCCCAGCGCGACCCACGACTTTCAATTGATTGGCTGCATCGAGGACCTTCGCCGTCACCTTTGCGCCCGAGCGAACGATGATGGCATGCGCATCACGAGATGCCTCAATCATCGCAGCCTCCTCCTTCAGATTCATATTCACCACAACGTCAAAAGATGGCTCCGCTTGGAGCAGCTCGATGCCTTTGCTCGAGATAGGGTCGTTGTTACCAGCAATGAGAATTTTGAACTTGGTGGCCATGTCAGGATTGGGGGAAAGGGGCGCGCAGGCTAGGGCAGGATGGTCTTTTCGCAAGAGGCAAGGTGCCTAGAAGGCTAGGAGCACCCCAAATGACTCAACCTGAACTAAGCCAAAATCCCACGAACCACCCGTGCTGGATCAACCCCGGTCAATCGAAAATCCAGCCCCTGAGAGCGAACGGTTAGCCTCTCATGATCGAGGCCTAGCTGATGAAGAATCGTCGCGTGGATATCGTGGACATGAACCGGATTTTCGACCGCACCAAAGCCAAACTCATCCGTCTGACCATAAAGCGAGCCACCTTTGAAGCCTCCACCTGCGAACCACATGGTAAAGGCATCAATGTGATGATTGCGCCCCGTCGATTCCCGGACCTCCCCCATCGGCGTTCGGCCAAATTCCCCACCCCAGATCACGATCGTGTCGTCCAGCAAGCCTCGCTGCTTTAAATCTCGGACTAGGGCTGCACTCGCTTGATCGATGTCACGGCATTTTTCAGGGAGATGCTTCTCCAAATTCTCTGTCGGCCCTCCATGATGATCCCAATTCGTGTCGTAAAGCTGCACAAAACGAACTCCGCGCTCCACCAGACGACGAGCCAGCAAACAATTCCGAGCATAGCTAGTCTCCTGGATGTCCTTGATACCATAGAGATCGAGAGTGGACTGCGATTCATCGCGAATGTCCATCAGCTCAGGCGCACTTGTTTGCATGCGGTAGGCCATTTCATAGGCATTGATGCGTGTGCTAATCTCCTGATCACCGGTCGCGACGAGGCGCTTGAGGTTTAACTCGCGGACTGCATCCACAACCTTGCGCTGTTCGGAGGCGCTAATGCCCTCAGGCGTGGATAAATTGACAATCGGATCACCCTGATTGCGCAGAGGCACTCCTTGATAGGTCGTCGGCAGCACACCACTGCCCCAGAGTACAGCACCGCCTCGCGGCCCTCGTGGGCCACTTTGCAACACGACAAAACCAGGCAGATTATCACACTGGCTGCCAAGTCCGTAAGTAACCCAGGCTCCCATGCTAGGACGGCCAAAAAGCCCACTGCCTGTGTTCATGTAAAGCTTCGCGGGCGCATGATTAAAAAGCTCCGTCTTGCAGGTGGTGACGATGCTGATGTCATCTACGATGTTTGCCGTATAAGGCAGATAATCGCTAACCCATGCGCCACATTGACCATGCTGCTTGAAGCCGACCCTCGGCCCTAACAAATCACTGCGGTGGCTACTATCCATAAAGGCAAAGCGCTTTCCTTTGATATAGCTTTCGGGGATAGGTTTACCATTCAGTTGCGTCAGCAGAGGCTTATGCTCAAACATCTCCAACTGAGAAGGCCCACCTGCCATGAACAGAAAAATGACGTTCTTCGCTTTGGCAGGAAAATGGGTATTCTTAGGAGCCAGGGCATCATCCCGAGCCATGAGCGAACCCAAGGCCATGGAACCAAGGCCTACACCACAGCGGCTAAAAAAATGGCGGCGAGTTTGATACTGTAGCGTATTCATGGGCTTATTCACGAGTGACGGTTTCATCAAGATTGAGCAAAACGCGGGCAATGTTCAGAGCATCCAGCCGCTCCAGCACTAAAAGCTCATCGGGTCGAGGCGCACGAGCTGTGCAGCGCTTGAAGGCAGCTTCGATGGCTTCGCTTTGAATGATCTTTTGAAGCGCAGTGGCGAACTCAAAAAAACCACGATCATTCATTAGGGTCAGCGCCTGTAGCGGCGTATTGCTGCGAACTCTTCGAGTGCACGAATTAAACCCTTCCGGAGCATCAAAAACCGTCAAAGTGGGTGGTGGAGAAGCGCGATACACAAAGGTATAAAGCGAGCGTCGGTAGCGGTCAGCGCCCTCACTGACTTTCCAGACTCGCTTGACCTGACCTTGGCCCATCACTCCGTCAGGAATCGGGGGATAAACAGCGGGGCCTCCAACTTGTGGCGATAGCAGTCCGCACGCTGTCAGGCAGACGTCACGCACAATCTCCGCATCTAAACGAAGTCGGCTCTGCCGAGCGAGCAGATAGTTTTGCGGGTCTTTTTCACTCAATTCGGGCGTATTCGCCGAACTCTGTCGATAGGTGTGTGATTGAACGATAATCCGATGCAGAGCTTTGATGCTCCACTTCTGCTTCATAAACTCGAGTGCCAGCCAATCCAAAAGCTCAGGATGACTGGGCAAAGAGCCTTGTAGACCAAAGTCATTCTCCGTCTCTACAAGACCACGACCAAAGTATTGCTGCCAGATGCGGTTCACGATCACTCGTGAGGTCAGCGGGTTCTGCGGACTCATGATCCATTTGGCCAAATCGAGACGATTTGGCAGACTGGATTTTGTCTGTAGTGGGTGAAGCACAGTCAGTGTTGCTGGTTGGACCTCCACATCAGGGCGCGTGAAATCCCCTTTGATGAAAACGGTTGTCTTGCGCGGCTTGGCCAGCTCTTTGAGGACAAGAGTGGTGGTTCCTTTGTTAAGCACGGCATTCAGCTGCTGATATTGATCATTTAGAATGCGAAGAGGATCACTAGGAGGGGCAAAGACACCGAATAACGCCAGATTGTCTTCGAGTGATCGCTTAACGACTTTCTTGCTCAAAGCCTTTTTCACCGGTCCAGAGAGCTTGGCACGAAAACCTGGAGACATCTCTTTTTCCCAAGCCACCACCTCATCATATCTTTTTTGGATCAAGCTGTTCAGCTTGGCTTCCACCATCTTGAATTCTTCAATCTTGCCCTTGATGTCGAGACGTGGATCAAAGACCTTCATCTCAGGTTCATCCTGGTTATTCAGGAAAGCGAACATCTGGTAATATTCCTTTTGAGAGATGGGGTCGAACTTGTGATCGTGACACTGAGCACAACCGATCGTCAGACCTAACCAGACGCTACCGGTAGTCGCCACACGATCAAAGATGCTATCGATGCGAAATTGCTCCTTATCAATTCCACCCTCTTGATTGATTTGTGTGTTGCGGTGAAATCCGGTCGCAATTTTCTGACTCTCCGTTGCCTGGGGTAAAAGATCCCCCGCAAGCTGTTCAATGGTAAATTGATCAAAGGGCATATCTTGGTTCAATGCCTGTATGACCCAATCTCGGAACTTCCAAATCTGCCGAGGCGCATCAATTGAATAACCATTGGAATCAGCGTAGCGCGCCTGATCCAACCACCAACGCCCCCAACGTTCGCCATAATGTTGGCTAGATAGTAACCGCTCTACGAGCGCTCGATAAAGTTCATCACGGACAGGAGCTGTCGCCTTTTGATAGGCCTGAACAAAGGCATCGACCTCATGCGCTGCGGGAGGCAGCCCAATCAGATCCAGATAGACTCGTCGGATCAGCGTGGTTGGATCCGCTTCGGGTGAAGACTTCATACCATGCTTGATGAGTTCAGCTTGAATGAATTGATCAATCGGCTGAGCATTGCCCTGTTCTAGCTTTGGCAATTGAGGCGGGATGAAAGCCCAGTGTGCCTCATAGGCGGCGCCTTGTTCGATCCAAGCCTTTAAAAGTTCGCGCTGCTTACTATTCAGTGGTGGCTTGTGAGACTTTGGTGGTGGCATCACCTCGTCTTTGTCATTGCTAATCATTCGCTGCCAGGCATCCGACTTCTGCAAATCTCCAGGCACGATGCCACGCACTCCATCGCGATCAGCCGTGGCACCTTCAAAGGTATCGAGACGCAACCCAGCTTCTCGATGCTTGGGGTCAAAGCCGTGACAGGCGAGGCAGTTCTCACTCAAAATCGGACGAATATCACGATTGAAGGACACCTGACCTGCCGCGTGCTGACACGAGGCCAATACGGTGAAGGTAAAAATCAAAACAGAACGTTGCATGGAAAGAACAGAGAAAACGCCAAATCCAGGCCAAGTCTCACGCATGATCTACCGCAAGAGGAGGCTGCGCACCCAGGTGCCTAAGTCTGTGCACGAGCGCTGGGGTATTGCGCGATGTAATGCGCTGGCCAGCATGACATCGGGACGGCATGAATCTTTTCTCAGCAGCGGCCTCAGCCCTTCCCTACCCGTGGCATCATGTCGTCGCCCAACAGACCAGAGGTCAGATGGAACCCTTCATCAATGGCAAATGCGTTGGCCCCTCACAGTCGGATACCCAACCTAAGGATCATGCTACGTTTCTTCAGGGCCGAGCACTTGAATCGCGCCCCGATCAAGACCTTAACCAACTAGGACGCACCTTCTGGGGTAAGCTCGCCGAGCTAGCGATGTATAATCTCACGCTGATGGCGCGGACGAACCTGCGATTTTACTGCGCATCTCAGTATCTGCAGAAAGGTTTTTGTAGCGAGCGAAGTCCATGATGCCCAGGTTACCATTGCGAAAAGCTTCCGCCATGGCCATGGGGATCTGCGCCTCAGCCTCGACGACGCGAGAGCGCATCTCTTGAGTGCGCGCGGCCATTTCCTGCTCCAGGGCGACGGCAGCTGCGCGGCGAACTTCGGCATTCGCTTGAGCGATTTTTTTATCCGTCTCAGCCTGCTCGGCTTGGAGCTTAGCGCCGACGTTTTCCCCCACATCAATATCAGCAATGTCGATGGATAGGATCTCAAACGCTGTGCCTGCATCGACACCTTTGTGCAACACTAGTTTGGAGATGCTATCGGGGTTTTCCAAAACGTCTTTGTAGGAGGCTGAAGAGCCGATGCAGGTGACAATGCCCTCGCCCACACGTGCCACGACGGTTTCCTCCGTGGCACCGCCGACAAAGCGATCCAGGTTTGTGCGCACAGTCACCCTGGCACGAACGCGTAGGGAAATACCATCCTTAGCAACCGCATCGATCTTGCCACCACGCCCCATATCAGGATGTGGACAGTCGATGACTTTAGGGTTGATACTGGTGCGTACGGCTTCGAGAACCGTTTTGCCTGTACCTTTGCAGGCAAGGTCGATGGCACAGGCGCGATCGAAGTCGAGAGGAATGCCCGCTTTGTCAGCCGCGATGAGCGCGAGCACGACATGCGAGACATCTCCACCTGCGAGAAAGTGGGCCTCGAGCTGATCTGTATCGATGGGAATACCAGCCTTGGCAGCCGTAATACGGGTGTCCACAATCAGAGCATTCGGCACACCGCGCAAATACATGGCGAGCAAATTAACGATACTGACCGGCGCATTGGCGATGCGGGCACGCAGCCAGATATTAAAAAATTTGGCAACGATGAGGAAGATGACCAGGGCGACCAAAATGGCGCCGCCAATGAGAAGGGTGTCGAATCCAGGCATGGTGTAGAGCAGGGTTGGGAGAGGTTTATGAAATGAGACGGACGATCAGGTTTCCAGGTTCGTGCCCAGTGATACGCAGGCGGCTGCCGACTGGGGCAAAACCATCCAAACAGCGCACATCCACGCGCTGACCAGCGAATTCAGCCCGGCCTAGCGGACGCAGCTCTGAGAGCGCCGTGCCTTCCCCCCCCTCAGGCGGAGTTAGCAGGAGGCTGGTGGAGCCAGATTGAGCCTCCAAGGTGAAGGCACGGTGGAAAAACTTCACCGCAAAGAATCGCAGCCAGATGATACAGGCCAGACTGGAAAGAATTAGGATCGTGACGGCCAAGATCGTCCTCTGTAGCTGCGACCAATCCGCAAATTCTTCAGCAAACAGGGCGATCAAGCTAGCGGTCAAAATGAAGGCCCCACCGAGAAATCCTGCAATCCCGCCGGGCACAAAGGTCTCCAAAATGACCAAAAGCACACCAAACAGAGCAATGATGGCGAGGGTAACGATCATGCGGGGTTGAAGGTGACCCAGGATGGCAAGGGGTAACGACTTCGTCAAGCTGAGGGATGCCAAGTTGGTAGATCATGCAGATTCCTATGGCATCGTCCGTTGCCTTTCTTAAACCGTGCCTCCATACTGCGTCTTATGCCTATTCCCTCCACGCAGCCGCGCATCGAGCCGGCAACCATCGAAGATTTACCCCAGTTGGTGGAGCTTCTGGTGGCTTTATTTAGCGAAGAGGCGGACTTTAAACCTAACAAAATGAAGCAGGAACAGGGCCTCCGACTGATTCTGGAGCAGCCCAAGCTAGGGCGGATTTTTGTTCTTCGGACCGATCACCTCGTTATCGGTATGGTGAACCTGCTTTTCACCATCAGCACGGCTGAGGGTGGCCCAGTGGTGCTGATGGAGGATGTGATCGTGCACCCGCTCCATCGCCGCCAGGGCTATGGGGGGCGCTTACTGGACTACGCAGTGCAGTTCGCCCGTGAGAAGAGCTTCAAAAGAATTACCTTGCTCACGGATCGCATCAGTGCCGAGTCTCAGGCCTTCTTCTCGAAGCATGGATTTAGCTTCTCCAGCATGATACCGATGCGCCTCGTCTTTCAGGACAAAGCGTAACGATTCCAACTTTTTTGATCGCCATGCTTCCTTTCCTTGCCTCCTTTGATTTTTTTCAGCAGGCACAGACAGGCTCTGAATTCGCCAAACCGCACACGGCAGCGATGGACATGTTCGTGATGATCAATCTGGCGTTTCTGATGTTCATGCTTGGTTTTTTTGCCTGCTGGGCATGGCTCATCTGGCGGCGCACGACCCAGCCTGCACCGCACATGAAGTTAATCATGGAACTGGAGGAGGAGCTGGCTCAGGAGAAAAAAAACGCCACCATGCGCGATGGAACTCCAGAAGGCACCCCCGAGCCACGGGCGGGTTGGGAACGCGAAGCGGATTGGTGGAGAAAGTGACAATCACCCTTTTTTTCTGCTTATGATCTCGGGATGGCGTGCTTGGCTGCACCATGCTTCAAGGCGCAGGGCTAGCGTACAGCGCACCGCAGCGGGCATTGTACTATTGGGTTTTGTTCTCGCTTGGCTGCTATGTGGCAGTCCTTTTTCCTCAGCCTCGCACTCCAGCATCAGCCCAGATCCCATGGAGTATGCCATCAGGATGGAGTGGCAGCGGCTATGTCAAACGCCAGGGCCAGAACCACGTGCATTAGGCTATTGGCTGCGCAAACTCACGCCTAGCCTTGGTATGCTAGCCGAGGCTTTGGATACCTCACCGGCGAGCTGGGCCAAGTATACCGAGGAGGGGCGAGTGCTGGTCTATGAGGTGCGCCCTCTGCTAATAAAACACCTCGTGACGCCCGAGCAGATCCAACTAGCCGAGGACTACCTCGCGGCCTGTCTTCTGAATGATGCGGCACTGCGAAAAGCAGCTGCCGTGCGCGTGCAAGAAGCGACACTAAGCCAGATTCCGCGCCCCTTTGCCCACGAATGGCATGCGAGCCTACTGCTTCGTGAAGATGCTGACGCCTCCGCTCTAGAGGCCATGATGCGCGAGGGCATGCTTTTCACCGATGCGCAAAGTGCCCGTGAGACTGCAGTGCGTCTGGCCGTGCTACAGCAGGATCGAGACAAGATGGCCCAGATGGCCGACGCAGGCTGGACGGAAGATCTGCCGCCGCTACTGGAACATGATGCGGGTGCTCTGCTCGGCAGCATCCCCATCCAGTGGCGCAGCCTGCTGCGTTACCGCATGCAGGGCCTACCCCTAGCTGCCCTGCTACTCACGGCCATGTCCTCAGGGCTGTGGTATGTCCTACTAGTTATGCACACGCCGCGCTGGAGCTGGCGCTGGACTTGGCCGTTGGCACCTACGGTGGCAGGCATCGCCAGCATTTGGCCGACCATCAGTCTCATCGCCTGGCAGGAGCAGGAAAGAATAAGCCTAACTGGCAGCGGCGCAGCCACACCGCAGACCTTTCCCATGGACCTCTGGCATTTGATCGTCGGCGTCGGTCTTCGGGAAGAGTCCTGCAAGCTGGCGCTCACTGCCTTTTTCATGCCCTGGCTGGTCTGGCGAAGGATGCCCGGTATGGCGCTGATGACCGGTGCCTTTGTAGGCTTGGGCTTCGCCCTAGAGGAAAATGTAGACTACTACGAGAGCATGGGGGGAGCAGTGGCGCTGCCGCGTTTCCTTTCGGCGAACTTCATGCACGTGGCTATGACCGGCCTGACTACCCATGCGCTGTATGACATGCTACGCTCGCGTTTTGCTACGGCGGATCGTTTTCTTCTAACCTTCGCCGCCGTAGTCACCGCACACGCGGTCTATGACTATGCACCACCTGAGGGCAGCGGACTCGACATGTATCTGCCCATGCTAACCTTGGCATTCATCGCCTGGCGTTTTTGGGATCAGGTCGAGGCAGAATTACCGGCCACGCCGCAGGGCATCGCTCCTGGTGCCGTTTTTTTGATCGGTAGCGCATTGATCATTGCCACCAGCCTCATCATCACAGCGGTGCAGGAAAAAACATGGGGCCGTGTGATTGAGGCGACCATTAGCTGTGCCAGCATTCTTCCCGTAGCACTGATTTATTGGCGACGTTTCGAGGGAACGCTATCGGCGCGTTGAGAAGATGCACACCAACAGACAGGCTCATGGGCAACAGCTTTAGCAAGCTCTACCCTTCACCATCACACTTGCCATGGGCAGCCGGGCTCCTATGATCCCATTCATGCAGCGCCTCAACTCCATTGTTTTTTTACTCTTCTCTGCAGCCATGCTTCTGGGTGCGCAGCCACCCTCCGCCCTGCCACCAGAGGCCATCATGGCCGCACAAGAGATCCAGGAGCTCCAGCAAAAAAACAGATTCAGTGAGGCCCTCGAAAAGCTAGATGAACTTGAGGGGAAGTACCCTGACCGCTCGGAGTTGGTGAATATGCGCGGCTCGCTGTACATGACCAATGCGCTACGCGATCTTGACAAAGCCAACGAGGCCTTTCAGCGAGCTCTAAAAATCTCACCCGACGAGTTCCGCATCCACTTCAACCTCGCAGAAGTTCAGTTCGTGAAGCACGATTGGTCCGCTGCGTCTGCTGCTTTTCAAAAGCTGCTCGATCAATTTCCAAAAATCCCGATGACTTACCGCCACATGGTCATTTTCAAAGGGCTAGTCTGTGAGGTGAAGCAAGACCACATCACGCAAGCAGAAAAGACCCTCAGTGATCATTTCACCTTCATGGACGACACACCGGCCTACTACTACAGCAAGGCAGCCATCGCCTTTCAGCGCAAAGCGGAGGCTGAGGCCAAAGATTGGATCTCACGTGCCGGTGGCATCTTCAAACCCCAAGAAAGCGCCCCTTACGTGGACACATTGATCGAGGCTCGTTGGATCCCGCACCTCGGACTCCCTAAGGCTCCGAGCGAGCCCACGTCAGACAAGCGCTAACTGCAAAACACCAAACCCGTCAGGGAATAAAAGCAAGGTATTCGGCTCAAGAACGGGCGCGGAAGCCTAAGCAATCAAAGAAGCTTTTGGAGCCTAGAGGATATCCGAATCGAATCCGACGACTTTTATCATAAATGAGAATTCAAAGCTCACTTTTCTGCATCTCCACGATGCTGAAAGGGCGAGCCTTA
>JBIKYV010000178.1:0-7307 GCA_044355075.1 Prosthecobacter sp.
ATGCATGGCAAGCCTGCACCTCATTGGACATGGGGCTTGCGTTCCCCCTGAGCCGTCGTTTAGCGAAGATCCTTTATGCTTACCAAGCGCATCATTCCCTGTCTCGATGTCAAAGAAGGCCGTGTGGTCAAAGGCACGCAGTTCCTGCAGCTACGCGATGCTGGAGATCCCGTGGAGTGTGCCAAGGCCTACAACGCCCAAGGCGCAGATGAGCTAGTCTTTCTGGACATCACCGCGAGTCACGAAGAGCGCAAAACCATGGTCGATGTAGTCGCACGAACGGCTGAGAGCTGTTTCATGCCACTGACAGTCGGCGGAGGTATCCGCACCGTGGCCGACATGCGGGAAATGTTACTGGCAGGGGCCGATAAGGTCGGCATCAACACTGCGGCGGTGAAGACTCCAGATGTCATTAATGCCGCTGCGGATGCCTTTGGCTGCCAGTGTCTCGTAGTGGCGATTGACGCCAAGCGCAATGATCGTGGCTCATGGACGGTCTTTACCCACGGTGGCAGGAATCCGACAGAGCTCGATGCTGTGGATTGGGCAGCCGAGGTCTGCCGCCGCGGTGCGGGGGAAATCCTGCTGACCAGCATGGATGCGGATGGCACTAAAGCAGGCTACGACATCGACCTCACGCGCGCGGTGAGTGAGGCCGTGAGCATCCCCGTGATCGCCAGCGGCGGCGCGGGCAATCTGCAGCACATGGCCGATGTCTTGAGCCAAGGAAAAGCCGACGCGGTACTAGCAGCGAGTATCTTTCACTTCGGCGAATACACCGTGGCAGATGTGAAAAACTTCCTGCACACGCACCATGTGCCGGTGCGCACGCTCTAAAGCTGTGCGGTGATTAGGCCAGAAGGGCGTGGACGACTTTTCTCGACTCCACACCTGTAAGCCGCTGATCAAGGCCTTGGAACTTGTAGGTGAACCGCTCGTGATTGTAACCCAGCAGGTGCAGCACCGTAGCGTGAAAATCACTGATGTGTAGTGGGTCCTTCACGATGTTGTAACTGAACTCATCCGTTTCTCCGTAGATAGCACCACCTTTGGCACCACCGCCTGCCATCCACATGGTAAAGCAGCGCGGGTGATGGTCACGGCCATAATTCTCTTTGCTCAACCCGCCTTGGCTGTAAATTGTGCGGCCAAACTCACCTCCCCAAATGATCAGTGTGTCATCGAACATGCCGCGCTGCTTCAAGTCCTCGATCAAGGCATGGCAAGGCTGATCGATGTCCTTGCACTGGCTTGGCATGCGGCCGCCAACATTGCCGTGGTGATCCCAGTTGTTCAGATAAATCTGGGTAAAGCGCACTCCACGTTCCGCGAGGCGACGCGCCATCAGCACACTATTCGCGAAAGTGCCGGGTTTGCGAGCTTCGTCACCATACAGCTTGAAGATGTGCTCGGGCTCTTGGTTGATGTCGGTCAGCTCTGGCACGCTAGCCTGCATGCGGAAGGCCATTTCATACTGGCGAATGCGTGTATGAGTCTCGGGATCACCAACCTGCTGGTAATTCAATTCGTTCAATGCATTCAAGCCTTCGATGGTGCGTCGCCGAACGCTATTCGGCACTCCTGGAGGATTATTGATGAACAAAATGGGGTCACCTTTGCTACGGAAGCTCACACCCGCATGCTCTCCCGGCAGGTAGCCGCTGGACCAAAGACGTGAAGAGATAGCCTGCTCCTGCTCACGATTGGTGGGTGTCGCGATGAGGACGACAAAGGTAGGCAGGTTTTCATTCATGGCCCCAAGGCCGTAAGAGGCCCACGAGCCCAGGCAAGGTCGGCCAGTGATCTGGTTCCCTGTCTGCATAGCGCAGATAGCAGGCTCGTGATTGATAGCCTCCGTGTGTAAAGAGCGCATCCAGCAGATGTCGTCGGCATTCTTTGCCAAATGGGGCAACAACTCAGCATTCATCCACATGCCGCACTGCCCACGCTGTGCGAAGCGATACTTTGAAGGAGCGATTGGGAACCGAGACTGCCCGCTGGTCATGGTGGTTAAACGCTGGCCGTTGCGCACGCTCTCCGGCAGGTCTTTGTCATACCACTTCTGCATCTCAGGCTTGTAGTCGAAGAGATCCATCTGTGCTGGGCCACCGACCATGTGCAGGTAGATGACACGCTTGGCTTTGGGTAAAAAGTGTGGCGAAACCGCCCCCTGCCCGGCCTGCGCAGGGGTGCTCATGGCCTCTCCCAGCAGGGAAGAAAGAGCTGCATAGCCCAAGGCATTTTTTCCACGGCCAAAAAAACGACGACGCGTTTCCAGGGTATTCCATTCGTTGAGGAGAGACATGAGCAGATGCGGCTAAGGGTTACTTATTGAGCACTTCATCGAGATTCAAAAGCTGGTTCGTCAGCATGGTCCAAGCAGCAATCTCGGGCTTGGGAAGTTGATTATCTTTCTGAGATTCACCCACAGCGAGCAGCGCGTCTGCATCCGCAGGGTTCTTCTGGTAGTGGGCGCGCAGGTCACGCAGGCTGGCTTCGACGACTGGTTTTTCTTTCGCTGACAGCTCACGGCAAAGCACGCGCTGGCTGATGAATTCAAGCGGCATTTTGCTGCGCAGTGCCTTTTGAGCGAGCTGACGCGCTGCCTCAATGAACTGCGGATCGTTCATGGTCACCAGTGCCTGTAGAGGCGTGTTTGTGCGGTCTCGACGCACGCAGCTAACCTCCCGACTCGGCGCATTGAAGATGTCCATGCTAGCCGGTGGGGCCATGCGCTTCCAGAAGTTGTAAACCGTGCGGCGGTAGAGGTTTTCGCCCTTGTCCTGCACGTATTTTTCCGTACCCATACCGACGACTTCCCAGACATTTTCGGGCTGATACGGCAGCGTGCCGGGGCCACCCATGCGTGGGGAAAGCGTGCCACTCACCGCGAGCGCATAGTCACGAATCATCTCGGCATCCATGCGGAAACGAGGGCCACGACTGATCAGCGCATTGTCACGATCTTTTTCCAATTTCTTAGAGGTGATAACCGCATTTTGACGGTAAGCCGCAGAGCTAACCAACATTTTGTAGAGACGTTTCACATCCCAGCCGCTTTCGCGAAAATCAACCGCCAGCCAATCGAGCAATTCAGGGTGACTTGGCGGTGAGCCCATGATGCCAAAATCCTCACTTGTGATCACTATACCTCGGCCGAAAAGCTCCTGCCACATACGATTGACTATGACACGTGAGGTCAAGGTGTTGTTGTCACTAACAAGCCACTTAGCCAGCCCCAGACGATTCTTCGGCGCATCGTTCGGCAGCCTGCCGAGAGCGACTGGCACAGCAGCTTCCACCTTTTCCCCCACCTTATCATACTGACCGCGCATGAGGATATTTGCCATCGGCATGCTATCTTTTCGCTCCTCCTGAACGTGAGTGATAGAGCTTCGTGCCTTGATGGCATTTTGTTCGCTCTCCAAGCGTGTGAAGGCCTCGTTTGCTTCGCGGTAACCTTCATGGCGAGTCGTCAGATAGTGCTCAAAGAGAGCATCTTTCTGCTTCGGCCCGCGCTTGCTGGCGGCCAGCATTTCTCGAAGTGGGCCGATTTGAGAGAGTGTCATCACCTCCGACACCGTCAGCTTGCGATCGTAAATGCGCACATCTTGCACACTGCCTTCGTGAAAAATCTGAACGTGGCTGCGCTGGCCAATTCGTGTAGGCGTCGTGGTTTTGATGCTGCCTTTGAGAGCATTTACTTCAACCTTCAGCTCAGTCTCGACGCCATCGATAAACATTTTTACGCCCTGGGCGCGCCCGCTGCCATCATAGGTCACAAAGACATGCTGCCAGACTCCAGGACGCACCGATGGTTTCTTTGTGCTGACCTTAATCGCGTCTCCAGGCCATGTGTTGATGATATGGACCGCGTAGCTGCGGTCTCCTTGGAACAGATCCCAGCCACGGAAACCGCCTTTTTCATCCATTCGAGCCAAGATGCCACCGGACATGCCAACTTTAGCCGCACGCACCCAAGCACCATAGCTGAAAGCCTGATTTTTCTCAAAGTTGCCGACCTCTCCCAATTCGAAGGTGCCATTCGTCTTCATCACAGGCGCAGGGCCGATCTTGCCATCAGGCTTCCACGAGACTTCACCCGTGGCGCGGAAGGTCTTCGATGCTCCGCAAACGCCTGTCACCTCGCTGCCCACACCTTCGTTCAGCGGCACGTGAGCCACGATCCCCTGGGTGGGCACATCTTGATCTAAATCTTTGGGCTTGGCCGAAATCAGCCATTGATCGAACCGCGGCCGAGCCGCCTCGCGATTCTTCTGCACCTGCATTTTCGCGGCTGCGATTTCACCATGAAGCGCGGTCCAGCGTGGCCTGTCTTTCTCCGTGGGGAGCACGATGATCGGCCCCAGTCCATCTTTCACATTACCGTCCTTGGCCTTCTGCGTGGTATTGCGGAAAAAGGCAGCCAAGGAGTAGTAGTCTTTGGCCGTGATCGGATCGAACTTATGATCATGGCATTGAGAGCAGTTCGTCGTCAGCCCGAAGTAAACCCAGCCCATGGTCTGCACCCGATCAGAAGCATAGTTAGCTAGGTTTTCCTCATCAATCGTGCCACCTTCGTTGGTCGTGATATTGCAGCGTTGCAGGCCTGTAGCGATGAGCTGATCTTCCGTAGGATTAGGCAAAAGATCGCCCGCGATCTGATCGATAGTGAATTGGTCAAAAGGTTGATTGCGATTGAAGGAGCGCACCACCCAATCGCGGTAGGGCCACATCTCACGTGGCTTATCAAAGTGAAGGCCATGTGTGTCCGCATAACGCGCAGCGTCTAGCCAATAACGAGCGCGATGTTCGCCATAGGCTGGGGATTTCAGCAGCTCATCGACCATGACGGAGAGCTGCGCATCCGTGAGTTGACCACTACCCTGGGGCAGATAGCGCTGCATCCACTCAGGCGTGGGTGGCAGACCCGTGAGGTCCAGTGAAATGCGGCGCATGAGCGTGCGCGCATCAGCTTCAGGAGCAGGCTTCAGACCAGCTGCTTCGAGCTTCGCGAGGATGAAGTTATCCACAGGCGTTTTGGCCCAATGGCTATCTTTCACCGCGGGCAATGCGACTTTTTTCGGAGCAATCAGCGACCAATGTGGCTGCCAGGGCGCGCCCTGCTCGATCCAGGCTTTGACCTTGGCGATTTGATCCGGCTTCAGCGCCTTATGGGACTCTGGCGGCGGCATGATTTCATCTTCATCTGTCGAAATGAGGCGCTGGAAGAGACTACTGATCTCAGGCTTACCTTTCACCACGGCAGGCTGCTCACCTTCCTTGGCCTGGAAAAAGCCAGCCTCGGTATCTAATCTCAGGCCCGCCTTGCGTGTGCCTGGGTCAGGGCCGTGGCAGTGAAAGCAAGCATCAGCCAAAATTGGCCGGATATCACGATTGAATCCTAGTGTCGATACGGCAGATGCATCGGTAATCATCGCCAAGAAGGCGAGTAGGAGAGCGGAGGAGGTGAACTGCATGAGCTGATTGAAAAAATCAACGGATCGGTGCTTTTGTGACAAATAAAAATACGAGAAACGCTATCAGTCTTTTACGAAAAAAGAAGCTGTCTTAAGGAAAAAAAACAGCTTTAACGAGTTCAATCAGCCCGTGGGTAAAACCGTAATTGGAGGAAGTCGTACCCTAATTTGCGCTCGAAAGTCGCCTCGCGCTCCACACGCTCGACGCACTCCAGCATCTGGATATTCTGAACACGCTCGCAACAGAGCCTGAGCAAAGTACGCAAGATCAACCGTGCATGGGGAGCACCTAGACAAAGATGAGTACCAAAGCCAAACGAAAGATGTGGATTCGGTTTACGATCCAACTTCACCTGCTCAGGATTGGGGAAAGCTATCTCGTCAAAATTGGCTGAAGACCAGCAAAGCGATACTCGCTGCCCTGACGCGACCGATGCGCCATGAATCTCGGTCTCCACGGGGCAAACGCGACCAATGTGCGTCAGCGGCATGAAGACGCGAAAGAATTCCTCGCTCGCTAGAGTGATACGGCGCGGGTCCTCTCGCAGGTATTGTAGAGCTTCGGGGTGCTCTGCCAAATAGCCCAGCGCACAGGCGATAGTCAGAATGATCGTATCTCTGCCTCCAGCAAACGCGAGGTTAGCAAAGCCCATGCATTCCGCTCGCGTCAGCTTTCGCCCTTGGAATTTCGCCTGAATTAGAGCGCTGAAAAAGTCAGACCCTGGCACAGCTTCTACCGCATCGAATTTTTGCATCAGGTAATCTTCGAGAATGGAGCCCTTTTTGAACTCACCGCCCGTGACCTTGAAGACATGAATGCCCCAGCCAATCCAGGTATCGGCCTCAGACTCGTCTGTATTCAATAGGTAGGTTAGCGCCTTGGATTGAATGGGAAGCGCAAAGTCATGAACCACCTCCACCTTCTCCTGACCAAGCGCTTTGTCCAAAAAGCTGCCAATGAGAGTCTCCACCTTCGCGATTACCTCAGGCTCTTTCGCACGCTGAAAGAAGGGCTCGACGATTTCACGGTACTCGGTGTGCTGCGGGGGATCAGTCTCGATCGGCAACTGCCGTATGGTGCGCACGGCTTCCTCCGAAGGAATCGGCACTCGGAAAGGCGCATTTGAACTGAAGTTCTGCCAGTCTTTGGCAGCACGGCGCACATCCTCATGGCGCAGGATCATGGTAATTTCCTCGCCATGAAAAGGGCACTTCATTACTCCCGCATCGCGGCGTGCATCTTGAAAAGGATCGGAATAGGCGCTCATCAGCTTGGGGGAAGGCTTGTGCCAGGAAGAACACTTTAGCGAAAGCTTCTTTCACTTCTCCAGGATTCCCCACGAGAGACACGGGATCATCCATATCATAGCAGACATCTGCAGCTCTACTTTTTCTTCCGGACGGCTCGGGTGGCTTTTTTGGCCTGCTTTGCAGGAGTAGGTTTTACCGAGGCAGCCAGAGGACAAGTGTAGATCTCAAAAGGCCCGCCCGTGGAGCCATCGAACTCTGCTGCTGCATAAAGCCCAGCCCGCACGATATCCGTCACATCTTGGTAGTGATCGTAAACCGTCTGCATCGCCCCAAGCGCAAAATCGCGCCCAGAACCCGCCGCCCAGAAGCGGTGAAATTGCTGAGCAGTTCGGTAAGAATACAGCGCATAAATGCCGTGTGGGTTAGCGATCAGGCCATAAAACTGCGTCGTCTCATACTCCTCTCCCTTATCAGGCGCTGTGGTCATGAAGTACTCCGCCTTCATCCAGTGGTGAGCATGGCGGAAGGTCTCGAAGATGTTTTCCGTACTCGTGAAGTTTCTAGGACGCTCAGGAT
>JBIKYV010000206.1:0-5396 GCA_044355075.1 Prosthecobacter sp.
GGAAAGTCCGGAGCCGGGCGTGGCCTTCTACGCCAACCGAGGAGCCAATGGCATTGATGGGCTGGTGTCCACCTGGCTGGGCGTGAGCGCTAGCTCGCGCAGTGCTTGGCTCATCGTTGGGGATCTCAGTGCCATGTATGACCTCGCTGCCCCGTGGATCATGCCGCAGTTGCCGCAAGGGAATCGAAGGCTCGTGGTGATCAACAACGCTGGGGGGCGCATTTTTTCCCGAGTGAAAAGCCTGCGGGGGCTGTCGGACGAGGCGCGTCAGGTCATGGAAAATCGGCACCGGGTGAGTTTCGAGCCTTGGGCGCGCATGTGGGGCCTAGCTTACGTGCATGCGACACAGCCAGCCCATTTGCTCAATCTACCGGATGGAGCCTGCCTGATCGAAGTTGTGCCTGATGCTGCTGAGACGGAAGCGTTTTATCAGCACCTGGAATCCTGAGAGCTGCGGCGCGGCGGCTGACGAACAGAGATGAGATCGAGGCAGGAAAGCCCCGATTACTGGATGAAATAGAACTGACGTGTGTTCAGAGCGGCCCAGAGTGCATCGCCTTTGCCTTGCGTGGCATTGTCACCGACGACGGGCAGCAGCACTTGCTTCTCTTCAGCGGTGGCTTTGCGACTGAAGAGGGTCAGGTAGATGCGATCGATGGTTTCCTCGGCCGTTTCTGCCTTTTTGAGTGTGCGTGAGACGATGGTGTAGGGGTTCAGCAGGGTGGTGAAGGTGCGACCATTGAGCAGCATCAGCGACTGTCCCACCGTGGCGTCGTCGTTGGCGTTTTCGACCAGCTCGCGATCGCTCTGGCCAAACTCACGCAGGAAGTGTCCATTCGGTGCGGGACTGCGTAGATCTGCGGCACGCAGCATGGTGCTGTCACGATAGCTTTCCCAGGATTTCAGCAGGGCGAGCTCTTGCTTGGTGTCTGCCTTTAGGTTTTCGGCATCGCGCTTGAGCCGTAGCTTTTGCTGCTCAGTGAGTCGGCTGCGCAAACCGCGATTGTAGATGCTCAGAGCTTCATCCAGGCTGAGGTCAGCGCCTTCCTTACCGCGGATGGCGATTTCGATTTCTTGGGCAAAAGCAGGGTCTTTGACCTGCTCATCTAGCTTTCCTTCCTTGGCGAGTTGGGCGAACTTTTTGAAGCCTGCGCTGTAAACGATCTCTTCAGCAGCTTTGTCTAGGTCACGGCGTTGGTTACTGATGACTCGCTTCGCCTGACGAATGTCATCTTCGTCTTTTGCTTTCGTGGCTTCGGTGAGCTTTTGCTGAGCTTTGCGCACAGATTCGGCGAGTTCCTTTTGCTTCAAGGCGATGGCGGCTGTGGCTTTGGCGAGTTCTTGAGGCGTTAGCGCATTGAGTGAGCGATCGAGCCACTCGATGCGGCGCACAGAAGAGTCGCGGTCGATCTGGGCCTCAATGCTAGGCGCGTCGGGATTGGGCTTGTAGAGCGTGACCATGCTGTCCCAGATCTGCTCGGCACTCATGCGGCGCAGCAGCGGGCCGGGGAAATGATACACTTCACCGAGTTCCACATCCTGAGGATGCGCGACACGCTGATAGGCAGCGCTGTTGAAGATGAGGCTCAGGTAGGCCTTCATGTCATAGTTCAGTTCCTTCAGCGTCTGCTCCAGGTAGGTCATCAGCTTGGGATTGCTCGGCACGGTCGAGTCGGTGATCTCATCCACAGGTTCGATCAGCCCCATGCCCATGGCTTTTTTCCACAAACGGTTGGCGATGACGGTGGTGAAGCGTGGATTGTCCTTCGAGGTCATCCACTGCGCGTAGGAATCCACCGGCTTGGTGCCGTCCTTCACGATCTTGCCATCCTTGGAAAAGCTTGTCGGGATCATGGGCGGCACGACTGACTTGGGCTTCGCGTCGCTGTATTGGTAATCATGCGGCAGCGCTAGCGAGCGGCGATCGGTCTGATCCAGCACAGTATTGTAGCGCAGCGGACGCAGAATCTCACTCATGGCACGGCCCATGTCCTTGCGCTCCACGCCCGGAGGCAAGAGCGCGGCTAGCTGAGCGGTTGCGGGTGTCTTTTTTCCCTTACCGCTTTTAGGGCCATAGCCGCTGCCGAACAGACTGGCCAGCATCGGATTGCTGAGGCCATTCGTGCCGGTCATGCCATAGGTGTGCGCGGCCAGCTGGTAATAGTCCATCTGTGTCCACTTATCGAAGGGGTGATTGTGACACTGCGCGCAGACCATGCTAGTGCCCAGAAAGACCTGGGTGGTCACGGCCATGTTATCCAGAGGCATGTTGTAGTCCCGCAGGTAAAAGCCCACCGCCCCGTTTTCGTAAGTCTTGCCGTCAGCGGTGACCATGGTGCGCACCATTTGGTCATATGGCATGTTTTCAGCCAGCGCCTGGCGGAGCCAGTTCGCATACGCGGCCCCAGCAGGCTGGCTATTGCCCACCGCGAGCTGGGAGCGAAGTCGCAGGATGTCCGCCCAGTAATTGAAGAAGTTCTGCGTGTAGCCATCCGAATCGAGCAGGGTCTGGATGAGCTTGGCGCGCTTGTCAGTAGCGTGATCGGCCAGGAAATCTGAGGTCTCCTTCAGTGTCGGAATGCGCCCTGCGATGTCCAAGTAGATGCGACGAACAAAAACCTCGTCCGACACTGTTGCATGTGGCTGGATCTTTTGTTTGGCCAGATTTTCATCGACCAGCTGATTGATCTGAGCCGCTTTGGCCTGGATCTCCTGGAGAGAGAGAGCCTTCGCTGACAGGAGCGAAGCGGCAAAGAACAGGACACTGAGAGAGAATTTCATGGGGGGAAAATCGGCGATCGCACCGGAAACGCGGTCTATGTGTCGGTCTTTCACTCACCCTGAAGTCGCTGAGGATTGCTTGCGGTCAGACCTTTGCCTTCGACGGGACTTGGTCCGTAGGCCAGATACGACTCGGCGCACAGAGCCAGGTCGCGAGCCGAGGAAAGGGCGAGCTGTATTCCACCCCAGCGGCCCAGGAGGAAAAGGCGGGTAAAATCCAGCGCTCACAGTCGGGTGTGAGCTGCTCCTGGACTAGGGCGTGCAGCTTTAGGCGCAGCCCTGCACCATCGGCCAGACGCACCGCCGGGTGCTCGTGTCCGGTGACAAAAACACGCCCTGGCTGAGGATGCAGGGGCAGATGGCCATGCTCAAAGCAAAACATGCCCTCCTGCCACTGCGGGAGAAATTGCGCCGCCTTCCGAAGACCAGCACGGTCATGATTTCCCTCCACGCAGATGACTTCAACCCGCGCCCGCAGACGCTCCAGCAGTGCTAGGGTTTCCGCCACGGCACCGGCTCCATCCATGATATCCCCGACCAAAATGAGCCGCTGCGGTTGGTGATCTCTTAGCAGGTCGAGCAAAGTCTGCTCTCCCTGAGCCATGCCCCAGTCGGGCATGAGAGCGCCCTCTCGGCGGCGACGGGCCTCATAGCCAAAGTGCAGGTCTGCCACGGCCAACCACCCCTGCTCGGGATGCACGAGGGCACGGCGTGAGTCCAGCAGTACGCCCGATGCCACAGGCACAGCCACGGGAGAGGGCGGACGATGTTTCATGGAGGAGGACTCGCATAGCTGGCTGCGGGTGCCCCGCCAGCATCTTTTGCCGATGATGGAAAAGCTCTGGAGCTATGGCGGGGACCGGGGCACCATGCAGGGATGATCCTCGATACCCTCGACCAAGCGGACCGCTACGCCCATCTGCACCCTGGCTTTTCCCTGGCTTTTGATTTCCTCCGCCATGTGGATGGCAGCCAGGCCCTGGGTAGGCATGATTTGGATGGCGACCGTGCGTTTGCGCTAGTGCAGACCTATACGACGAAACCTCAGGTGAAGGCTCTCTTTGAAGCACACCGCAAGTACATCGACGTGCAGTTCATCTACCGTGGCCGGGAGAGCATCCTCTGGGCACCGCTGGCTAGCATGACCGAAGCCACCCAACCCTACCTGGACAGCAAAGACGCAGCACTCTGGAAGCTCACGCCAGACCTTACGCCGTTGCACGTTAGCGATGGGCATTTTTGCATTCTCTACCCCGAGGACGCCCATGCCCCCTGCGTGGAATGGGATGCGCCGAGTGAGGTCTTCAAGGTCGTGGTGAAGGTAGCGGTGGGCTAAAGGCACCCCCGCCACGTGCCGGTCAGCATTTCTCAAAAAAGCTAACCTCAGGCGGTGCCTGCTTCCTGCCCCATTAGCGCATAGACCTCACGCTCCGCCGCACTGTGTTCTAACAGATCTTCGGCAAAACGCACACGCCCCGGTTCGAACAACGTGATGACGCAAGAACCACCAAAGCGGAAGTAACCCTTCTCTGCACCGCGTGCGACGATCTGATTCGGCTTGGCCGTATGGATCACGCTGCCGACGCAGGTGGCCCCGACTTCGAGAAAAGCGACCTCACCAAAGAGGTCCGAACGCAGACGCGTGACGTAGCGTTCGTTTTCCCACAAGATGCTTGGGCGACGAAGCAGAGCGATGGGGCTGACGGAGTAAAGCGGTCCCTGGATGTGCCGTGGAGTCGCCATCATGCCTGTGCAAGGAACGTGAAAACGGTGGTAATCGGTAGGACAAAGTCGGGAGATCAGCGCACTGCCTTTTTGATAGCGCGCCGCATGACCAGAATCGGCCAAAAGTGCGGTGACATCGAAACGCACTCCTTTGATCATGAAATCGCGGCACTGGGAGAGATCGGGAATGACCCGATGCCGCCCATCCGCAGGCAGCACCAGGGTCGTTTCCCCGCCGGCCAAGGGGCGCGCATCCGGCTTCAGACGCCTGGAAAAGAAGTCATTGAAAGTCTGATAGGCTTCCACGGGGTCAGCGAACTCTTCCTCACGAAGGTTATACTTTTCCAAGAAAGGCCGGATCAAAGCACGGCTAGTGGGCGCATCCATGCGCCGACCGTAAAGTCGCGAGAAAAAAGCTTTTTTGACCACGCTGTGCAGTGCCAGCGCCCCGAGAGGATTTTCATAAATGAAGCGCAAGGCGCTCTCTCCATAAATAGCCTCTGTCTCAATCTCTCGGGTCAGACGGTTGTAAAACTGAATCGGTGCGCTTTTGCTCATGCGGGGGGGAGGAAGCTAGAGAGCCGAGGCTGGCTGGCAATACCGCACTGCGCTTGATGCGATAAAGAAAAACGCCAGGAGAAAACTCCTGGCGTTGATAGGGGCAAAACAGGATGACAAGAATCAGGCCTTCGGTGTGTTGGGGCCGCTTTCTGGCAGCTTTGGCTGAGCGATGTAATCTTTGGGAATATCGCCTTTGAGTGCTTTTAGGAAGGACACGATGCTAGACACTTCCTGGGTCGTGAGGGTTTTGCCAAGCTGGTATTCTGCCATCTTGGCGACCATGTCTTCCAAGGTCTTCACCGAACCATCGTGTAGGTAAGGGCCCGTTT
>JBIKYV010000066.1:0-18033 GCA_044355075.1 Prosthecobacter sp.
ATTCGCAGTCGAATTTGACCTTGCGGTCCAGGTGGCAGATGACGAGGTCTTTGTTGATGACTTCGTAGTGATTGTCATCCTTGATGTCGCCTGCGGTGATGCTGCCGTCTTTTTCGACGGAGATGGACAGGAGGCGAGGCTCCTTGCTTTCGCTGTGGTGATGGAAGCGCACCTTTTTCAGATTCAGGATGATCTGAACGACGTCTTCGATGACGCCAGGGATAGTGGAGAACTCGTGTTCAACACCGCGAATCTTCACCGAAGTGATGGCGGCACCTTCCAGGGAGGAGAGGAGCACGCGGCGGATGGAGTTTCCGAGGGTATGGCCGTAACCTTTGTCAAAAGGCTCGGCGATGAACTGAGCGTAGGTTTCGGTGGCCGTGGCCTCGTTTTTGACGAGACGGTTCGGCATTTCGAATCGGGCGAGACGAGCTGGCATGTAGGGGAGTATGTTGTGCCGGGTTACCTCCGGGCGAGCCATCCATACCCCAGGGGAGGGGTGGATCCGGAAACCAACGGCGAGTGACACTATCAGAGGGCGGCTCGCGGGGGGCGGGACTATGGGGGCAAGCTCCACGGGCGCAAGCGGGTTTTTGGCTAGTTTTTCATGCAATGGACTTGCTGTGAAGGTGCATGAAGCCCCTCGGGCGGAGGTTGCCTCTGCGGCGGGATGCTTTTAAAGAATAGGCGGTGACTCTCTCCTTTAGGCATCTTTTCGGTATCCTGCTGCTGTTCGCAGCTAGGGGATTGAATGCGCAGAAGGCTGAGGTCAGTGACGCGCAGCCGCCCCAAGACCGAACGACGATCTTACGACTACAGATCTACCTAGATCATGAGCTTTTTGGGCCGGGAAAACTGGATGGAGCTCTAGGCGAGTTTACTTTCAAGGCTTTGGTGAACTTCAATCATGCCCGCCAACGGCCGAATCTGTATGACTGGGCTTTGGCGCGCGCTGAGGCGGCGAAAGAGGTGCCTGAAGTTTATGCCTCCTACCTGATTCAGCCGGAGATGCTGAAGTACGTGGAACCGAATTTGCCCGAAAAGCCAGAGGAGCAGGTGGCCTATCCCTACATGTCTTATCGCAGCTTGGCAGAATTGGTGGCGGAGCGCTTTCATACTGACGAGGACTTTCTGGCGAAGCTGAATCCTGACAAAAACATCGCGCTATTGAAGGCAGGGGATCGCGTCATCGTGCCAAACGTGCGCTCCTTTCGCTTAGAGGAGGTGAAGCCTCTGGCCAGTTATAAGACTGATCAGAATCTGAGCAAAAACACCATCGTCATCGACACCACAGAGCGCATCGCGGTGATTTATGGTCCGAGCGAGCAGATGCTAGCCGCGTTTCCCATCACGCCAGGAAAGCCGGAATTTATTCCTTTGGGCGAATGGGAGCTCAGGACGATCCTGAACACGCCGACCTTTCGTTATGACAAGAAGTTCTTGGAAGAAGGCGTGCGTGGTGGCGACGCTCATCAACTCCCCCCGGGGCCCAATAGCCCCGTTGGCATCATTTGGTGCGGTATCAGCAAAAGCGGTATCGGGCTGCACGGCACCGCATTTCCACGCACAATTGGACGCAGTCAGAGTGCTGGCTGTGTGCGTTTTGCGAACTGGGATGCCATCCGCCTACCCAGTCTGATTCGTCCAGGTTCGCGCGTGATCGTGCGCTGATCTTGGCCGGAAGGCCGCTGCCACACTGCTTGACCCCTCCCCCCGTCGCGGCTAATACCTGCGCCCCCAAACCGCCGCCTGCCTCCCGGATGCCCATCGAACACACCCGCAATTTCTCCATCATCGCGCACATCGACCACGGGAAGACTACGCTCTCCGACCGATTGCTGGAGTTTACCAAAACCATCTCTCAACGTGAGCAGCAAGACCAGCTGCTGGACGCCATGGATCTCGAGCGCGAGCGCGGTATCACGATCAAGGCGCACCCGGTGTGCATGAACTACAAGGCCAAGAACGGCCTGAACTATAAGCTGAACCTGCTCGACACGCCGGGGCACGTCGATTTCAGCTACGAGGTCAGCCGTTCCCTGGCAGCCTGTGAGGGCGCTTTGCTTTTGATTGATGCCTCTCAAGGTGTTGAAGCTCAAACGGTGGCCAATTTGAACCTCGCGATGCAGCAAAACCTGCACGTGATCCCCGTCATCAATAAGGTCGATCTGCCCAGCGCCGACATCGACAAGTGCAAACGCCAGCTTGAGGACATCCTACAGCTTCCTGCTGATGAGGCCGTGCCCGCCAGCGCCAAGATGGGCATCGGTATTGAGGATATTCTGGAGGCCATCGTGGCCTATGTGCCGCACCCGAAAGATCCTGGTGATGGTTACCTGCGCGCTTCCGTTTTCGATTCAGTGTTCGATGCCTATCGCGGAGTCGTTAGCTACGTGCGTGTCGTCAGTGGTACCATTGTTCGTGGGCAAAAGATCCGCATGATGTCCACTGGGCTGGATTATGAAATCAAGGATGTCGGCATCTTTCGCCCGAAGATGACCACCTGCGAGAAGCTGGAGGCGGGTGATGTCGGCTACCTCATCGCCAACGTGAAAAGTACCGCTGACGTGAAGATCGGCGACACTATCACAGAAACCAAAAGGCCAGCGCCGCAGCCGCTGCCTGGGTTCAAAGAAATTCACCCGCTGGTCTTCAGCGGCATCTATCCGGTCAGCACGGATGACTTCGAAGCCTTGAAGCTGGCTGTGGGTAAGCTTCAGATCAATGATGCAGCCTTTACCTTCATGAGCGAAAGCTCCGCTGCCCTTGGCTTTGGGTTCCGTTGTGGCTTCCTCGGTCTTCTGCACATGGAGATCGTCCAGGAGCGCCTGCGCCGTGAGTTCAACATGGACGTGATTTCCACTTATCCGTCCGTTATTTACGAAGTCCGCAAAACCAATGGTGAAGAGATGATGGTGGACAATCCGACCTTCCTGCCTCCAGCGCAGGAGATCGATGAGATCCGCGAGCCGATCGTGAAGGTGAACATCATGATCCCAAACGAATACATCGGCGACATGATGCAACTGGTCATGGATAAGCGCGGCCAGGTGAATAATACCGAGACACTCGATGATCGCCGCGTGCTGCTGCATACGGTCATGCCGCTGAATGAGATCCTGGTGGACTTCAATGACAAGCTCAAGTCCATCACTCGTGGCTACGGCAGCATGGACTATGAACACGCTGGCTATCAGGCCGCTGAGTTGGTGAAAATGGACATCCTTATCGCGGGTGATCCGGTGGATGCTTTCTCCTGCATCGTGCACCGATCGAAGGCTGAATTCCGTGGTCGTCAGCTCTGTGGCAAGCTGAAGGAAGTGATTCCACAGCAGCTGTTCGTCGTGGCCATTCAGGCTGCCATCGGTGGTAAAATCATCGCTCGTGAAAGCATCAGCGCCCTGCGTAAAGACGTGACTGCGAAGTGCTACGGCGGCGATATCACCCGCAAACGCAAGCTCCTGGAGAAGCAGAAAGAGGGGAAAAAGAAGATGAAGGCTATCGGTAAGGTGAACATCCCACAAGAAGCCTTCATTGAGGTCCTGAAAAACAACTGAGGCCCCGTCGCCGTCACGGTTACTTCGCTGCTATTCCACTAGCCTGAGTTCGACCTGGGAGGCCTCGATCATGCGGCTTGCCAAGCTTGGCAGGTCTTCTGGCATCGTTGCACCCGGCAAGTTCCAGGTCAGGATTTCCCATTCCAATCGCAGATACTCCGCTGCGGCGCTGGCTAGACTGAGCTGGAAAAAATGCGCCACGCCTGCCCAGACGGTGAGGAAGTGACCGGGTGACTCACCTGCCTGGCAGGAACCCCGGTAGCGGCCTAACCAGCCCTGATACCGAGCGTGGCGGGTCGCTTGTAGTAAAAGCTGACCGGCTTGGCTGCTGCGCGCGCTTTCTTCTTCCGCTAGAGTAGCGGTGAAGGCTTTGTCTGCGTCGATCACGGCTTGAAGATCACCTTTAGAGGCGGCTTTCCAGGCCCGGAGAAAATGTGACCTCAGCGAGCGTGTCAGGTGCTGACGGCCAAAGTCCGCCCAAACCGCATGAGCGGCTCCGGCCCGTGTTGTGTTCACGGGCCGACAGTGAATGGCTAGGTTTTGGCGACGGATACCTGCCAGTAGCCAGCGCACCCATTCCAGCCCTCGGGCAAAATCTTCTACGGCCTCTGTTTCCGCTTCCTTTGCGCCAGCCAGTACGGTGACGATACGCAGCTTGCTTGGCGTGGACTCTCCACTCGCGGGTAGGCGCGGCTCAGCATCGTCCATTCTTTGCAGCAGGCGGATCATTCAGGCAAAATCATGCCTTCCGATGAGCCATGAATCAACCGCTTTGGCTCCGGTAAAAGAGTCTTTGAGTAAGATCACCATATGGGCTGCCCTAACGCTGGTGCTTTGGAACTACAGCCTCAGGCCAGAGGTACGGTGTGATACTCGAGCGCCCACTCACGCATGTAGCGCACGTCGTTGGGCGTGAAGCGGTAGATAATCAGTTCGGGATTCTCTGGCGTGCGCAGGTAGGCACGCAGCAGGGGGTTGCTTTCCCAGATCTCCTTCAGCAGCGCGGCGTCGGTGACGATGCTGGCCTCGGCTGTGATGCGTACTTGGTGGTGGTCGTCATCGGTGTAGCAAAGTTCGGCCTTGGGGTTGGCGGCGAGCTGAGCGGTTTTCGCGTAGCGGCGAAGATTAGCGACATAGACCGTGAATCCATCAGTGCGCACGGGCGATACCGGGCGAACGCGCGGCTGATCTTGCTCTACCGTGGCGAGCATTGGGAATTTGGCCCGCTTCATCGTGGCGAGCGCGAGTTCACGGACTTCAGTCGGATCGACGGGTTTTGGCTGGGGCTGAGACATGATCAGAACCGATACGTCACGCGGAGGCGGAACATACGAGGTTCGATGGGATGCACATGCCTACCGCTGACGACTCCCGTGCCTGGATTGCTATCGTAGGCATAGGCGATGTCGTAATCTTGGCGGTTCAGCAGGTTCAGGCAGTCTACGGCAGCTTCCCAGTTCTGGCGGCGGTAGCCCAAGGTAGCGTTCACCAGGATGCTGTCGCGGCCCTGGATCGTATTGGTCTCCTCCAGCGGGCTGTTGGCAAAGCAACGCACGCGTGCGCCGACGAAAAAGCCATCATCATCGCCCTGAGCACCGACGGTGAAGCCGCCGCTGAACATGATGGGAATGCTATTCGGGATGTGGTCAGCAGCGCCTGGAACATCTTGCAGACGCGAGTGAGTCAGCGCCAGCTCCATATCTGCGCTGAACCACGGCACTGGACGCCAGTAGCTCGTCAGCTCGATGCCATAGCGGTCGCTGCCGGGTCCTGGCTCATTCGTGCCCGCATCGCCCACGTAGATCAGCTCACTATCGCTGCGTAGCCAGAAGGCAGCTAGCGTGGTCGTCAGTGTGGGCACTACCTGCGTGCGCAGGCCGATTTCTGCGCCCATCGTGCGCACCAGGGCATCGGCAGGATCACGCGCGGCAGTGATGCCACGGGCATCATTGCTATGAAAGCCCGTGCCAAAATTCAGATAGAGTTCTGTTTCCTTCCAAGGTCCAAAGATGGCGCTGAACTTCGGGCTGACGATGCTTGCGAGCTCTGCGTCCTGGCCATCGACGCTACTGGCCTGTGGCTCGAAGTGATAGAGATCCCCGCGCAGGCCCAGCACGGTTCGGAACCAAGGCGTCCAGCGCGTGACAGCCTCCCCATAGAGACCGATGCTGCTTTCCAGGATGTCATCCTGCCGGATTTGGGAAAGGCGCTGGCGTTGACGTGTCTTCCAGAGGCCGATGCCGTCGATGATGTCAGTGCGGGTTTGCAGGCCCAGCGTCAGGTCGGATTCAATGCCAAACAGTTCCCGCTTTTCCCAGGTGCGGGAAAGATTACCACCCAGGACCCAGCGCTGTTCCGCCTGCTGAAACTGGTCGCCTTTCACCGGATCATCCAGGAAGTAAGTGAAGTTCGAGTAGAGGTCGAGCATGTAGTAGATCGCGTAGGCGTTCGCGCGTGTTACCACGTCATCCTCGCGGTGCTCAAAGGCCACGTTAAGGCTGTAGCGATCACTTTCCCCACCAGCAGTTGGGTCCATCGTGTCGTAGCGGCCTAGCGTGCCGTTGTTGATCAGTGCCTCGGGAATCTGATCGGTGCTAGTCCAGCTACCGCGGTAGCCCATGAGGGTGACACTGAGTTTCGTGTCCACATCCTGCTTGAACCAGCGCAGCAGACCATTCCAGCGGTTGAACTCTTCCGGCTGCTGCCAAGGGCCGTCGTAGTCGTTGTATTCCAGTGCGTAGGTTAGGCCCTGACTCACGCCTTCTTCCGCCGTCTTGGCCCAGGGCAGCGTGCCCGCCATCAGCGCGCGGTAGTAATTGTACTCGCCGAACTCCACCCGAATCAGGTTCTTTGGCATCACATCCCATAGCAAAAAGTTTGCACTGCCTGCGCTGCTCAGGTCGCCATCGGCAGCTGTGTAGGTTCCCTTCGCGTAGTCGATCGCGCTGACCAGTTCCGGGATCAGCGGGTTTAGATCTGTGTAGCCCTGGCCGTGGGCGTGGGTGCGCATGTTCAGTGGCATGCCCTCCAGGCTGATGCTGAAGTCTGTGCCGTGATCTAGGTTGAAGCCGCGCAGGAAATACTGGTTCGCCTTTCCGCCACCTGCATGCTGGGTGATCATCATGCCAGGGATCGTCTCTAGGATCTCACCACGCCGCATCAGAGGGCGCGAGAGGAAATCTATCGGCGTCGCTCGTCCCTTGCTGGCTGTGTCCGTCTGCCCCAGTAGGTCATCGGCCTTTCCCTCGATGACGATTTCTTCCAGAACCCTTGTTTGCGGCGTGGAGCCAGGCGGCTCAGCCATCAGGGGCATGGGCAGGGAAAGCGCGAGAAGGGGGAAAAGTCGGCAATGCATGGAATCGGCAGAAAGGTCCGCCGCTTCAGACGACTCCCCACGAGCCAGCCCATAAAAAAGGCTGTTTTTTGGGGAGACGTTTGGCGATGGGTAACTTTTGCCAATGAAGTCAGGACTCTTTGCACAACGCCACGCCTTGCTGCTGTTCACTCTTCTTCCCACCAGCGCATGAGGGATTGGCGGGCACGGTAGAGGCGGCCTTCGATGGCGCGGGGGGAGCTGCCGAGGACTTGGGAGCATTCTTCATGGCTCAAGCCTTCCATGCTGGTTAGCACGAGGGCAGCTCGATCTTTTTCGGACAACAGGGAGAGTCCGCGGTGAAGTTTCTCGAGCTCACTTTGCCATTCAGCATTGGTGTCGGGCGATTGCTTGGGGCATTCGGGCGGGCTGGGCACGTCTTCCAAGTTCACGGTGTTGGCTTTCTGGCGTGAGGCGCGGGTTTTCGCGCGGTCTCGGCAGAGATTCAGGGCGATCTGATACAGCCAGGTGGAGAGTCGAGCACGACCTTCGAACTCGGGCAGTGCTTGCCAGGCATGGACAAAGGTGTCTTGGCAGGCTTCGCGGGCATCTTCCACACAGCGCAGCCAGCGACAGCAGAAGCCAAAGATGCGCTCCTCATGTTGACGCACGATCCATTCGAAGGCGGCCATGTCACCTGCTTGGGCGGCATGGAGGTTCACCTGCTCCAGGCTCGGAGGCGGAGCACTGGAGGCCGGAGACTCCGTGAGGAGTAGGCGGTCAAGGCTCGCGAGTGAGGCTGTCATGGGTCCAGTCGAGAAGTCGCAAGGCTTGGGCGGGGCGCAGATAGCGCTTCATGGCGAAGAAATGATCGAGCGTAAGACGCTGAAGTTCAGCCTGTTTTTGGCTCAGCCGATCCAGTGCTGTCTGGAGGGCGGGCGAGTGAGCTTCTTGGTTGCGGATGGCCTGGGCTAGCTCTAGGCCGGCGGTGCGAATCTGGGCTTTAAAGCGGGTGCGTTCTTGCTCAAACTGACCCTCTAGCGGCTCCAGGGCGGCATGTTGCTCGGGGGTGATCTCTAAATGCTCATGCATCCAGGCATGAAAGTCAGGCTCCAGATGCTGGTGCTTGGCATGGTTGAGACCATGGCGATGCAGCGCCCAGTCGCTGACCTGCCAGGCGGTGAGTCCTGCAAGCAGCACGGAGCAGAGCACGGAAAGGCTGAGCCACTTGAAACGAAGGGTGTTCATGGGCGGAGACCTCCAGGCGATAAATCTAGCCGCGGCGGGCGCAGGTGCGTTTGATCTTGGGAGGCGCGCAACCAGCCCACGGAGAAAGCCGTCAGTACACCCGAAAAGATGCCGAGGGCGAGCAGCCAAATGACAAAGGCGCGCCAGCGTCTCTGCCGCCCTTCATCGACACGGATACGATCCATGATCCGTCTAGGCAGAGTGGGGCTCTGAGTCAGATCCACTGACGCCGCGCGGCGTAGGATGGAGTTGAGGTCCGAGTCGTTCATGGCAGATAGGGCAGAGGAACTCGTGGAGCGATTCGGAGCGGCGCAATGTCTGCACCTCAAAGCGTAAGGGCTGCGATGCGCTGCATGACTTCATCGGCAAGCTTTTGGTAGAGCTCGCGGTCATGGGTGAGCTCTTTGGATAGCTCGGGCTGGTACATTTTACCCACCACTAAAGTTACAGAGGCGGGTCGGAGGAATTTGGCCCCACGTGGGTAGGCCTCATAAGTCCCGTAAATCCTGACCGGTAGCACTGGCGCACCCGTTTTAGCCAAAAACAGTCCGACGCCTGCCTCAGCGCTGCCCAGGCTGCCATCGAGGCTGCGTGTGCCTTCAGGGAACATGAGTACTTTTTTCCCGGATTTCAGCAAGCGGATGGTGGCCTTCAGGCTGGAGGTGTCGGGCTTGTCGCGGTCGATGGGGATGGCCTGCCATTCACGCAGGAGTTTCCCAGCTAAGGGATGGTCAAAGAGTGTCTTGCGCGCGAAGTAATAGATGGGCTCATCAAACGCCTGCCCGATGAACGGCGGATCAAGAAAACTCACATGATTTGCCGCGATGATGGCGCTGCCGGAAAAACGCAAATTTTCGGCTCCTACGATTCGAAAATCATACCAGCCACGGGCTAGCGAACGAAAGATTTTGGAGCCAATCCGGTAGCTTAGATTCATAGGTGTGTGGCGCAGTAGGGCGGTCAGGGCAGGAGATCCATGACTGCTTGAACAGCCTGATCGAGAGTGAGGTGACTGTTATCGATGACGACAGCTCCTTCTGGCACAACGAGGGGAGAGGCCTTGCGCGTGCTGTCTAGGCGGTCGCGTTCAGCCACCTGATCCTGGTGGCCTTGGGCGCGGCGGCGTGCGGCGCGGACTTCTTCACTGGCGTCGATGTAGAACTTCGTCGGGCTATTGGGAAAGACTACGCTGCCGATGTCGCGTCCTTCCATCACCAGTGGTCCGAGGTCAACTAGGGCACGTTGCTCAGCCACGAGACGCTCGCGCACCTCGGGCACACGCGCCACGAGAGACACGGCGCGGTTCACGGGGTCGCTGTTCAGTTCCACGTCATCCAGCACACGGCCATTCACGCTGACCAGCGTGCGGCCCTCGACTACAGGAGATTCCAACGTTAGTCCGGCTGCAGCATGGCGTACGGCCTCAGCATCGGCAGGGTCGGCCCCGGCGGCGATCACGGCCCAAGTCATGGCCCGATACATGTTTCCTGTGTTCACATAGATGGCGCTGCGGCGGGCAGCCACGAGGCGGGCAACGCTGCTTTTGCCAGAGGCAGCAGGGCCGTCGATGGTGATGACATTCAGGAGGGGCATGTGACCCATGCGTGAACCGGGGAGACTGGCGTGGTCAAGAGGCAAGTTTTGCCAAGATGCGGCTTCCCGTCAGGTCGCAGCGATCCAGCGCTGCCAAAGTCGTAGCCCAGGTGGCAGCAGGGCAAAGCCACACGCGAGGGGCATGGACACCTGGCTGACGGCCAAGGCATCCACCAGCGGGATGCCTGCCAGCAGCAGCCCTACAGCTTGTCCGATGGCGGGGCCGCCACGGCGCATGACACGCAGTGCGTTTAGCACCCAAAGCGCAAACAGCCCTGGCAGAAGCAGGGTCGCGAGCTGGGGTAAATGCCACAGAACAATCATGTGCTTCAGGGGCAAATTCAAGGTCTCCCAGATGGAGCTGAGGGCAGGAATGCAGAGCAAGCTCATGGCCAGCAGGCGGCTTGGTAGCGGTGCAGTGCCTTTTTTCGCTTCCTGCCGTGCTACCAGTGTTAGACCCACGATGTAGGCCCCCAGGATCAGGGCTGGGGCTACATGAGGCCGCCAGGTGCCTGACGCTGAGGCGGCCATGAGGAAAAGCAGCACACGGCATGCTCCCATGACCCACACGGCACCGCTCCACGGCTTGTGGTAAAGATCATAACATAAAATGCAGGCCACCAGCGCGCTTGTGATGCCCACATGGGCTGTCGCCATCAGCACTGCCAGTGCCCCGCCTGCCGCCATCATACCCAGCCCCACTGCCCAGGCCGTGCCTAGCCGGACCTGACCCTGGGGGATCGGTCTTTCCTGGCGATGTGCTGCATCGAAGCGCGCATCGGCCGCATCGTTCAGGATCATACCGCCCGTGTAGAGCAGTGAGCCTGCCAGCAGCAGCCAGCCCAGCCGCGGTTCAGTCAGTGCACCTCCAGCCAGTAGCCAGCCAGCCGTGACATTCGTCCAGACAGTGGGTAGGTTGGAGATGCGGGCGAGCTCTAGCCAGGCGCGGATCATGCCGTACCCTTGGCCGCATGCCTCCCTGGGCAGCAAGCCCTTTTCACACCTGACTGTTCTGCTAGATTGACCAGACGAGCGCTTCTGCTTTCATAAATGCCGCTGCATGAGATCCGCCTTCATCGACAAACTGCTGAAACGCATGGACCGCCTGGAGCCGGGCGAAGTCCAGGGCGTGGTGCTGGAGCTGATGAAAGAGAAAGGCTTTCTGGAGAAGGTCTTCAAGACCCTTCAGGAGGGAGTCATTCTCTTGGATACCGAGGGTGCAGTGACGTACGTGAACCCTGCGGCGTGTCTCTTCTTTGGCTTCCAGGAGCAGCAGGTGCTGGGGCAAAAACTCACGCATGGGATGCGTGGCTTGGATTGGAATGAGCTGCTGAAGCCAGGCACCGTCGTCAGTCGCGACTTGGAGGTTTTTTATCCCGAGAACCGCTACCTCAACTTCTACATCACTAGCATCGACGACGACCAACCGCTCGGCTTTGTTATGCTCATTCGCGATGTCACCGAGACGCGTAAGCGCACCGAGCAGCAGCTTGAAAGCGAGCGCTTGAATGCCTTCACGCTACTAGCCGCCGGCGTGGCTCATGAGCTGGGTAATCCGCTGAACTCCCTCACCATTCACCTGCAACTGCTGGAACGTCGGTTGAAAAAGATTGGCAAGTCTGGCGATGCTCTGCGTGAGCACTTGGACATTGCCAGTGGCGAGATCAAGCGCATGGACACCATCATCAGCCAGTTCCTGGCTGCCATCCGCCCCACCAAGCCGCAACTTCAGCGCGGGAGTGTCGCCGATCTGGTGGAGGAAAGCGTTCGCTTCCTGAAGCCCGAATTGGATCAGTCCAAAGTGAGCGTGAAGCTCGACTTACGCAAAGACATGCCTGAGATGTTACTGGACCCAGACCAGATGAAGCAGGCCGTTTACAATCTGATTCGCAACGCTGCCCAAGCCATGCCTAAAGGCGGCACATTGACCATTAGTGGCAGTTACACTGACTTCGAAGTGCGTCTGGCCTTTGAAGATAAGGGCAAGGGCATCACGGCTGAGCAGATGGGTCGCCTATTTCAGCCCTTTTCCACGACTCGTCCTACCGGTACCGGCCTTGGCCTGCTCATTGTTCGCCGCATCATCCGCGAGCACGGCGGAGAGATTGATATCGAATCACGCGTCGGCCAGGGCACTCGTGTCAGCCTCTGGTTACCCCTCGTCGAGCGCCACATCCGCCTCCTCGGAGAAGGCAAACCTCCCCCTACCGAGTAAGGTGCTACTCGGGTTAGACAGCACGAAACAGTGCGGCGGACGCGTTAGGCCCGCAGTCCTCGCAGGCCATGTCACTGTTCCCGTATGTTCTTGATCTCATTTCCACGTTGGTTTGCGTAGATCCTCCTCAATCAGGTCATTTAAGGCGGCTTTCCGCCCCCATGGCATGGAAATCTTATGGCAGCGCAGGTTGGAGGCTGGATGCTGCCAAATGAGCAAGTGCATCTGGGCCGATGGGTTCCTCCGGCTGCCATGGGAGCCAGGCCGTACGCTTGGCTTGTTGCTCTACCACCTCACGCAGGTAGCGATGCTCAAAGGCTTCGCGGCATCTCAGCAGGGGGTCACACGATCCGCTGTGGAGTAAGCTTTGATTGATGACCCATGCAAAGGGCTCGATGCGGGCACGGCGCAGGTCTTCCTGTAAGGCGGCGGCTTCATGAACAGGCGTGGCCTCGGGGAGAGTGATGAGCAGGATGTGTGTGAAACATGGATCGCGTAGGCGTTCGAGGAGTTTGAGCACTTCCTCCGGCTGCGTGTTGCGGGCCTGGCGTTCAAGCTCGCGCTGGTAGGCCTCGCTGGCATCAAGCAGGAGTAGCGTGTGACCGGTAGGCGCGGTGTCGAGGACGACGAAACGGCCTGTGCCTTGGCCAACCTCACGCGCGAAGGCTCGGAACACGGCGATCTCTTCCGTGCATGGCGAGCGCAGATCCTCTTCGAGTAAGGCGCGAGCGGCATCGTCCATCGTTGCACCTTGGGCTAGCATGACCTCACCTTGATAAGCGGCAGTTTCCGCAGCGGGATCAATCTTGCTGAGTGTGAGACCATCCACCTTGCCGTGCAAAGTCTGTGCCACATGCGCGGCGGGATCGGTGGTGCTGAGATGGACGGAGTGACCATGTCTTGCCAACATGACGGCGATGGCGGCGGCTACGGTGGTCTTGCCCACACCGCCTTTGCCCATGGTCATGATCACACCGTGGCCCTGCTTCTCGATGGTGGCGACAAGGTCTTCGAGGCTTTCCATGGCGGGCGGTGTCCAGCCACTCTCATCTGCTTTCACACAATGGCCTTGCCCATCACTGCTCAACAGCACACGCAGGCCATCAATGCCGAGAATGTTGATAGGCCTCAGTGGCACGATGAAACTCGGCATGGAGCTGATGAACTCAGCGGATGCGTTCAAAGCGGACAATCCGCGCTGCTGCATCGCCTGCGCCGTCACATCTTCCGGGCACGTGGTTTCAAAGGTGCCATTGATAACGAGACATTGGTTTCCCACGCCGATGATGCGCAGTTCTTTGGATGTGCGCTCGGCTTCACGCAATGCCGCGCCCTGGGGGCGGCTCACGAGCACAAGTGTCGTGGCCGAAGCGTCCGCCAAGGTTTGGACCGTAGCTTCATAAACAACACGCTGCTTTTCCAATCCGGCCAAGGGTCCAAGGCAGGAGGTGCCGCTGGTGTTTTTGTCGAGGAATTGATCCCAGGCTTTTGCCAAACTCATCAAGCGCAGCGTGTGGCCGGTCGGTGCGGTGTCGAAGATGACATGATCGTAATCCTTCGCGGCTTTGGGATTGCCGATCAGCCCCGAGAATTCGTCAAAGGCTGCAATCTCGACTGTGCAGGAGCCCGAAAGCTGCTCCTCCATGCTGCGCAGCGCCGCCTCGGGTAACTGGCCACGCATTGGGCCAATCAAACGCTCGCGATACGCGGCGGCTGCCTCGACGGGATTGATGTTCATCGCATCCAGACCCGGTGCCGTCGCGATAGGGCTTGGCTGGTTCGTGAGTTTTGTGTTTAGTACCTCATCCAAGTTCGAAGCTGGGTCTGTGCTAACCAAAAGCACTCGTTTGCCTGCATCGACCAGCTTCAGTGCCGTAGCGCACGAGAGGGAAGTTTTGCCCACGCCACCTTTGCCGGTGAAGAAAAGAAAACGCGTCGAGTTCGCCGCATCAGGTTGATAGAAAGGTAGGTTCATGATGCGGCCTCTTGTTTGCCGAGTGCAGCGCGAAACCAGCCAGGGCGTTCTTCCTTCGTGGGGTAGCGGCCTTTGAGATGCACCTCACCATCCCAGAAGATCAGTGGCAGCACTTGGACTCCCTCCTGGTTAAGCAAGGTTTGCACGGCCGGATTCTGCACAAAGGCCATCGGCTGCTGGCCGAGATTGAAGCGTTCAATCTTGATGTTATACATGCCGAGTTGCGAGAGCATGGCGGCAAAATTGATGAGATCAGGATCAATATCAGTGCCACAGATGCCGGTGGAGCAGCACATCGGCGGATCATAGACTTGGATAGTTTTCATGACTCTCGAAGCCTAACGGACAACGATGCCAAGTAAAACGATGCTAGTTCGATCAGGCCTCCTCATTTGCTCAGAATAACTCCGATTTTGCGATGTCTTTGAGGTAGCTCCTGAAGTGTTATTTGGCCAAGAAGATGGCTAGCTCTTTGCCGGTGCTGCTGTCCCAGAGGCGGAGGATGCCCTGCTGGTCGCCGGCGAGGATACGCTCGCCGTTTTGAGTGGCGCAGAGGCTGTGAAGGAAGCTGCTAGCACCGGTGAGCTTTTTGACCTCAGTGCCCTCGGTGCGTATGAGGCGGACCTGAGGGTCTCCGGCGCTGGTCGCCATTTGATCGGTGGCACCTAGGTAGTGAATGGCGGTGACTTCTTTGTCCCAGCCATCGACGTTTTTACGGCGTTCGCCGGTGGTCCAATCCCAGATTTTGACGACGTTATCCGCTCCAGCGCTGCTGAGCACGCGGCCATCAGCACGCCAAGTAAGGCTCAAGACATGGTGAGTATGGCCTTCGAAGTTTTTGAGGATCTTGCTGCTCTGAACGTCGGTGACTCGCAGAACTTTGTCGGCTCCGCCAGAGGCGAGTAGCTTGCCGTCAGGCGAGAAGTCGAGGGCTAGGATGCTGTCGAGATGGTGTTCGGCTAAGGTGCGATTGAGTGTGCCCGTGGCGATGTTCCAGAGGGTAATGTCGCCACTGCGAGAGGGTTCACCGGAGCCGACGGCCAGGGTTTGACCATCTGGGCTAAAGCTGAGGCTATTGGCGCGGTCGCTGATGGGAGAGCGGCCATCGCCGGTGCCGAGGCGGCGGACTAGCTTCCAAAGGATTTCGGTGCTGCCTGGAGTGATGGGCGTGCCGTCCAGCGTGCTCCAGGTACGTGTGCTGCCATCTTCGAGAGTGGCAATGAGTTCGAGGCCGTTGGCGCTGAATTGCAGACTGCGCGCTTTTTGCATGGCTGCGCTAGGCTTTTGCAAGGCAGCGGTGGCTTGCGTGGCGGCGACTTGGGCACTTGCTAGATCGGTCTTGGCTTTGGTGAGGGCTTGCTTGGCTTTTTGTTCGCTGCTGGTGACGTTCTGGATCTCGTTCTCGGCATCGGCGACGGCGCTTTGAGCTGCTTGCAGCGGGGCTTCGGTGCTGGGGGCTGTGGCAGAAGGTTGCGGTGGGGATTTCTTGATTTGGTTAGCTAGGTTTTGCTTGGCTTGGGCGAGCAATTCGTGGGCTTTTTTGAGGCGGGCTGTTTGCTCGGTAAGCAGGGTTTCGGCGCGCTTGAGTAGCTCGGTGCGAGCGCTGACCTCTAGGCTACTGCGTGTGGCCTGGTATTGTTTTTGACGGGTGACAAGGGTGTTGGTAAGATCGCTGCGGATGTGGGCGACGAGGCTGCCATTGGCAGTTTGCGTGAGCTTGATGCTGAGGTCGGCCTGTTGGGTGGCGTTCAGCTTGGGGTGGCTACTTTTGAGTTGGTGGGCTTGCTGGGCTGTAGGCTGCTTTTTCCAAAGCTTGACCTCGCGGAAGCTTCCTGTGGCAAGCCATTCGCCGTCTGGGCTGAAGGCGATTGATTGAACGAGATCTCGATGGGCTAGGCCAGGCTGTGGTAAGTCAGAATCGGCTAGTTTGGCGATGAGATGCTGGGTGGGTAAGTGATAGAGGCTGATCTGGTTGGCACGGGCGGCAGCAGCGAACTCGCCATCGGTGGTAGCTGTCAGGGCATAGATGGGCTGGACGTTGGTGGGCAGGGATTCCCAGCGGATGACTTTGTCACGTTTGGGCGATGGGGTGGCACCTTGGTCGATCCATTCTTTGAGCAGGGTGAGTTGCGCGCTGGTGAGCTCTACGGCGCCCACTTTATTGCTCTTGGGTGGCATCTCGGAGTCCCAGCTTTGGGCGGCTGCTTGGTAAATGAGGCTATCGGCACCTTTTCCAGGGATAAGGCCCCTGCCATTCTCACCACCTTTTTCCATGAGGGCGGTGGTCTCCATGTTGAGATCACCTTTGGTGGTCGTTTTGTTATGACAGGGAAGGCAGTTGTCTTTTAAGAAAGGCAGAATGCGGGTGTCAAAGTCGATGGGCGCGGCGTGCAGGCTGAGCGTGAATAGGCTGAGAAAAAGAGCGGTTCTCATGGCTTGGCTGGCGCGGTAAGGTGAAGGCGAATAGGATTGGAGCAGATCAAAAAAGTGGCGTCTTTAGTGCTAGCTTTGGCTTTGGCGGTGAGGTCCTGCACGGCTTTGTCTGCATCTGCCTTGGCTTTCTCGGCGGCTTTGACACCTTCTGCTGCTTGTGGCGCGGGGGCGGTCTTGGCTTGTTGCAGTGCCTCAGCAGCAGCTTTGGCCTTTCGCTCTGCGCTTGCCAATTCTTCCGCAAGCCGTTGGACTTTCATTTTTGCGGGGCCTTGCAGAATGAGCCCGTAATCGCCGGCACTGAGCTTGAGTGGCTTTAGGTCGAACACCAGTTTTCCGCTGTTGGCTTTGGGGGCGATATCGACAGTGGGCGCTTTGGTGGGATCGCCAAGGCCATAGAGAGTGAGTTTGAGGGCATCCGTGAACTCTGCATGGCGGCTGATTTGCAGGGGGATGTCGACTTTGCCATCGGTCGGGGCAGTGAAGGTCTCTGGGCCTAGCGTTTGGACGAGGGCAGGTGTGCTCAAGGTGCTGATACCAACGGCAGGTGGACCGCCGTAGCGGATGAGCACAGAATCGCGTGTGGTATCTGCGACGGGAAAAAGCACGCCGGCAGACTCGCTGGGAAGATTGAGCGATGTGCCGCTTGCGGGGGCGTGGGGTGCAGCCTGAAAAGCGATATAACCCATTGACTGGCCACTGCCGATAAAGCCGCCGAGGCAGGTTAGACCTTCGGCCAATTGCTCTTTTTTGAACTCGACTGGTGGACTCAGGCTAGTGCGGTTCAAGGCGGCGACTTCGAGCGCAAGGATGCCGCCACGCATGACATTGGCCGTGCCTAGCTGGGCGCTGCGGACGTTGGCTGCATTTGGCAATTGGGCTTGGAGCGCAATCAGCCGACGCGGGCTGTCCCGGCGCAGGCTTAGCTCAAAGGGCAACTGGGTGGCGAAGTTATCACTGAGCAGAAGTCGCAGGGTGGCATCGGCCTTGGCTTCGTAGGCAAAGACAGGGTCGCGATTCTCGAGTCGGATGCTAGGTGCGGGGGCAAGAGCAGGAGCATCAGCGACTTCGGCGAGTGCTGCGGTGCTACCGTCTGGCTTGACTGTCTCGATGATCAAGTGGGGGTCTGTGGCATGACCGAGCTGATGTGAAAGGACCTGGATGCTAAAAGCGTCACCTTTTTTGACGGCGAGCTCGAAGCTAGCTGCGCTATCATCAAAGCTGCCTTGCACGGTTTCCGGCACTTGAATGCGGCGGATGCCTTGGCGGTGAGATGAGTCGCCCTTTGTTGGCTTTGCTGGGCTGAGAGTCAGGCGGAAGCCAAATTCGTCGCCGCTACGATGCATGAGCTCACTAAGTCGCAGCCAGTAATCGCCGTTGGCGGGAGGGGTGAAGCTGAGCTTGCTGTTCTTCATGCGGGCAAGCTCGCGCCCTTTCGTATCAAAGACGGTGGCCACTAGTTCGGTACGTGTGTCGTAACGGTGGCCGTTGTAGTGGGCTTGGAGTGGCTGATCACGATGAGCTTGGAAGCGAAACCAGAGTGGTGCGGAGGATGCGAAGTGGCCTTCTATCGCCGTATCGAGAGTGATAGCCTGTGCGTTATCTCGCTGGGTGTTGGTGCCGCTGCTAGGTATCGAAGTCCGTGGGGCAATCTCAAATACACGGGAATTACTGATGCCCCAGCGCCCCAGAAAACGCAGGT
>JBIKYV010000207.1:0-5372 GCA_044355075.1 Prosthecobacter sp.
GCTGGCCAAAATCCTTCGGCGCGGCGGCAACTTCCTCATCCTGGACGAGCCCACCAACGACCTCGACCTGGCTACCATGCGCGTGCTGGAAGAGGCCGTGCTCGCTTTCCAGGGCTGCGTGCTCGTCGTCAGCCACGACCGCTATTTCCTCGACCGCGTCTGCGACCGCCTCATTGCCTTCGAGGGCCAAGGCCGCATCCACCAATGCGCGGGGAACTACACCTACTACCAGGAAAAACGCGCCAAACAGGCCGCTGCCGAGATCGCCTATGTCACCGCCGTGCCCAAAAAGGAGAAACCCGCGCCCAGCAGCAAACCGCGCAAAATGACCAATCGGGAAGTGCGGGAACTTGCCGAGCTGGAAGGCCAAATCGCCACGCTGGAGAGCGAGATCAGCGAAATGGAGGCCGGACTCAACGACTCAGCACTCATCGTGAAACTAGGCGCAGAGATCCAAAATTACGTTGCAAAACTAGATGCCAAAAAGGCCGAGCTGGAAACCAAATTCACCCGCTGGGCCGAGCTGGAAGAGATCAAAGCTGAATGTGCTAGCAGCGCTGCCAGCTAGAACTAGGGCGCTAGGGTACCCTCATTGCTAAAGCTGGAAATTTCTGCCTCAGACACTTTGGCATCCATGCTTTGTTGACTACGCCCTCCCCAAGAAGCGCATTTTCAGTCTCCACAGTTGCGGGCAGCCCTGTCTCCTCTATGGCTCCGCGCGCATGACTGATTTCCCTGCCCTGTTGGCCCTGAATCCTTTCGACATGTCCTGGATAGCCTCGCCCGAGGCGTGGATCGCTCTCCTCACCCTAACGGTCATGGAAGTCGTCCTCGGCATCGATAACATCGTCTTCATCTCCATCCTCGTCGATCGACTGCCCAAAGAAGAGCGTCCGCGCGCTCGCTTCCTCGGACTGGCCTTCGCGATGGTCACACGCATCCTGCTTCTGCTTTGTATTAGCTGGGTTATGCAGTTAAAAGAGCCTATTTTTGCCGTTCTCGATCATGCAATTTCAGGCAAGGATCTCATCCTCATCCTAGGCGGTCTTTTCCTGTTGTGGAAGAGTACCAAGGAACTGCACCACAAGGTCGAGGGCATGGAAGAAGACGAAAGCCATGGCGCGGGAAAAGGCCGCGCTGCCCTCGGTGTTATCCTCGTTCAGATCGCTATCCTGGACATCGTCTTTTCCCTGGACTCCGTCATTACCGCCGTGGGCATGGTGGACCACATTATGGTCATGGTCATCGCCGTCATGGTCGCCGTCGGCTTCATGATGATCTTCGCCGGCACTGTCAGCGACTTCATTAGCCGCCACCCGACCGTGAAGGTACTTGCACTGTCCTTCCTGCTGCTCATCGGCACCACACTGATCGCCGAAGGTTTCCAGGTGCACTTCCAAAAAGGCTTCGTTTACTTCGCGATGGCCTTCTCCGTCTTTGTCGAAATGCTGAACATCCGCATGAAGACAAAGGCCGAGACAAAGAAGGCTGCGTGATCCCTACCCAACCTATGCCCCAGCCCGCCCGCCGACTCGAGGTCTTCACCGAATCCGTCATCCGTGAGATGACCCGCCTGTCGAACCGGCATGGCTCTATCAACCTCGCCCAAGGTTTCCCTGACTTCGATCCGCCAGCAACACTCGTGGACGCTCTGGCCACCGCCATTCGCGGACCACACCACCAGTACGCCGTTACCTGGGGCGCTCCGCGCTTCCGCCAAGCACTGGCCGCCAAGCACCAGCACTTCACCGGCCTCGAAATCGACCCTGACCGGCATCTCGTCGTCACCTGCGGCAGCACCGAAGCCATGATGGTCTCCATGATGACCGCCTGTGATCCAGGGGACAAAGTGATCATCTTCTCGCCCTTTTACGAAAACTACGCCGCCGACGCCATCCTCTCCGGTGCCGTGCCTCTGCATGTGCCGCTGCGTGCCCCTGACTTCACCTACGACCCTAACGAACTTAGGCATGCCTTTGCTTCCGGGGCCAAAGCCATCGTCATTTGCAATCCAGCCAACCCAAGCGGCAAGGTTTTCACCCACGAGGAGCTGCTCTACATCGCCAGTCTCGCAGAGGAGTTCGATGCCTTCGTGCTCATGGACGAGGTCTATGAACACATCGTCTATGCCCCGCACAAGCACACCTACTTCGCCACGCTGCCGGGCATGTGGGAGCGCACCCTGAGCTGCGGCTCACTTTCCAAGACCTACTCCATCACGGGTTGGCGGCTCGGGCACGTCATCGCCCCCGAGACCCTGATCTCCCGAGCCAGGAAAGTGCATGACTTTCTCACCGTTGGAGCCGCTGCGCCGCTACAAGAGGCTGCTGTCACAGCCCTCCAGTTCCCGGACAACTATTACGCCGAACTGCAACGTGACTACGACCGCAAGCGAGATATCTTCCTCGACTGCCTGCGCGGCACCGGCCTCACTTTCACTGAACCTCAAGGGGCCTACTACACCCTGCTGGACATCTCACCCCTTGGCTTCGCGACCGATACCACCGCCGCCGAATGGCTCACCCGCGAGGTAGGCGTCACTGGTGTGCCTGGGAGCAGTTTTTTCCGCGAGCCTGAGCACCGCTACATCCGCTTCCACTTCGCTAAAAAAGAAGAAACCCTACGCACCGCCGGCGAAAAGCTCACCGCCGGTCTGAAGCGCGGCCGGTAAGCCACCGAAGGGTCAAGAAAAAGACTTCCGCAGGTGGCTGGGTAGGATGCCGAGCGCCTCGCGATATTTCGCCACGGTGCGCCGCGCGACCTTGATGCCTTGCTGGTCGAGTATCTTCGCCAGCTTATCGTCACTTAGAGGCTTGGCCTTAGGCTCGGTCTTGATGAGGTCGGCGATGGCATTTTTGACACTAGTATTGCTCAGGTCTTCACCCGAGTCGGTCTTGACTCCGTGGCTGAAGAAAAACTTGAGCTCAAAGACACCATGCGGCGTGGCCATGTATTTCCCGGCGATGGCGCGGCTGACAGTGGTCTCGTGCACGCCCACCTCTTCCGCCACCTTGGCCATATTCAGCGGTCGCAAAAAACCGGTACCCTTTTCCAAAAACTCGCGCTGATGGGCCAAGATCTGTGAAGAGATCTTGAAAATCGTCTGCTGGCGCTGCTGGATGCTGCGAATCAGGAACTTACCGCTGCGCAGCTTATCCCGGATGTAATTGCGCACCTCCGCGCTGCTCTCTGGCTGGCTCAGCATGTCCTTGTAGGCATGGCTAAGGCGCAAGTGAGGCAGCTCATCATTATTCATCACCGGCACCCATTCACCGAGCTGATGCTCCACAATGATGTCTGGCGTGACATAGTTGTTCGAGCTGGCGGTGAAGCGCGCGGCTGGGCGCGGATCTAGGGTGCTGATGAAGTCAGCCGCACGGGAGATCTGATCCATCGGCACGCCAAGCTTTCGAGAGAGCACAGGATAGCGTTTGTTGGCCAGATCATCCAAATGCATATCCACCAGGCGGTAGGCGAGGCCCTGGCGCTTGCCCAAGCGCTCCAGCTGGATCAGCAAGCACTCGCGCAGGTCATCAGCACCGACGCCCACAGGATCGAAGGAGGTCAGCAGATTTTTAGCTCGCTGCAGATCATCGAGTGGGATGCCGTGCTGCAAGCTCAGCTCTTCGACAGGCGTATTCAGAAACCCACGGTCATCTAGACTGCCGATCAGGAACTCGGTCTCTTTGATCAAAGCAGTGTCGGCATTTTCAGCGGTGCGCAGTTGGGAAATGAGATGCTCTTGGAGCGTCGTCGGTGCCACGATGCTATCCATCAGGAATTGCCAGCGCTCTTGCTCCTCGGAGGTGCGATTACCCGACTGCATGCGGCTTTGCGCCCAGTACTCCCGCCATTCCTCGTCCATCTGAGAGATCACGTCCAGCTCGTCCCTTTCCTCCCGACTGTCCGGATCATCGGGAACAGCCTCGTCCAAAGAAACTTCTGGGCTCTCCAGCTCCAGCACAGGATTGATTTCGATCTCCTGCTGTATGATCTGCCTGAGCTCCAGCGTGGGTGCCTGGAGAATCTGCAGACTCTGCTGCATCTGCGGCCCGATGGCGAGCTTCTGCGTCTGCGTTTGATAGAGTCCTTGATCTGCCATGGTTGGGTCGGGGCCCCGGTGACTGGCCTCTGCCCTTTTTCACTGAGGCAAGGCTTCTTGCAAGCAAAGATCGGGCCAAGCTTTGATATTTTTCCGCTATTCCTGGAATTCTAAACAAAAGGCCCGTTAGCAAAAGCAACGGCCTACGAGACGATTGGGCACCTATCTCAAGATCAGCTAGGCTTAGCCCTCACCCTGAGCGGTCTCATGCTCCCAACGGCGCAATTCGGCATCCAGCCAGAAAGGCAGTAATGGCACAAACGAGGCAAGGAACATCGACACACCCCGCCGCAAGGGCCAGCGCCCAAGCTGCATCGCCCAGGCCAGCGTCACACAAAATAAGATAAACAACAGTCCATGGATCATTCCCACGATCCGCACCCCCAACGGCCAATCACAAATGTACTTCAGCGGCATAGCCACCGCCAATAGCAACAAATAAGACACCGCCTCCGACAACGCAATTAGCCGAAAACGTCGAATGGCAAGAGCAGCGCGGGTCATGGTGCTGCCTTACCTGTCACAAGCACGAAAAGTGATCAAGCGCAGAGTCCTTCGCCAACTTGGGAGCACAACCAGATGAGGAAGGCCAGGAGGATGCGGCCGTGCAGTTCTATCAGCTGCAAATTGATTTCCCGTCTTCGCCCCAGCATGTTAAGGAAGGAAGCTTCCACTTAATTCGTTTCCATTAAATTTACAACATTCCTAGCGAATGGCACAACTTGTTTCTACCCAGAGCCCTCTGCAGTCCACTCGACCTCTCACCGTCGGGGTGATCCCGGATACCTCCGCCCTGGAGGCCTGGACAGCAATGCCAGCCTTGGAGCGCGAAACAACCTGCGACCTAATCGAGCTTCGGCTAGATACGCTAAACTTATCCCCGGAGTCTCTACGCGAGACCCTGAAGGCGGCTGAACATCACACACCGATCTTGCTGACAGCGCGTCATCCGGCTGAGGGTGGCCAAGGCAGCCCTGATGCAGCCGCACGCATAGCTTTGATGGAGCCGCTATTAGATTTGGCAACGCTGATCGACATCGAGTTACGCAGTGCGGTGGACATGAAACCACTCATCTCCTGCGCACACGCCCAGGGCGTGAAAGTCATGGGCTCCTTTCATGACTTTCAGGCCACCCCCGCAGATGCAGTGCTGCGCGGCGCGATTGACTTCGCTCAGAGCGCCGGTCTAGATGCGGTGAAGCTAGCAACCTACCTACACTCGCACGAAGATCTGATCCGTCTCCTGCAGATCACAGCCGCGCCCCTTCGA
>JBIKYV010000067.1:0-17885 GCA_044355075.1 Prosthecobacter sp.
CGTCCGTCGGCCAGCTCGACGACAGGACCGTGGATGCCTGCCATGAAAGGTCCCTTGCCTCCGGGCTGAATGTCTTCGGAGCCGCGCCGATGCCGCCCGGTCTCGCTCCAGGTCTTGCCGTTGTCGCGGCTGATGGACAGGCCAGCGGAGTCGAACGGGATCGCGATGACGCCCGCCTTCGTGAGGATGGGGTTGCTGGCCGACTCCCCGTGTGCCCGCATTACTTCGGCCTTCGACCAGGTCACGCCATTATCGGTGGAGCGGCGGATGACGATGTCGCCATGCTGTCGGCCTTCGACGATGTGGAAGATCGTCTTGTCGCCATCCCACCAGACCTTGGGTGCGTGGTCGTTCACGTCCTGTGCATCCCAGAAGGGCGAGGCGGGTTCCCATTCCTTCGCGCCGAAGCGCAGGCGCGAGGCGGCATTGGCAGTGGTGAGATCGGTTTCGCCCATGGTGGAGAACCACACGGCGAGCATATCACCATTCGGGCACTCGGTGATGGCCGGGCTATGATTTTGACTGATGAACACAGGGCCGACTGCGCCCTCGGGGATGCGAACAAAGGGCTTCGGGCCTTCGAAGAAGGGCGCGTTTACTGTTTGAGGCGTGATGTTCGGCGCTGTCTGGCTCACGTTTTGTGCGTTCAATGGCGGCGTGGCCACGGGCATGAGTTTTCCCTTCGGAAGCTCGCCCTGCACCACACGAAAGCCGATGCGCTCGCTCGCAGAGTTCGTCACCCAAGAGCCGCGATTCGCCGAGCGCAGGAAGCGGATCATCGACGAGTGAAATCCACCGCGAAACACGCGGCAGTCGCCATCGGCGCGACCGAGCGGATCAGTCTGCGGGCCGCTTTCATACGGCCCATACCAATCGCTGCACCACTCGGCCAAGTTGCCATGCATGTCGTGCAGGCCCCAAGCATTCGGCGTCTTCTGCGCCACGCGTAAGGAACCCGTGCCACCTGCCTTCGATTCCTCCACCGGATGAGTGAGGCCGATGATCTGCCCCTGCTTAAAGCTCGCCGCGGGCTTCCCGACATTCCGCCAGTCATACTCACGCGGCATCGGTCCCGACGGGAAATACACACCTCGAAAGTTGTCCTCACCAAACCACTTCTGATGGGCATCTGGCAAAGTGTCGCCCGTGTGGAAAAGCGTCGTCGTGCCAGCGCGGCAGGCATATTCCCACTCCGCCTCGGTCGGCAAGCGATACGTCTTGCCTTCCTTCTTGGTCAGCCACTCGCAAAACGCCACCGCCTTGTCCCAAGTCACACCGCTCGCAGCATCCCCATCGGCAGGCTTCGACTTCGGATCCTTTTTTTTGAACTCGGGATCGAACTGCCGATACTGCGCCACCGTGACCTCGGTGACTCCGATTTGAAACGGCTGCGTGATCGTGACCTGATGCGCGGGCTTCTCATCGAAGTCGATCCGGTCGATGTCCTTGTGCATCTCTCCAAACCGCTTCTGCCGCAGGTAATCCTCCATCGGCGGCCCGTCCTGGCCCATCGTGAACGTGCCGGGCTTGATGGGCATGAGCTTCATGCCGATGGAGTTGGTGATGGGTTCGGTAGTTTGGCCCACGGAATGCACCGAAGACACGGAAAGGATGAGAGGTAGGAGGAAGAGGTGGATGGGTTTCATGGTTTGGTTCCTGATGTTGCCTTTGCCGCCAGCGCATCCACCTCGCTCATCTTGAAGCGCACGCTGACGATGGAGCAGCCCCCGTCGTCTTTGCGGTAGGTGGCGTAGGTCGTGGCGACGATAGTGCCGTCGGGGAGCAAATGGATGCCGGGGTAGAAGCCGTCTTTGAAGGTCTTCAACAAGCTCACGCGATATTGGCCTGGCTTGCCTTGCTTGATGTCTTCGTAGGTGCCGACCCACGCGATGAAGCCGCCTTTGTCTTTCGATCTCGGCGAGGCGTTGCGGAAGACGATCACGAGGCGGCCATCAGGCAATGAGATGCCGTGATGTCGATCACCCGTGAGGCCCCACGGTGCGTCCGCGGCTTGCGACCATGTTTTGCCTTCATCGCTGCTGAACATCACGAGGCTGGTGCCGCTGCGGCGATTCTCGCGCATGAGGCAGCAGAGTTCGTTGCCATCGGGCGAGCGGAAGACATAAGGTTCGCAGGGGTGCTTGCCATCGAGCTTGGTACCGTCGCAGACCACGGTGGGTGGTGACCAGGTGAAGCCGCCGTCGCGCGTGATGGATTGCAGCACTTGCAGGGTGCCTTCTTCGCCGATGCCGCTGCCTCGATGGAACATGCCGAGATGCGAGCCGTCCTTCAGCCGCACGATGCTGGAGAAGGTCATGATGCAGCGGAAGGGATCGTTCTTGCTGATCGGGCCACCGATGGGCGGCAGCTCGCGCCACGTCTTGCCGTCGTCCTCGCTGACGATGCGCGGCATGAAGCCTTGATGACGGCCTTCGATGAGCTTCGGGTTCTCCTTGTCGGTCAAAGTGCGTGCGGCAAAGACCCACAGCCGCTCTTTGCCTTGCGGATCGGTGATGCGATAGATGCTCGGGCAGTTCTTGAAGTTGGCGTAGTTCGGCGGCAGCACGTCGTCCATGCGCGTCCACGTCAACCCGGCGTCATCGCTGCGAGCCATCGGCCCCGCATGACCGCCGTGGCCGATGTTCCAGACGCAAAACATCGTCTTGTTGTCTGCCAGTATAGCCGTGGTCGGATGCGCGTGATATTCGTCGGGCTTCGGCGAACCGCGCGCGATGATAATCTGCCGCTGCGTGTCCTCGGAGAGGTCGATGTGCTTCAACGCTTCGCGCTGCTGCTGCCAAAGCGTCTTCTTTTCATCAGGTGCGGATTCCCAGGCACGTTTCGCAGCTTTGGTGGCATTCGCGACTTCGGGCTTGGTGACTACGTTGGCTGTTGGTCCGTTGCCAGACAACAATCGATAAAATTCCCAGTTCGCCTCACTCAACCCTTTGAGCAGTGCAAGCGTGTCATGCCCCACGCCAGGCACGACGGTGAAAGTGTGAGCGATGTTCAGCTTCTTGAGATGCTCAGAGTAGGCACGATTGAGCGGTTCCGTGTTATCCAGCGCACCGACCGCGATTCGCATGCGAACGTTTCCGCGCAAGGCTTCAGCCTGCTGCTGCGCCACGGCGATGGGATGCACAGCGCGGTAGTAGTCGATGTCTCCGAACGTGCTGAACAAAATGCGCTCGCGCTCAGCAGGATTGCCAGTGGCGCGCGGCCCGGCGAAATCCAAATCCAGCGGCCCGCCCGCAAGAACGGAGACCGCACCGAAGAGTTGCGGATACTTTAACCCCAACCGCGCCGCGCCGTATCCACCCATGCTGAAGCCTTCGATGATTCGACCCTCGCGCTTGGCGACGGTGCGAAAGGTCGCGTCGATGTGCGGCAGCAGTTCCTTGATGACGATGGTCTCCATCGGCACCGCGCCATCCTTCGAGTCGCACCACATGCTCGACGCCAGCCCATTGGGAAAAACCACAAGCATCGGAGGGATCTTCCCCTCACGAATCGCCGCATCAAACCACGCTGACACCGGAGCGATGCCCGCTAGCCCGCCTCCGGTTCCGTGAAGCCAATAGAGCACAGGGAAACGCTGCTCCTTCTCCGTGTCGTAAGCCTCCGGCGTGTAGAGATGGTAGCTGACCTTCACCTTCGCCGCCTGGCTGTTGAACGTATGAAACTCCACGCGCGGCGCACGCACCGCAGGCGTAATGAACACTGGGCTCTGCGCCTGTGCGTTGGCCAGTGGCGCGAGCAGCAGGGTGGTGAGGAGGGTGAGTTTCATGGTTTGGTTGAAATGTTCAATGCCTCTGCGTCCTTGATACGGCGAGCAGCCAAATGGTGACAGTAGTGCTCCAACTCGGTGTAGCCGTCCGTGGTGATTTTCGAGCCATCGCCGGACTGATTCGGGTCGAGATTGCGAGCGAGTTCCCATGCGTCAGGCAGGCCGTCTTGATCTGCATCGCGCAATGGAGTCGCTGGTTTCTCCAAGGCCTCGCGATCGGCGGTGATGCGGTCTTCGTAACCCTGTTTGCCAGTCCCGTTCCGCGTGTCCGAGGTCATCAGACTGCTTGTGGCATCGTGCGGCAGCGCGCCCGCGTGCGACAGCACACGTTTGAAGGTTTCCTCACCAGTGTCGATGCGTGAAAGGCTGAGTTTCGACTCCGGACCCTGGTCGGGGGCTGGTGGGCCGGGGTGGTTGTCGGCTTCTCGCGAGACACAACCGCGGATGACACGGGCGTTTGGATTCACGGGCACCGCGTTCTTCCGGCGATCCGGGCCGAGCTTGAAGAGGCAGTTCACGATGGTGAGGCCCGGCCCCTCGGCACCCCAGGTCTGCTGGGTGTTGGAGTAGTTGTAGATGACATTGTTGATGGCCTCCACGTCAGACTCCGCATCGGTGAGCGGGCAGCGTTTAGACTGATGCGCGTAGAGGCAGTGGTGGATGGTGATGCGTTTGGATTTGGAATGCAGCGAGCCGTAGTTGTGCCACTGGCCGTTGTTCTCAAAGAAGTCCGCGTGTGCCTCCGCCTTGCGCGAGGCATCGATGCCGCACCATTGCACAGTAACATTCTCGTAGCGCACTGTGTCGAAGGTCTCGTCGCACGCACCGGCGAAGGAGCAATGGTCCACGATGACATTCTTCGCATCGAGCATGAGTAGCCCGTCGGGATCGTTCTTCGTGTGAATGCGAGTGCCCCGGAAGCGAAGGAAGCGCAGGATGACGTCCTCACCGCTGATGTCGAAACGCCGGTAGTTGTAAACCGCCACCCCATGCGGCGAGGTCTCGCCCGCGATGGTCACCTGGTCGTTATCGGGAGTGATGGTGAAAGCGATCTTTTCGTTGCAGTCGATCACACCGCTCACATCAAAGAGAATCGTGCGAGGCTCCTTCACCTCATTGATGGCCCAGGCGAGACTGCCAGGGCCACGTTTCTTTAAAGTGGTGACATGCACCACCCGCCCGCTGCGGCCACCACGCGAGAGGGAGCCGTGGCCCTCGGCTCCCGGAAATGCCTGTAGCTGACGACTGGATTCAGGCTCGGCCTGTAGCGCGGCCAGGGGCGCGAACAGCAGGGTGGCGAGGAGGAATGTGTGTTTCATGGCAGTGTGGTGATCACTCCTTCGGGGCGGATGGCAGGTTTTTGATCCACGCGAGATTGAAGACGTAGTGGTTCTTGCTGGTGAGTAGCTGGAGGCGTCCGTCGCGGGTCTGCGTCATGGCTAGGTAGCCCTGCGGTTCGGCCGTCGTATCGCTGAGCGTGAAGGTGCCGCGGTTGATGGTGCTCAACTCACGCGCCGGGCCACCGGGGGTGATCAGCCGACGGTCCGGCCAGGTCTTGCCCTCGTCATAGGACACAGCGGCAAACAAGCCGTAGCCGGTGAACTCGCCGTCCTTGCTCTTGAATGTCATACCCTTGCGGTTGCCTTTGTAGAAATCGAGAACTTGATCGGTGAACGAACACAGCAGGATGGGACCTTCGCGGAGACGGATCATCGCGGGGCGCTGGACGGAAGTGACAGCCGGAAACTCGCTGGCTGCATAGGTCCAAGTCTCGCCCTGATCGCTGCTGAAACTTAACAAGGCCTTTCCGCCGAACGCGGCGACCTGTGCAGGATGCGGCCTGCCGATGGTCATGAGCCTCCCATCGCCAAGTTCCACTACCGGCGCATGAATCCCGGCATGCCGGCTTCCCTTGCCACCCGGACGAAGATCATCCTTCGGGTGGCGGACGCCGACCGAAGTCCAGCTCTTGCCGTTGTCGCTGCTCTTGTGCAGCGAGACCCCGACATCCTGTGTGATGATGAGCGCTCCTTCCCGGGTGCGGATCATTCCAGCGCCGGTTTCCCCCTGCGGATAGATCGGTTGGGCTTTCGACCAAGTGGTGCCGTTGTCGGTGGAGGTGCGGACGATGTTCTCCGAGTGGCCATTGGCCAAATGGTAGATGGTTTGGTCTCCATCCCACCACAGCTTGGGGGCGTGGTCATTGATATCCTGCCCATCCCAGAAGGGAGAAGCCTCCTCCCACTCGCTTTGGCCAAACCTCAGACGGCTGGCGGCATTGCACAGCTCCGTGGCCCCTTCCAAGACGGTGGAGAACCAAACGGCAAGCAGGTCCCCGTTTGGGCATTCAGTGATCGCCGGGCTATGGTTGTGCGCGGAGAATAGCGGGCCCGCCGATCCTTCGGGGATTTTGACAAAGGGCTTCGGGCCGCTGAAAAACGGCTCGTCCTGCGGCGGCATCGCGATCTTGGCCACTTCCTGCTTCACATCCTGCGCGTTCTTCGGTGGTGGCACCGGCGCGAGCAACTCTCCTGTCGGCACCTCTCCCAAAACCACGCGGAACCCGAAAATGCCCGCGCTGGATTCCGGAATCCATGCCCCGCGGTTCGCGCTGCGCACCAGTCTTGAAAGCATCGAATGCGGCCCGTCGCGGAAGACACGGAAGTCCCCGTCGCTTCGTCCGCGCGGATCGTTTTGCTCACCGGCCTCGTAGGGACCATACCAATCACTGCACCATTCGGAGAGGTTGCCATGCATGTCGTAAAGGCCCCAGGCATTCGGCGAACGCTGTGCCACCCGCAGCGAGGGCTGCTTGCTCTTTGCCACTGCCACACCCTTCTCGGGAATCACAAATCCATCGCCCGCCAAGCGCAGGGGTGCTCCTTGCGCATCCATGGGCAGGTATTCCGGCACTCCTTTACCGTCCGGAAAGTAGAAGTTCCAGGGGAACAGTTTCGGGTATCCAAACCGTGTATACCACGGCAGGAAACCATCAGGCAGTTTGTCCCCGGTATTGAAAACCGTCGTCGTCCCGGCGCGGCAGGCATACTCCCACTCCGCCTCGGTCGGCAAGCGGTAGGCCTTGCCTTCCTTTTTTGAGAGCCATTGGCAAAACTCGACCGCTTTGTGCCAACTGATCCCGTTGGCCGCCTCGTCCGGCAAGCCCTTGCCTTGGCGATACTCGGGATCGAATTGCCGGTATTGTTCGATGGTTACCTCGGTGGCGCCGATGAGGAAAGGTTTGGAGATCTTTACCTGATGCACGGGCTTCTCATCCCAGTCCGCCCGATCCGACTCCTCGGGATGTTTTTTCATTTCATAGTCGGTCTGCGGCCCGTCCTGGCCCATCGTGAACGTGCCCGGTTGGATGGGCATGAGCTTCATTCCGATGGAGTTGGTGATGGGCTCGGCGGCGTGCAGTGAGGTGAATGCGGTGAGCAGAACTGCAGTGATAGTGGCGATGGTTGGTTTCATGGCAACGAGGCGGAGATCCGAGTGGATGCTGAATGGCAGCGTTTCACGGCAGCTCTTGAGTTCGATGGTGGGGTGAGGCCTCGCGGATGCGAATCGACGCACGCACGTCATCCACGAAGTGCCCGGCAAAGGTCAGCGACTCGGGTAGCGATGACATAGATTCGCCCCCCACCGGCATGCGGCGGAAGGACACCTTCACCATCACCGACTCCGTCCCGGGCGGAAGCAGCAACCGCGTGGCAGCGGCCTGCCAGCTGCCCGGATCGCGATCCAAGTTGCGGCACTCGCCGACGCTGAAAGCGAGCGCCTCTTCCTTCACGCTGTCCTCTGTCGCGCCGTGAAGCTTCGTGTCAGCGCCGAGCGCGTAAATCGTCACCATGCCATCGTAGCGCTCCGAGTCGGGGAAAGGCGCGGCATTGAACTGCGCGGACAGCGTCATCACCACATCGCCGCCTTTTGCATCGCTCAAAAAAGGACGCACATCGAGTGCCCGCATCAGATCGCCCTGACGGCTCGGCCTTGGCACCGTGCGGCCTTCATAATCGGAACGAAGCAGACGCGCCATCTTGCTGCCCTCCCCAGGTTTCACGCCCTCAGACTCCAGCACGATCTCCGAGTAATCTCCGCTCCAAAGGCCCTGCCCAGGTGGCACACCCTGCACCAAGGGCGCGGGTTCGCTCTCAAAGCTTTCCTGCAAGAGTGACATTATCTTCTCGACCGACCGCGGACCAAACCCAAACACCATCGATGTGCAGAACATGCCAAATGCAATCCCCGCCGCAGCTGCGGTGAGCGGACGCCATGCGAACCAGCGATTGTTCGCGCTTTTGGAGGATTCCAAACGCAACCGATCGAGCACACGGCTCGCGAGGTCATCCGGAGCCGTCTCAGTGGTGTCAGGCGTCGAGACGCCGAGGGCATCATGGAGATCGAGCCAGCGTGGCGAAGGCGATTGCGCGGCTTTGATCATGCCCAGCAGGCGGATTTCCTCCGCGCATTCGGCGCGAAACGCCTCGTCGCTTTTGAGGCGCTGGAGGAGTCGTGCCCGCTCGGCATCGGAAACATCCGATCCACCGGTCCAGGCTTGGAGAAAGGATTGAAGATCAGGATTCATGGGTGGGCCTCCTTGGTCATGCATTCGCGGAGCAGTTGATTCGCACGGTAATGAAGCTGGTAGATCGCGGGCACGGTGGTTTGCAGTTCCTCGGCCAGCGCGGCGGGATGTACACCGTCGAGTCCGGCATGGACGATGCGCCGCAGCTTTTCCGGCAGCCGGGAGATGCAGTGCAGCAGTCGATCAAAGCGGCGGCTCTCATCGTTTCGGGCTGCGGCATCGAGTTCCTGCTCAGCGATGCGAGCCACCTCCACCTGGAAGCGCTCCACCGCGTTCGCACGGCGCTGCTGGCTGCGAAAATGGGCCAGGAGGCGGTTTCTGGCGATACCACGGAGCCATGCCCCAAAGTCCTCGCCACGGCAAAAACCATCAAGGTCATGCCAGGCTGCGATAAACACCTCCTGCGCCAGATCATCCGCCTCTGCGAGGTTGTAGAGTTGTCCAGCCAGGTAGCCGCGCAGCATCAACTCATACCGCCGCACCACCTGCAGAAACAAATCCGTCTCCCCGCGCCCGATGCGGTCGAGCAGGGTGGTGAGATCGGTTTCGTCGGCGTTCATGAGTCGGGATTGGCTTTCGTCTCTGATGTGCCGCTCAGGGCTCCGATCTCACACATTTTTTAGGGTCGTTCTTTTTTTGCGCTGGAGGCAGCGCGTTGAAAAGCGACGAGCTACCGCTCAGCGAATCCAGATGACCCTGCTCGTGGTGCCCTTGGGAGTTCGTGACCGACTCGGCCATTCGGCCCACGGAATACACCGAAGCCACGGAAAGGATGATCGGGTTGATGATTGCCGGTGACGACTTTCCCGCTCGGCGAGTAGATGGGATACAAATGTGCGCCGTGAGCAAAAGATGCTGCCACGCCTTCGGGAAGCTCTCCGGGCTGCATTTGGTAGTCGCAAATCCAGTTTCCCCCGATGGCGAAGCGGACGGCCGAAGCTGTTTTCTCCGCAGCAATGTCAGCAGCAAAGGCAGCCACAGTGGAAAATCCTAGCATCAAACAGGCAAATTTCATGCTCAGCAAACGCGCCGCTGTTGCTGCTACTATCCACGCTCAGACGGCAGAATGTTTGCCTTGGTAGGCGAAGAGGAAAAAGATGCAGACCAGAGCGGTTAGTGCGGTTTCCCCCAGCCAGAAGCGAGTCCAGTCGGTGCCTTCATTTCCTTCGCAGAGGCGATGCCAGACTCCGCCGCCGAGGTAGCCGAGTAGGTTGCCGACGCCGCTCATCAGCAGCGTCAAAAGCGCTTGGGCGCGGACGCGCCAGCGCGGGTCGATACGCTCCTCTAGGTAAATTTGCGTGGTGATGAAATACAGAGTGAAGGCCAGACCATGAAGCGTAGTGCCCACCATGATCCAGGACGGTGTATTCACAGCGTTTAAGCCATAGCGCAGCACACAAATGGCGATGCCAGAGGCAAAGACCCACTTCAGGCGGAATCGCGCCATGACACGGGCCAACAACAGCATCACAGCAACCTCAGTAGTTTGGGCTAGAGACATGACCGCAGAGACATTCGCGACGCCTAGCTCACGCAGTTGCAGCGCGGTATAGGGGTAAAAGGCCGCCAACGGGATGCAATAGAGTGCTGCGATGATGAAGACCACACGATGGTCGCGGTTTTTCAGAAGCTGCAATGCATCCAGGCCCAGCACCTGTGTCCAGCTGCGCCGCTGTCCGGCATCGGCTGGAGGCACATCCGGCAATAAACGCGTCAGGGCAGCGACCAGAAGCCAAAGACCAGCCGCCGTGAAGCCACCACGCAGGCTAGTATCCGAGTGCAAGACGAAGCTGATCAGCCAGCAGCCTGCCATCCAGCCAAAGGTAGCGCAGGCACGCAGTGGACCGAATTGACGTTTGGGATCCGTCAGTCGTGAAAAAACGATACTGCTGGCGAGGCTCCACACGGGAGTTGCCACGAGCGATTGCAGCTGCGCACAAATCAGGACGAGGCCATCCGTCAGCTGCCATTCTAGCGTCAGGCAGGTGAGCGTTAGCGTCAGGGAGGTAAAGATAGCCAGCCAACGCATCAACCGTGTCGGTGCCGTGCGCTGGTCTGCCATGGCCCCGACGAAGAGTGGTGAGACAAAGGCCGCCGTCGCCGTCGTAGCCAGCACCCAGGGCACGAGATGCGCTTTTCCATGAGCGGCAAATACATTCGCCAGCGGCACACTCCAGATCCCCATCGGCATGGCGGTGCAGAAGAATAGGAGAGCGAGCCTAAGGTGCTGGGAGGGGGGAGTGGCTTCCACGTGGGATCAAGCTTTCATGATACAGCCCGGATGACCTTCCTTGTCAAAAGGTGCCTTGGAATCTCTCAGACCGTTTTTTCCGGAATCTGCATCTCTAACCAACGTGTGCCTGGCTTAACATGAAAAGCTTGCCGCCTTTCTTGTGTCATCGCCGCAGGTACCAGCGCTGTAGTGCCAGATGTCCAGCTTTGTGCCTCTAGCTCCAGAGCGCCCGAGATCACCGTGATCATCAAGTTTTTCCCCTGCCCTTCCCGCAGTTGGCTACCATGAAGCTCGGAGCGCTGCCAGACCTCGAAGGTGTCGCAGCGAATCGTGGGCTGATCTTCACATGCGGGCAATAGCGCCGGAGCGGTCATGCTGAAATCGATGGACTGCATGGACTGCGCGATGTGGAGCTCGCGGGGTTTGCCATCTGGCATGATTCGATTCCAATCAAAAACGCGGTAGGTTGTGTCACTGTTCTGCTGGAGCTCATAGATCAACAAACCCGCGCCAATGGCGTGAATCATGCCGCTAGGGATGAACAGCGTATCTCCCACCATCGGCGTGAGTTCCTGCACACACTCAGCCACCGTGCCCTCTTGGATCGCTTGCTCAAAATCATCACGCTGCACACCGCGGCACAGTCCCGCGTAAATTTTAGCTCCAGGGTTGGCCGCCGCCACATACCACATTTCAGTCTTGGACTCACTGCCCAGAGCCTCAGCAACGCTTTGAGGCGGATGCACCTGGATGGATAGCACCTCACTGGCATCCAGGATTTTCAGCAGCAAAGGAAAGCGCGATGCAGGGTGATTTAGGAGGGCCTTGCCAAAAACCTCCTCGCGGTGTGATGTCCACAGATCATGCAGACTCATCCGCTGTCCATCGGCCAGACGTGTGTAGCTTTGCTCCTTCTCCCGGTCGCAGATTTCCCAGGATTCGCCATAGCGGGCACCATCAAGAGGCAGCTCACGGCCCAACAGAGATTGCATCATCCGCCCACCCCAGGGGCGCTGCTGGTAGATGGGTTCGAAGATGAGAGGATCATTCCACATAAAAGCTGAAGGCAGAGGTTCAAGTTTAACGGTCTTCCCTTGGATGCAATCCGGGGAAACGAAAAGTCCCTCAACGGGAAGAGTGTTCAAAACGGCACAATCCTTGCGAACTAAACACTAAAGCTGCACGTTCAACCGAAGCAGACTCCCTCTTGAACCCTACCCGGTGCTGAATTACGCAGACTTATGAAACTTTCCAAAAAGGCCGAATATGCCATGCGCGCCCTCTTGGCCATGGCACGTGACCCAGAAACTTCGACCTTTGGCATCCAGGACATTGCCACACGGGAAAAGATTCCTCTGAAGTTTCTCGAACAGATCTTACTGAACTTAAAAAACGGCGGCCTGCTGCGCAGCAAACGGGGAGTTGGCGGTGGCTATCAGTTTCAGAAAGCACCCACACGGATCACTCTGCGTGAAGTCATCACCCTAATTGATGGCCCCTTTGAGCCCATTACCTGCGCCAATGCAGAAAAGCGCAGTGGTGGCTGCGATTGTGGCATCCCAGGCGGCTGCGGGCTCGGGCAGGCCTTTACCCAACTGCGACAACAGGTCGATGATTGGCTGGGCAACATCTCGCTTGCTCAGGTGCTGGAAAGAGAAAGACGCGACACCGTCAGCTTTGACATCTGAGGATCGCAGACCGCCTTTCCCTCCACTGCTAGACATGAGGGATCGATGGCTCAGGCGACATCTCTAGCCCCGCACAACGCGCCCTGTGTGTGGATTTCAACCGAGCTAGCCTTGCAAAGTGCAGTTCGCCCTTTCATACTCACTCGAACACCTCTCCTTCTCCCCCATGCTTTCCTTTCTAAAAATCCGTAACCTCGCCCTCGTGGAAGACGTGACCTGGGAGCTAGGCACGGGATTGGTCGGCGTGACGGGAGAAACCGGCGCGGGTAAATCCATTATCGTCGGAGCGCTCAAACTGATCCTGGGCGAGCGCGCAGACCGCAGCCTGATCCGCACTGGTCAAGAGACCTGCACTGTCGAGGCTAGCTTTCATTTAAAGAACGTAGGTGCGGTCGATGCCGTGCTAGAAGAAGCCGGACTCGAGCCCTGCCAAGAGGGTGAGCTACTCATCAAACGCACCATCAGCAGCAGCGGGGCAAATAAACAATTCGTCAACTGCTCCCCTGTCACCATCCAGGTACTGAAATCGCTCGGGGAACTGCTGGTGGATCTACATGGGCCGCACGATCACCAGTCCCTGCATTCGCAGGAACGACAGCTTGAAATGCTGGACCAGTCCTCCGGCGCAGCTGACAGCCTAACAGCCTACCAAACCGCGTGGAAAGCCTGGCGCGAGGCGGTGACGGAGCTCGAAGATCTGGCAAACAGTGAGCGCGCAGGCTCTCAGCAGCTCGATATGCTGCGCTTCCAGGTGAATGAGATCGCGAATGCCCAGGTCAAAGCAGGCGAGGAGGAAGAAATCGAATCTCGCCATCGCATCGCCGCGAATGGAGCCCGTTTGGCAGAACTTTGCGCTGCCATCACCAGCCGACTCAGCGGTGAAGAAGGCGGCGTGCTGGATGCCCTACGCGAGATCAGCCGAAGCATCCATGAGCTGGAGAAGATCGATCCCAGCATCTCCGCCATGTTCGAAGGATTTTCCTCCGCCTTGATCGAGCTCACTGACCTAGAGAGCAGCGTCCTAGAGTATGCCGAAAGCTTAGAAATCGACGCAGCGGAGCTAGCCCAGCTCGATCAGCGCATCGCGACCCTACAAACCCTGAAGCGTAAGTATGGACCCACCGTACAGGCTATCTTGGACTTTCAGGCCGACGCAGAGGCACGGCTAGCCAAGATCGAAAACCGGGGCGATGAACTGGAGCGCCTGGGCAAGCTGGTCAACGAGCGCCGCATTCAGGTGGACAACCTGGGTCAAAAACTCGGCGATAAACGCACCAAAGCAGCGCCGAAACTAGCTAAAGAAGTCGCCAGCCACCTCGCAGACCTGGGCTTCAAGCAAAGCGTGTTCGAAGTACGCCTAAGCTGCCTACCTGAGCCTAGCCGACACGGCTTCGAAGAAGTCGATTTCCAATTTGCTCCAAACCCTGGCGAGCCACTGAAACCACTGCGTCTCACGGCCTCCAGTGGAGAGATGTCGCGCGTACTGCTCGCCGTGAAGAGTGCCCTAGCTCGGCAAGACATCGTGCCGCTCATGGTTTTTGATGAAATTGATGCCAACGTCGGTGGAAACATCGCCGAAGCCGTGGGGCGGAAGATGGCATCGCTGGGAACGACGCACCAAGTCATCGCCATCACCCACTTTCCGCAAGTGGCCTCACTGGCACACAGTCACTTTGTCGTTACCAAAGACATCGAAGACAGCCGCACCAAGTCGAGCATTCGCGAGGTGTTAGAAAGTGAGCGCGTGGAGGAACTAGCGCGGATGCTGGGTGGCAAATTGGAATCCGCCCGTGAACATGCCCGAGCTCTTCTGGCCGGCCGTTGATTCGGCAATCAAGCGCCGATGACATGCCGTATTCTGAATGATGGTTAACCCTAACAGCTTGTCGGCACACGCTGGGCCAGTTTCACAGCGTGGGGGATGGCCCCGAGCACGAAGCTAAGGCAGTCCACGGCACCCTGAGGTTTGCCTGGCAGGGCGATGACGAGGGCACGTCCCACCACGGCTGCGAGGCAGCGCGAGAGGATGGCATTGGGCGTGATCTCCAGTGAGCGCTGGCGCATCACCTCACCAAAGCCTGGCAATTCCACGCGCATGATACCGCGAATAGCCTCGGGGGTGACATCGCGCTCCGCGATGCCGGTGCCACCCGTGGTCAGGATGAGGCCACAGCCCTGCCCCTCCAAAGATCGCACCGCCGTCTGAACCGCCTGCAAATCATCAGGCACGATGACCTCGGCATGAACTAGCCAGCCGTAGCCCTCCGCAGCATTGCGCAGGGCGGGGCCGCCGAGGTCTTCGTAGATACCTTGGCTAGCGCGATCAGAGATGGTGATGATGCCGGTTTGGATCATAGAAAAAGTGAGGGAATTAGGGTTCGGCCTTGGTCTTCGAGAGCAAAAGCACGTCTTTGATGCGCATGGTTTTGTCCACAGCCTTGCACATGTCGTAGATCGTCAAAGCAGCGATACTGGCCGCTGTCAGCGCCTCCATTTCCACCCCAGTCTGAGCGGTGGTGCGGGCCGTGGTGGTGATGCGGATGCCACTAGGCTCCGAGTGAAAATCCACCGCCACCTTGCTGAGGGGGATCTGGTGGCACAGCGGGATGAGCAACGGCGTCTGCTTCGCGGCCTGGATTCCAGCCACTCGGGCCACTGCTAGCACATCACCCTTTTTCAGCCCGTTAGTGTGGATGAGAGCGAGGGTCTCAGGATGCAGCTCGATGAAGGCCTGGGCGATGGCCTCGCGGGCGAGCGGACGTTTGGCCGAGATATCTACCATGCTAGCACGGCCTTGATCGTCGATGTGGGTGAGGCTCATGGGAAAAAGGAAGGCCGCAGAATCCGCGGGGGCGGGCTCTGCGGCCAGCAATACAGGGGAAGAGTTACTTGATTTCGGTGGCCCAGAAGGTCTGCCAGTCATCCAGGTTGTTCAGATCGACTGCGCCGGGGTTCACACTCCCGTCATCGGGCAGACCCACGGAGGAAAGAATGCCTTTGCGCACGTCATCGCCATGGATGTAGCCCATGATGCTCTGGTTGTGCTTGTAGATGTCTGCCTGCGTCAGCTTCACACCGGGGTAGGCTTTCACCCAGGCTTCCAGTTGGGTATAGGTGGGTTTGGTCTGGATAAAGGCGAGAAAGTCATCTTCCTTGATACCCAGGGCAGCCAGGGTCATCCCATCGTAGCCTTTGCCACAGCCGGGATAGTCGGGATGCAGCTTGCCAGCGGCAGCGAGGGTGGCTTTCTGCCAAAGACGAGGCAGGTGCAGCAGGCCGAGCGGACCGGCAATGCCAGAGGAGATGGTGGGAACAATTTGGCTCATGGGATGGGGAGAGGTTAGGAGGAACTATCCTGAACAGGACGCACAACATACGTGAGCCGCGTGAGCATTTGGTCAAGCAAGGCATTGCCCCCATCGCGACTTCACACATCCAGTCATCTCCCAGCTTGCCACGGGAAAGGCGGTGTTTTAGAGCAGCAGGTGCTTCATGCCGTAGCCTTGGTTCCCGCGCCGTTCGTCGGTGCCTGCGGTGTGGCTCCCTATTCTTTTTCCTGATGTCTTCCCCTTCTCCCGGTAGTCAGCTCTCCACGGCGGAGATCGCCCGTCGTGCCAAATCAAACCTGGCCTTCGCGCTCGCCTGCCTACCCCAGGAGCGAAAGCAAGATATGATCAGCTTTTATGCGTTTTGCCGAGTGGCTGATGACATCGCCGAGTCCACCACATTGAGTGCGTCGGAAAAGCAAAACGAGCTAACACACTGGAAAAAATGTGTACTCAGCGCTGAGGTCACCGGCAATCCGGTGCTGGATGAGGTGGCGGGTCTGCCAGGCAAGTATGGCTTTCCCAGCGCCTGGCTGGCAGAAATCATTGACGGTGTCGCCTCTGACATCAGTACCTTGCGCTACGAGACCTACCAGGATCTGTTGGGCTACTGCTACAAGGTCGCTTCCGTCGTCGGCCTGTGCAGCGTTCACATCTTTGGTCATAGCCAAGCTTCCACGCGCGAGCACGCCATCCAGCTGGGGTATGCCCTGCAGCTGACGAATATTATCCGCGATGTGGGTGAGGATGCGCGTGATTATGGTCGCATTTATCTACCGCTAGAAGACCTGCGCCGTTATGGCGTGACCGAGCAAGAGATCCTGAGCGGCATACACAGCTCACGTTTTGTTGAACTCATGGATTTTCAATACCTTCGAGCGCTTGATTTTTATCGTGAAGCCGCACGCCTGCTACCTGCGGAAGATGCTAACAATCTGCTAGCCTCCCAAATGATGGGGCAGATCTATTCGGAAATTTTGGGGAAACTACGTGCTGAACGCTACCCGGTTTTTGCAAAACGCATGAAGCTGCACCCTACCCGCAAGGCCCTGATCCTGGCCAAGTATCTCTGGAAAGGATGGCGGGCGAACCAACGCAAACTTGACCAAAAGTGCTAGCTCTAGCTGGGGCTCCCTGCCCTACCGTCTGCCATGATCGCCCCGCTCCAGCTTCTCAGTGCTTACTGCGACGGTGCCTTTCCCATGGGGCATGAAGATGGCACTTTGTCTTGGTTTCGGCCTAAGCATCGTGGCATCTTGCCAGTTCACGATTTTCACGTTCCTCGCCGCTTTGCACGCTACCTGCGAGATCATCCCTTTGAGCTACGCTGGAATACAGCTTTTGGCGATGTGATGCGCGCCTGTGCTGACCGAGAAGAGACCTGGATCAATGACAGAATCTTGGATAGCTATCAGGCCCTACATGAGCTGGGCTATGCTCATAGCGCCGAGGTCTGGCGCGGTCGGCGTCTGGTCGGTGGGGTGTATGGCGTGGCCATTGGTGGTGCTTTTTTTGGCGAGAGCATGTTCAGCCGAGAGACTCAAGCCTCGAAGGTGGCCCTGACTCACTTACAATGGCGACTGCGCGACCGCGGTTTCGTACTGCACGACACCCAGTGGACGACTCCTCATTTAGCCATGTTTGGCGGTCATGAGATCCCCTGCGGCCACTACATGAAGCTGCTGAACGAGGCGATTCAATTGCAGGTCAGCTTTGATGAAACACGGCCCCTAAAAGCCCACATGGTCTTCCGCTGAGACTCAGATGCAAACAAGCATCAGGTATCCTCTTCAGCCGTCTCGTAAAGATGCCGCAGGCTGCCAAAGGTCAATCAAGTCAGGTTATGAGAACTTCTCAGGAACGGCGTTTGCGGATCTGGATGCGCTTGAAGCGTGCGTTGCTGTCCAGACTGATGCTTTGCAGCTCGGGATCGTTGACAAAGAGATTGTGAATCAGACGGCGGTGATAGCTGTTCAACGGCGGCAGAGTCTCAGACTTACCCGTTAGCCGCACGCGCTCTCCACATTCACGCGCATCATTGACCATCCTCTCTTCCTTCATGGCTCGGTAGTAGTCGATATCTACGCGGATGCGTGGAGCATCAGGCAGGTGGCGCTGAAGCACGCGATTCACCAGGTACTGAATATCTTCCATGGTGGAGCCGTGCTTACCGATGAGCTTGGAGCCTTCATCCGTATGGACTTGGAGCAGCTGGCCCTCGGCATCTTCTACGAGATCGATTCTGACGTTAAATCCCAGATAG
>JBIKYV010000009.1:0-50640 GCA_044355075.1 Prosthecobacter sp.
GACGACTTACGGCAGCACGACGGTGACGTGTGCGAGCACGACGGGACTCACGACGGGCCTGGCGGTGGTGGGTTATGGCGTGAGCAATGGCGCACGAGTCACCTCGGTGACGAATGCGACGCAGTTTGTGCTGAGCATCCCGGCGATCGCGACGACGACGGGCAAAAACTTCACCGCCGTGTCGATGGCTACCGCATCGCCCGATGCGCATGTGATGCGGGTGAACATGGGCGGCGTGGACTACGACGAGTGCTGGACGATCAATCGCAAGGTGAACCCTCGCTCGCTGACGATGACGTGGCGTGCGCAGGCACTGGTGGGCGGTGTGCTCAGTGGCCCAGTGCTGACGACGACGCAGACTTACACGCCAACGGCGGGCACGGCTCCGGCAAACCGCCTCACGGCTTACCCGATGGGCGCTTGGTCGGAGGTGAAACTGCCTGACACCAGCCAGGTGGTGAGCACGACGACGACCTTCGGCGAGGACAGCGACTACACGACGACTCCCTCCGCGAATCCGCAGAGCTTCACCGACAATGGCGACGGCACGATCACTGACAATGTGACCGGTTTGATGTGGCAAAAAGCCGACGCGGGCGAGATGACGTGGGAAAACTCGGTCAACAATGCGTCAGCTCAGACCACCGGCGGCTACAGCGACTGGCGTTTGCCGAATCCGCATGAGTTGATGAGTCTCTTTAACTACGAGACGGGCAATCCGGCGATGAACGCGACCTACTTCCCGCCTGCCTCGCCCTCGGCGGAGTATTGGTGGTCACGCGATGTTTTTGGCGCCAGCACGACGAATGTTTGGTGCGTGAACTCCGGTGGCGGCGTGGGGCCGAAGCCAAAGGCGGAGACGGTGAGCGCGGGTGGCACGCTGCGCTACCACGCCCGCTATGTGCGGCTGGCGCAGAACAACATGACGCACAACTACGTGAACAATCTCGATGCCACGATCACAGACACGGACACCTCGCTCATGTGGACGCAGATGCCGAGCACGGCGATGACCTGGGAAGCCGCGCTCGCCTGGGCGGAAGGGCTCACGCTCGGCGGCTACAATGACTGGCGCATGCCGAACATCAAAGAGCTGCAAACGCTGACGGATTACTCGCTCGCCACCACCAGCGGCGGCACGGCGACCAATTTGAAGCCTGCGATCAATCGCACGATGTTCGCGAAGACGATGTCGGGATGCTCGGTGACGTCCGGCAGCCCCGTGGTGGCGACTTCGGACACCACGGACCTCGTCATTGGCATGACGGTGATCGATCCGTTCAGCATCGCAGGCACTTACATCAATCACACCACCACACCGACGATCACGGCGATCAATCCAGGGGTGAGTTTCACGCTGAGCAGCAATGCGCTCGCCACCGGCACGGGCTTGATCTTCCGCGCCTTGCCACGTGCGACGGCTTACTGGTCCTCCACGTCGAACAAAGGCACGCAAACCGAAGCGTGGCTGCTGGAGCTGGGCGTGAACAACAGCGTGCCTGTGGCCGAAGGTCCGCCGCGTGGCTCGCAGGGCATCATCAGCTATCAAGCGAAGACAGCGAGCTTCCCGGTCTTTGCCGTGCGCACCGCCACGCTCACCACGCAGATCGCCGTGGCACAGGGCGCGACCTCGCTCACCGATGGCCTTAGCACCGTGGCGTATGGCAATGTGAATGTCGGCAGCACGCTTTCGAAGACTTTCACGATCACGAACACCGGCAGCACGCCGCTCGACATCACGGGTGTGACCATTGACGGCACGAACAGCGCCAACTTCTCTGTTACCATCTCTCCAACGACGCCCGTGGCGGCAAACAACGGCACCTCGACCTTCACGGTGCAGTTCAATGCGTCCACGTTTGGGACAAAAACAGCCGTTTTGCACATCGCGAGCAGTGACCCGGGCAATCCATCGTTCGACATCAATCTCTCCGGCATCGCTTTTGTGCCTCCGCCGATCGTTTCGAACATCACGATCAATCCGGTCTCGCCGAGCAGCACCGATCCGGCCGTGGTGACAGCCCAGGTGGCGGCTGGAAGTGGTGGCGGCATCAGCGGGGTGACTTTGACCTATGATCTCGGGGCGCAAGTGACCGGGAATGTGTTCCGTGAGACCTTCTCGATGGCGTCGTCGAATGGCTGGAATGGTACGGGCGGTCTGAACACCTGGGCGACCGCCGGAGCGGGTGCCACGCGGCAGGCGAACCTCACCTCGAACCGCACCTCGCCCGTGGTGCTGACGAACTGCATGACGACGAGCACCAGCACGACTGTGGTGAGCAGCAGCACGGCGAACCTTTGGCCAAATATGATCATCACCGGCCCCGGCATGGCGGCAGGCGCGGTGATCAGCTCAATCACGAATGGCACGACCTTTGTCATCAGCGCGGCGGCCACGGCTTCGAGCACGACGGCCACTTTGACAGCGAATGGCATCACTTTGACGAACTGCACGACCACGGCGGCGGTAACGTCGGTGACTTGCGATAGCACGGTTGGTCTCGTGGTTGGCATGGGACTCACCGGCACCGGTTTGGCGAACAACGCCACCGTCAGCTCGATCACGAACGCGACGACTTTTGTAATGAGCGCGGCTCCGACCACGCCGGGCACGGCTTTGACGCTCACCGGCAATGGCAACGCGCTGGAGTTCCAGGCGGCCTCCGCGAGCCTCACGACGGCCATGGCGACCTCGCCGGTGATCAATGCGGCGGGCACTTCGGGCTACGTGGATTTCTATGTGCAGACGCGTGACCTGAACAGTCTCTCGCCGAACAACCAGTGGGCCTTTCAGGTGTCGCCAGACAATGGCACGACGTGGAACACACGCCTCACGGAGGACTGGACGGGCAGCACGGTGACGCTGACGAACGTGGTGACGAATGCAGCCGGCAGCGGCACCGGCAGCACGACGGTGACCTGCGCCAGCACGACGGGACTCACCACGGGACGCGCGGTATCCGCCGCGCCGGTGTATGTGACGGGCGGCACGACGAGCGGGAGTGCCACGGTGACCTGCACAAACACCACAGGGCTCGCGGTGGGCATGTTTGTGACCAGCACGGGCACCACCATCCCGGCAAATGCACGCATCACGGCCATCAATCCGAATGTGGACTTCACGATGAGTGCGAACGCAGCCGCCACGAGCGCCACGGCGGCCATCGCGGGCAATTATTTCCCTGCGAACGCCTCGGTGAGCAGCATCACCAATGGCACGACCTTCGTGCTAAATGCCGCCGCGTATGTGAACACGAGCGCCGCGCCGATCACAGCCTTTGCGACGACGATCAATCACAACTTCAACACCAAGGCCGATGGCACCGCGCAGCCTTACCGCTACACGCTGGATGCCAGCGAGCGCACGGCGAACATGCGGATGCGCTTCCAGTATGCGGGCGGCACCGTGACACAGCCGACGCGTGCGCCTCGTGTGAGCATTGATGACATCGTGGTGAACACGACGAGCGGTGCTCCGCCTACCGTGATCGCCATGACGGATCTCGGCGCTGGTCTTTGGAGTGCCACGATTCCCGCACAGGCGAATGGCAGCACCGTGAACTTCACCATTGCGGCCACGGGCACTGGCGGTGCAGGCACGACGACCTCTTCAACGACGAGCTACACGGTCGCTCCAGCTCCGACGATCACCACGGCATCGCCGTTGCCGAATGGCAGCACGACGGGGGCTTATTCGCAGACTTTCGCCGCCACGGGCGGAAGCGGCACGGGCTATGTTTGGAGTCTTTTCAGCGGTTCTTTGCCGAATGGCATCACCTTGAGTAGTAGTGGTGTTTTGAGCGGCACGCCGACACAGGCTGGAATCTTCAACTTCACGGCGAAAGTGACTGATTCGGCCACTCGCAGTGCCACAAAGGCTTTTGCGATCACCATCACCACCGTGACCGCGCCGAACGTGGTCGTCATCATCACGGATGACCAGGGCTGGGGCGATGTGGGCTATCACACGCCTGCGGGCCAAGTGCCGATCCAGACGCCCAACATGGACAGCTTTGGCACGACGCGTCCGGGTTCTATCCGCCTTGAGCGCTTCTACGCGACGACGGTGTGCTCGGTGACACGCTCGACCATGCTCACCGGCCGAAATCCGATCCGTCACGCGACGAATAACGTGCGCGGCACCGATTTGAGCGAGCATCTGATGCCGCAGACCTTCAAGGCAGCGGGCTACCAGACCTTCATGTGCGGCAAGTGGCACATGGGCGGCAGTGACAAGAACACAAGCCTCACGCTCGTGAATGGTGTTAGCACACGCATCATCCAGGAGGGCCTGCAGTATGCGCCGTTCAATCGCGGCTTCGACTCCCACTACGGCCAGTATTCTGGAGCGATCGACTACTACACGCATCGCAGCGCGGAACCCGAATCGCTCGATATTCCCGATTGGTGGCTCAATGGCGTGCAGCAGGATAGGCCGAGTGAGTACACCGATTCACAAGGCACCGGCGGCTGGTCGCCGAACCTGCTTGCAGACAAGGCTATTGCTCATATTCAGAATCGTGATCCTTCAAAGCCGATGTATTTGCATCTGGCTTTTAACTCGATCCAGGGTCCTGTTTCGGCCCCAGCGAACTTGATCACGAAGTATCAAAATCTTGGTGTTACCAATACCAATCGTCGCCTTATCTCCGCCGCTGTGGATGGTATGGATCAGGCGATGGGGCGTGTGCTGAATGCGCTAGATGCCGCAGGTATCACCAACAATACCGTCATTCTTTGGTTTGGTGACAACGGCGGCGATGAAACCAAAGGGTCGCTCAATGATCCGCTGCGTGGTGACAAGGGCGACAGCTACGACGGCGGCCTGCGTGAGGTGGCGGGCATCTCTTATCCCGGCGTGCTACCCAGCGGCATCATCAGCCATCAATACATGTGGGTCGGCGATGTGTTCCCCACGCTCTGTGCCGCAGTTGGCGTGACGCCGCAGAATACCAAGCCCTTCGACGGCGTGAATGTTTGGCCAAACCTCCTCACAGCAACCAGCAGCACCACGACGACTCTCCGCCCTGGCAATGCCACGCTCGTCACGGATCAGGCGGCACCGATTGCCATCAACAAATTCACCGATCCGGTGAATGGCGGCACGAAGGACTTCAAACTGCGCCGTGGTCGCGTGGCCAACGTTCTCACACCCGAGCTATTTAACCTTACTGATGATCCGTATGAAACTACCGATCTCATCGCGAACCCCGCGTATGCCAGCATCGTCACCAGTTTAACCAACAGCATCACCGCGATCAGCGCGGAGAACTTCAAGCCCTACATTGGCCCGCCGCTCATCACGAAGGCGGTGGCTCAAGGCGGAACCATTGAGCTGTATGCACCCTTCACCAGCTATCCGAGCGCCAACCCGACGGTGCAGTGGCGGAAGAACGGCGCCAATCTGTCCAACGGTGGCAATGTGAGCGGTGCAACAAGCTTCACGCAGGTCACCGACAGCGCGAGCTTGGTCGTGCGCGGAGCCTACACGACCAAGCTCACGCTCACCAACGTGCAGCCGTCCGACGCGGCGACGTATGATGTGGTCATCACCAACACGGGCGGCAACGCCACCAGCGACAGCGGCGTGCTCACCGTGACTATGCCCGCGCCGGCCTTGACGCTGCCCGCCTTTACCAAAGGCACCAGCATCACGCTGAGCTGGACCGCTGTGCCCGGCGCGACCGGTTACACGATCCAGCGCAGCACCACGACCGACTTCGCTAGCGTCACCTCGCAGACGACGAGCAGCGCCAGCGTGACCTTCAGCGGCCTCACCAGCGGCACGACGTATTATTATCGCGGCACCGCCACCGATGGCACGGCCACGAGCGCCTTTGGCAACACCGCCTCGTCCACGCAGGATGCGAGCACGCCCGTGATCACGATCACTGCCCCCGCCAACAACACGACCACAACCGCAAACAGCATTGTGGTCAACGGCACAGCTACAGACACCATCTCGCCACTCACCGGCCTCATGGTCAATGGCGTGGCCGCCACGACCTCTGATGCCTACGCCACCTGGACCGCCACCGTGCCGCTCACACCGGGCGCGAACACGCTCACGGCCACCTCGACCGACAGCGCCGATCAAGGCGGCAACACCGGCTCCGCGAGCATCAACGTGACCTACAACGCGAACGGACCCGCCATCGTCAGCGTCGGCACTGGCCCCACCGCGCCGACGTACCTCGATCCGACGACGGTTTTGGCGCAAATCACGCCGCAGCCCGGCACCACGCTCACCAGCGTGCAGCTTCAATACGACACCGGCACGCCCGTGAGCACCGCGATCTGGAAGGAAAGCTTCAACAACACTTCGTCGAACAATTGGAACGGCACTGGCGCACTCAACGCGTGGACCACCGTCGGCGCGGGCAATGTGCGTCAGGCCGTCAGCACCTCGAATCGTACCGCCATCAGCCTCACGAGCGTAGCGACGACGAGCGGCAGCACCACCGTGACCTGTGCGAGCACCGCCGCGCTGTGGCCTGGAATGCTCATCACCGGTCCAAACATCGCCGGCAGCATCAATGGCACGCAAACGGGCAACACCACCGTCGCCTCCATCACGAACGCAACGACCTTTGTGCTCTCGCAGGACGCCACCGGCACGGGCACAGGACTCACGCTCACGGCTTGCGGCGTCACCTTGACAAATGCCACCACCACCGCCGCGAGCACGGCGGTGACCTGTGACAGCACCGCAAGTCTCGTGAACGGCATGTCTCTCACCGGCACCGGTTTGGCGAACAACGCCACCGTGGCCTCCGTGACGAGCGCGACGACCTTCACCATGAATGCCGCACCCACCACGGCGGGCACCGCGCTCACTTTGAGCGCCACCACGGCCGCTGCGGAGTTCAATGGCGGCACGGCGGACCCGCTGGCCTCCATGTTCACCACGACGAATGCGATCAACACCACGGGTGCGAGCGGCTTCATCGAGTTCTATGTGCAAACACGCGATCTCTTCGCCACCAACAACTGCGGCTGGACGCTGCAAGTCTCCTCCGACAATGGCGCGACCTGGAACACGCGTCTGAGCGAGGATTGGAACGCTGAAACAGTCTCGCTGAGCAATGTCGTGCTGAATGCCGCGGGCGCCGTCGCAGGCAGCACCACGGTGACTTGTGCGAGCACCGCCGGACTCACCACGGGCCGCAGCGTGCTCGCCGCGCCGGTGAATGCGACCATCGGCATCACGACTGGCAGTTCCACCGCCACCTGCACGAACACCACAGGCCTCGTCGAAGGCATGTTCATCACCGCCACCGGCATCCCGAACAACACACGCATCGGCACCATCACGCCAAACACGTCCTTCACGCTCGTCACTGGCACCACCGCCACGCTCGTGAACGCCACGGCGACCAATGCCGCTGCTGCCGCTGCCGCGAACTACTTTGCTGGTGGCGCAACCGTGAGTAGCATCACAAACGCCACCACCTTTGTGCTCAGCACTGCCGCGTATGCCAATACCAGCTCCGCCCCGCTCGCCACCGCTTTCGCCACGATGGTGAACCACGGCTTCCAGCTCTTCCATTACGACCTCGCAGGCGCGGAGCTCGGCACGCAGACCAAGATCCGCTTCCAGGCCACCGGCTATGCCGCCACGGCTCCGACACGCACGCCGCGCATCAGCATCGACGATATCGTCATCGCCACCACTGCCCCGCCTCCCACCATCACGCTCGCCATGTTTGATGACGGCCTGCATGGCGATGGCGCGGCCAATGACGGGGTCTGGGGCGCGGTCATTCCCGCCCAGAACGGCGGCACCACGATCAACTTCAAAGTCGTCGCCACCGACAATACCAACGCCAGCTCCAGCAGCCCCGGCAGCGGCAACTACATCTACACCGTGAACAACCTCCTCACCGATGCCACCATCCTCGGCGCGGAGTTCCTCACCTTGCCGAAAACCGACGGCGTGACCGTGAACCTCATCACCTCGGCCAATCAGCAAGTCTTTGTCGAATACGGCACCGCTCCCGGCCAATACACGCTCGCCACCACGCCCACGACGTTCAACATCGACAACGCGAAGCCCGAGTTCAAGAACCCCATCCGCATCCCGATCACCGGTTTGCAGCCTGACACCGAGTATTACTACCGCGTGCGCCATCGTAACGTCGGTGCGCCCTTCTACAATGCTCGTGGCGAGCGCAGCTTCCACACCGCACGCCCACGCGGCACCACCTTCAGCTTCACCGTCACTGCCGACCCGCACATCGACGTGAACACCGACATGCAGCTCTTCTGGCGCGCCATGCAGAACATCAGCCTCGACCAGCCAGATATCCACATGGACGTGGGCGATATCTTCATGACCGACAAGCTTGCCGATGGCCTGCTCGGCGTGCCACCGAAGTGGGGCGGCGGCGTCACGATCAATCAGACGACCATCAACAACCGCGCCATCATCTTTCGCAATGCCTTTGAGCGAGCCTGCCACAGCATCCCGTTCTTCTTCGGCCTCGGCAATCACGAGGCGGAATACGGCTACCTCTTCACCGCTGCCGCCGACAAGCAGAACAACATTCCCGCATGGGACCTAAAGGCTCGCAAAGCCTTCTACCCAGCGCCCACGCCCGACACCTTCTACGCCGGCAATCCCACGCCGAAGGACTACACCGGCGGGACACTCGGCTTGTTGGAGGACTACTACGCCTTCGAGTGGGGCGAGGCGCTCTTCATCATGCTCGACCCCTTCTGGAACACGATGACCAATCCAAACTCCTCCAACGACGCGTGGAACTGGAGCCTCGGCAAAGCGCAGTATGACTGGCTGCGCGACACGCTGAAAAACAGCAGCGCGAGATACAAGTTTGTCTTCATGCATCACATCGTTGGCGGCAGCACCCAGGCCGTCATCAACAACGTGCCCACGCCGCAGTTCGCCGCGCGTGGCGGCATCGAAGTGAGCGACAAATACGAGTGGGGCGGCAACAACATCGACGGCAGCCCCGGCTTTGCTAACAAGCGCCCCGGCTGGGACATGCCCATCCATGATTTGCTCGTGCAAAACAAGGTCAACGTCGTCTTCCACGGCCACGACCACCTCTACGGCTACCAGACACGCGACGGCGTCGTCTATCTCGAATGCCCGCAGCCCGGCACGCCGAACTACACCAGCCTCGGCAGCGCCGTGGACGGCCAATACGTCAATCTCGGCGCCAACAGCACCAGCTACCTCCTGCCCAACAGTGGCCACATCCGCGTCACCGTCGGCCCCGATCAAGCTGTGGCTGACTACGTCCGTAGCTACCGCACGGCCAACGACCCCATGCCGCCCGACGCCACCAGCGTCTTCAACGATGAAACGCCCACCCGCATCAACCGCAGCATCTCCCACAGCTTCGTTCTCGCGCCAAAGGTCAGTCCGCCGATCGAAGTCGCCAACGTCGGCCCCGGCCAGGTCGGTCTTCGCTGGAACGCCATCCCGAACAAGCCTTACCAGATCCAGTGGAGCACCGATTTGATCACCTGGACCACCATCGATACGCTCACCTTCACGAACACCAACACCAATGCGACCTACACCGATAACCTGCCTGCGCGTGTGAATGGGCTAAGAGCCTTCTATCGGGTGATGTGGAATCCTTGACCTGTTTGCAATAGGCAACTCTTAAAGTTAGTCCTTTATGAAGTGCATCCCTCTTTTATTTTTGATGGTCTGCAGTGCCATCGGTGCTACGCCGCCTAACATTCTTTTCATGCTGTCAGACGATCAGGCCTGGAGCGGGCTGTCTTGCCAGATGCACCCGGACATGCCGGATTCCAAAAGTAGCATCGTGCAGACGCCGAACATTGCGCGGCTGGCGGAGCAGGGCATGAGGTTCAGCGCAGCGTATGCGCCCGCACCGGTGTGCTCGCCGACACGCATCAGCCTGCAAACGGGGCGCAATCCGGCTGCGCTTGGATGGACGAAAGCTGCACCGGCGGAGATGGGGCATCGTTTGATTGAAGGTGATAATCGCAAAAGCATTCGTGATGACGAGGTCACGATCGGGCAGATGTTGAAGTCGGCTGGCTACGCCACTGCCCACTATGGCAAATGGCATCTGTCAGGTAGTGGGCCTGAAGCTCACGGATATGACGAGAGCGATGGCGATACAGGCAATCATGACGCCGCACCGCATCTGCCGCCCAATCCGGTGGACATCTTTGGTATGGGTGCAAGAGCAGTGGATTTTATGAAACGAAGCCAGGCGGCCAGGAAGCCGTTCTTCATTCAGATGAGCTACAATGCGCTGCATTATCCCGAGAATGCCACTCCCGCGCTGATTGAGAAATACCGGAAGCTCGCCGGCGGCAGAGACGACAAGGAAGTCGGTCGCGCGGCCATCGCGGAGGATCTAGATCGCGGTGTGGGCGAGTTGCTTTCCACGCTGGACGCCATGGGCCTCTCCAAGAACACCATCGTCATCTACATGTCCGACAACGGCGGCTCGAACCGTCGCACCCTGAACGGCGGCAAAGGCGATGTGTGGGAGGGCGGTATCCGTGTGCCGCTCATCATTCGCGGACCCGGCATCGCGCCGAACTCATGGAGCCATCAGCGCGTCGTCGGCTATGACTTCTTTCCGAGTTTTTGCCGTTGGGCTGGCGTGAAGGCACCGCTGCCTAAGCAGCTTGATGGCGGCGACATCACCCATCTGCTCAGCGGTTCATCCGATGCCGTGAAACGGCCACGCGAGGCATTGGTCTTCCATTTTCCGCATTATCAAGGCGAAGCACCCCACTCGGCGATCCTTAGCGGAAAGATGAAGCTCATTCACTTCTACGAAACAGGGGAGAATATGCTCTTCGACCTCAAGCTAGACATTAGCGAAAGCAAAAACCTCGCCGCCAAAGAACCCGAACTCACCGCCAAGCTCTCGAAGCAGCTAGCGGACTACTTGAGCGAAGTAAGAGCCGAAATGCCAAAGCCCAATCCGAGCTACGATCCGAGCTACGATCCGAGCAAAGAGCCTACGAGGAGGGGCAGCGGTAAGGGTGTGAAGAAAGGAGGCAAAAAGCCGTGAAAGCATTCATCACATCGTTTGGCCTCTCAGCGCTAGCGCTGTTGTTGATCGCTGCCGCTCCCGATGAAAAGCCGAAAGGCGGCGCAGGTCAGGGAGGGCAGGTGGAGCCTGCGGTGGTGCCGCCGTATCTGTTCAACGTGTGGCTTTGCAGGCCGGGCGCGGAATCCGTGACGGTCAGCGTGCTGGCGTGGGAAGAGATGGAGGCTTTCATCGAGTATGGGGAAAGTATTCTGGGCATTCCTGCCCCGTCAGACGGGCCAGGAATGGCCCGATTACGCACCGAACCGGTGAAGCTGAAGGCTGGCGTGCCGCAAAACTTTGTGCTAAGCGGGTTGAAGTCGAATACGCGCTACAATTACCGTCTCACTTATCGCCTTGTAGGTGGCGAGGCCGTGCAGGATGTGATGCGCAGCTTTCACACGCAGAGGAAGGCAGGGCAGAGCTTTTCGTTCGTCATGCAGGCGGACTCACATCTCGACAACAACACCGACGTGCGCGTTTACCAGCAAACGCTGGCGAACATGCTCGCCGACAAGCCTGACTTCATGATCGACCTCGGCGATACGACGATGGTAGACAAGTTTGGCAAGTTCTTCCGCCGCTCCGAGTCGCAATACAAGGCTCAGCGCTACTACATGGGCAGCATCGCGCATAGCGTGCCGATTTTCATGGTGCTGGGGAATCACGACGGCGAACGAGGCAGCGACCCGGAGATGTCTGAGTGGTCGCTCGGCATGCGTCACACCTACTTTCCGAACCCCACCGATGGAAACGACAAGCACAGCTACTTCGCCTTTGAGTGGGGGAACGCGCTATTTATCAGCCTCGATCCCTTTTGGTCCACCACGCGGCGCGGAGCCTCGGGTTGGGACATGACGCTCGGCGAGACGCAGTATCGCTGGCTGGCTCAAACGCTCGCGAGCAGCAAAGCGGCGATGCGTTTTGTGTTCACGCATCACCTCGTCGGCGGTCTGGGCCGCGATGTGCGCGGTGGAGCCAAACCTGCGGCCTACATGGAATGGGGCGGCAAAAACGCCGATGGCAGCGAGGGCTTCAAAGAAAACCGTCCTGGCTGGGAAATGCCGCTGCATCAGCTTTTCGTGAAACACGGCGTGAACATCGTCTTCCACGGTCACGACCATCTTTTCGTTAAAGAGGAGCTCGATGGAATTATCTACCAGGAAGTTCCTCAGCCAGGTCATCCCATGGGTGGCACACGCAGTGCCGAAGAATACGGCTACAGCGGCATTATTCTAGGTAGCAGCGGACACCTACGGGTCACCTTGAGTGAAAGCGAAGCCAAAGTGGACTATGTGCGTAGTATCGTCCCTGGCGTGACAAACGCTGACCTCGATAATGGCGCGATACAGAATAGCTACAAGGTGCGGCCGAGGTAGTGATGTCGATGCGACTTGGTAGACTATGCCTTTGATTGGATATCAAACGCATCCAGCCAGGGTAGTGTGATTTGTGGGGGCATGCCGCCAAAGGGCTGATACGCAGGGAGCTGAATGATGCTCATGCTGTGCGGTTGGTTAGCGATGAAGAACATGACGTCGGCGCAGTCTTCACACGTGATCATAGCTTCTTTGTGTTTTGGTGAAGGTTGTACGGGACGTTTGGAAACTAGAGGCGTATTGGCCTCTCCAGGTGCGTATTCGGAGAGAATAATGCCATGAGCATTGAGCTGCATGCGGGCGGTGAACAGCATGCCATGCACGGCCCACTTGCTGGCAGTATAGGGAACCCCCGCGTAGGAGTCATAACCATGACCTGCTGTTGACGAGACGACGACGATACGCCCGCCGCCCTTAGCTGCCATCGGTTTAGCAACTGCCTGAATCATGTTTGCCACGCCTAGAACATTGATCTCCATAACCTTACGCCAGCTTTCTGTGCTGGCGACACGCGAGGGATCGCTGTGCGCCATAAAACGGTCTGGTGTGTTGATGCCTGCTGTATGGATGAGAGCAAAGGGGGTGCCATGTTGGAGCACTTGATCAAGGGCCGATGCAACGCTGTTAGGGTCCGCTACATCACAGATCACAGGTGTGATCTTGTTCGATATACCAGCCGTTTCTTGGAGCGATTCGAGAGTGCGTCCAAAGATGAATGTTTTCGCCCCCGCTTCGGCGAAACGCTTGGCGGCTTGTTGTCCCATGCCACCACCGCCCCCAGTGATGATTACGATTTTATCTGTCCAGTTTTGTTCCATGTGGCCATGGCTAGACGGTCTTTCAAATGCTGGCAAGGATGGCCTTGGTGTAGCATGGACGAGGAGGCGTTGGAACTGCTTTTCTCGTTTGCATCCTATCGCTAAATTTGCGGCTTTTCCCCATTCTCCCAAAGCCTGGCCAGACAATGCTACCGAGGCTCCCTAAAAGCACGATGGGGGGTGTGACCCAACTGACGACTCGCATGCTATTTAACGGATGCGAGGCTAACTAGGCCTGTTTGTAGCCATATTTGTCATGGGCGATACGTTATTTACCGCTCATGAAGCTGCTCTTCTGCTCCTTTTTAATCTTTTGTCATGTTCGTGTGTGGTCCGCTGAGACGCGTGATTTGATTCTAGTCGCCGGACAGTCGAATGCGGTTGGCTTTGACGCGTACACGTCACAGCTCATTGAGGACGCTGTCGACCGCAAAGTCATGTTTTGGTGGCGTGTGGGCGATCCGCCACCCGACGAGCACGATGTCACCAGCGGTTCCGCCTGGAAAACTTTGCAAGCGCAACCCCAAGGCTCGCCCAGAGAGAAAACTAGCGCACCGAGGCAGTATGGCAATTTTGCCAAACCCGAAGGTGGGTTCGGTCCAGAGATTGGCCTCGCACGTGAATTGAATGCCAAGGGAGGCAAATCGCTGGCTATCATTAAGGTCGCTTTTAGCGGTACTGCAGTGGCCCAAGATTGGAATCCTGACGATCCAGGGGAGGGCGGATCTTGTTACCGTGCACTCATCGAAACCGTGAAAAGTGCCGTCACAACAGCGAAAAAACAGAACATCGAATTGCGGCTACGTGCTCTGGTCTGGGTGCAGGGCGAAAGTGATGCCACGCCCGCCTACGCCCCGCTTTACGCGAAGAACCTTACGCGCATGCTCAGCTGCCTGCGTGGCGATCTAGATGCTCCTGGTCTGCTTGCTTTGATTGGCGTCAACACACGCTTCGGCAATGGCAAAAACCCCTACATGCCCAAGATCATCGCGTCGCAAAAGGTCATTGATGCCCAGGATAGTCTTACGGCTTATGTTGACACCGAAGGTGCGGAGACTCTGCCCCCCAGTCACACTCACTTCACTGCCAAAGGCACACTCGAGATTGGCGCTAGGTTTGCATCGGCGTTATTGAGTCTCGAAAAAGATCTTGTCTCTACTCATTCTCCCAAAGGCGAGCCCACGAATGCTTCTGAGGCTGCCGCGCAAAAGACGAAAGCTGATGCGATTATCGAAGCGCGTTATCAGGCGTTGGTGGCGAAGCTGCCGTCTAACCAGCAAGCTTGGGAACGCGTGCTTCAGGATCAGCTCGGTGGCTTTTACCTGCCCATTCACAAGCGTGATAAGATCGCTGCCTGCTCCAGTGCATGGGATTTTGTGCACGATGATCCAAAGCTGCCGCGCGTTTTACTTATCGGTGATTCCGTCTCGCGTGGTTACACGCAGGCGGTGCGTAAGGCGCTCGCAGGTAAAGTGAACGTGCATCGTGCACCTGCGAATTGTGGCCCGACAGCAAGTGGGCTCAAAAACATCGAGGTTTGGCTAGGCGACGGACAATGGGACCTGATTCACTTCAACTTCGGTATTCATGATCGTAATACCCCCATTGCTGACTATAAGCAGCGGCTGGAGCAGCTCATCGAACGCATGAAGAAGACCGGCGCGAAGCTAGTCTGGGCGACTAGCACACCCTGCCCGGACACCAAGAATGGGCAGTACAAGTCCGCGCCCATCATGGAACGCAACACGGCTGCGGCGCAGGTTATGAAGAAACACGGCATCGGTATAGACGATCTTTTCACAGCCATCGAACCCCACCTCGCGACCCTACAAAATCCCGATGATGTGCACTTTACCGCCCAAGGTTATGACTTCCTTGGTGAAAGTGTGGCCAAGGCTATCAAAGCCGCTTTGAACTTAAACTGACGTATCTCATGAACCGCTTCTGTCTCATTCTTCTGTTGATGGCTAGTCCTGCGTTCGCTCAAACTGCATCGAAAAAGAAATCTGTGAGCGCTGCTGATGCGCCACCCGGTAAGGTTTACATCTATAAAGAGAGTGCAGGGAAGCCACGCCAGATGGAGATTTTCTTCCCTGCTAATCACGATCCCACGAAAGCGAAAGCACCTGGCTTGATTCTCTTTCACGGTGGCTCATGGAGTGGCGGCTCACTCAAGCAGTTTCGTATCGCCTGCGCTTACTTTGCCAGTCGCGGTCTTGTTTGCGCTACCTCGGAGTATCAAATGCTCAGCAAAGTCGATGCCTCTAAACTACCCGCCGGTGAAACAAGGAAGCGTGTTTGTGTCACCGACGCCAAAAGCGCCATCCGCTGGTTCAAACAACACGCAAGCGAACTCGGTGTAGATCCTCAACGCATCATTACTGGCGGTGGATCAGCAGGCGGGCACATCAGTGCTCTCGCTACGATGAATCCAGGCCTGAATGACCCCGCTGACCCGAAGGATATCGATACCAGCGTCGTCGCCTACCTGTGGTTCAATCCTGCCTTCGCCACCGATGACGACAAAGATCCGGAAATCGACATCCTGCACCATTTGAAGGCGGATCTCCCACCCGCCATCGCCTTTTTTGGAGACAAAGACCCATGGAAAAAAGGCTGGGACACAGCCCATGCGAAGTGGAAGGCCCTTGGCACGAAAACAATCGACCTACAGATCGCCACCGGCCAGTCGCACAGCTTCTTTAACAGTGGCCCGTGGCAAACCGTCACCCTTATCGCAGCGGATCGCTTCCTGGTAAAACAAGGGCTCCTCAACGGAGAACCCACAAAGACCATGCCAGCGAGCGGAGAGAAGCTAACCCCATAGTCAACCAGTGTACTCGCAGTGCTGAAACCTAACAAAAATCGTTCTGCGAAAGGTTTCTGCCCAACCAAGAAACGACCCAGAGAGTTTCGAACTCATCTACCAAAAATCACGGTCTGGTTTTGGTCACTGACGCGGTATTAAGCAGCCACCTCCGCATTGCCCCCCCCATCTTGTCATGCTTCGTTCCCTACTTCTAACCCTCGCGTTTCTCCCCATCGCTTCCGCCTTGGCTCAGAAGGTAAAACCTTATGCCGCCACGGTGAATCCGCTGGATGCCAAGAACACGCCCAGTGGCAAGCCTTTGCCACCTGAGGACCCCGAGCTGGCGAAATACTACGCCTCTGAAAAAACGCTGCCTTTGCCCGCTCTGACAGCCGCTACGGAGACGAAGCTGCCACTGGCACTGAAGAAGGGCGATCACGTCGTTTTCATCGGCAACACACTGTTTGATCGCGGAGCGCAGTTTCCGCACTTTGAGGCGATGTTGCAAAAGGGTCACGCCGATCTCGGACTCGTGATTCGCACGCTCGCTTGGGCGGCGGATGAGGTGGACCTGATGCCGAGGCCGGAGAACTTTGGCACGCTGAATCAGCACCTCACAGCGCAGAAGGCGGATGTCATCTTCGCGGCGTTTGGCTTCAATGAATCCTTCGGTGGCATGGAGAAGCTGCCGGAGTTCAGACAGCGACTCACGGCATTTCTACAAGAGCTGAAAACCCATGCTTACAACGGCAAAACAGGCCCGCGCATCGTCTTGGTGTCGCCCACTGCAAATGAGGACATTAAAGGTGTCCCGGCAGCGACCCTGAACAACGCTCGGCTCGCTGCTTACACGAAAGCCATGGCCGAAGTGGCCGCTGCGGAGAAGGTCGGATTTGCGGATGTCTTCGATGAAGTGCCGGGAGCGAAACCGAGCATCACTTTCAATGGTGTTCACTTCGATGACGCGGGTTACCAAAAGTTTGGTGAGATGCTGTATCGGTCGACTTTCGAAGTAAGCGCACCGGAGACGACGCCGGAGCTGCGTACGGCCATTGCGGACAAGAACCGGCAGTTCTTCCAGCGTTATAGGCCGCTGAACGGCTTCTACTACACGGGGGATCGCAACAAGGACTACGGCTACCTCGACTTTCTGCCCGCGATGCGCAGCTTTGACGTGATGGTGGCGAATCGCGATCAGCGCATCTGGAGCCTCGCGAATGGCAAAGACATGAAAGTGGACGACTCCAACGTGCCGGAGATGCCTGCGACGAAAGAAAGCAAAGGTGCCAACGAGTGGATGACGCCTGCGAATGAACTCGCGGCTTTCAAAGTCGATCCACGCTTTGAGGTGAATCTGTTCGCCAGCGAGGAGCAGTTCCCGGAGATCGCGAACCCGATCCAGATTCGCTTTGATACGAAGGGACGCATGTGGGTGAGCACCTCGCAGGCTTATCCGCATTTGTATCCCGGTCAGGAGCCTGCGGATCGCCTGCTGATGCTAGAAGACACGGACAACGATGGCAAAGCCGACAAATGCAGCGTGTGGGCGGATAAGCTGCACATCCCGCTCGCGTTCGAGTTTGGCGATGGTGGTATTTATGTCTCCGACGAGCCGCATTTGACCTTCCTCAAAGACACGGACGGCGATGGCAAAGCCGACTTCCGCCGCCAAGTTTTCACCGGCTTCGGCACGGAGGACTCGCACCATGCGCTGCATGACTTCGTGTGGACGCCGGATGGCGATTTGATCTTCCGTGATGCCATCTTTCTACATAGCCAAGTTGAGACAGCCTACGGCCCTGTGCGCATGGACAACTCCGGCTGGTTCCGCCTGCGCACCGACACGCAACGGCTCAGTGCCTTTGGCTCGTATCCGAGCACGAACCCTTGGGGCGTGACTTTTGATGATTGGGGCCACCATGTCGCCAGTCATCCGATTTTCGCCAGCGCCTTTCACGCCACGAATCCTCCGTATCCTGAACAGCATCCCGGCGCAGGCAAAATGCCCGCGTATTCGGGCACTTGCGGCCAGGAGTTCGTCGATTTCGACTTCTACCCGCAGGAGCTTCAAGGCGGCTTCATCAAGGCCCGCTACAAACCGACGAACAACATCGAGATGCACCAGTGGATCGAGGTGGATGACCACTTTGAAGAGAAAAAACTCGGTGACCTCATCTTCTCCACGAACCTCAGCTTCATCCCCACCGACGTGAAAGTCGGCCCACGCGGCGACTTCTACATCTGCGACTGGTATAACCCCATCAAAGGCCACGCGCAGTATTCGCTGCGTGATCCACGCCGACTCCGCACCAGCGGCCGCATCTGGCGCATCGTGCCGAAAGGTGCCAAGCTAGCCGAGCCACCGGTGATCGCCGGAGCACCGATCCCCACTCTGCTCGATCTTTTGAAGAGCCCTCACTACCGCTGGCGCTACCAAGCCAAACGCGAACTCCATGAACGCGACGCCGCTGAGGTCGAAACAGCGCTCGATGCCTGGGTGACGAAACTTGATCCGCAGGACCAGCGCTATCGCCATCATCAAGTCGAGGCACTGTGGACCTACCGCACGATCAGCAGCGAAAACACCGCCTTGCTCCAAGAAGTGCTACGTTGCGACAATCACCACGCTCGTGCTGCCGCGACCCAGCAGCTCCGACACATCACGCTGCCCATTTCCGAACTCCAAACTCGTGCGAATGACGAAAACGCCCTCGTGCGCATGGAAGCCGTGCTCGCCGCGAGCTACATCGGCAGCAAAGAAGCCTACGAAGCCATCCTCGGCGTGCTCGACAAGCCCATGGGCGATCATTTGCGCTACGCGATCCGCACCTCCCTCGGCAGCGAGGCGCTGTCACGTCACTGGAAGAGCGAAGGCAATCCCAAGGTCGCCGCGTTCTTCGAGACTTTCGCCAAGAGTTACAAACCCGGCTTTGGCGAAAAGAAAAAGACCGTGCAGGAAACCGCCTTCGACAAGCAGCCCGGCGTCGCTCGCATCACCATCAACTGCGTGCGTGAGCGCATGCTCTTCGACAAAACTGAGTTCAGTGTGAAGGCCGGTCAGCCCGTGAGCCTCGTCTTCAACAACCCCGATGCCACGCCGCACAATCTCGCCGTCTGCCTGCCCGGCAGCGTCGAGGAAATTGGTCTCGCAGGCAATGAAATGGCCAAGGACCCCGACGGCATCAAAAAGGACTTCATCCCCGTCACCGACAAGATCCTGCACCATACCAAACTTCTCAATCCCAACACCGCTGAAACCCTGCGCTTCACCGCTCCAACCAAACCCGGCGACTACCCCTACGTCTGCACCTTCCCTGGTCACTGGGTCATCATGCGCGGGGTGATGAAGGTGAAGTGAGCACACCAACGTTAGTCCTCATCATGAAAGCACTCCTATTCTCACTCCTCGCTACCACCGTCTTCGCCTCTGACGATGGCTTCACGTCTCTCTTCAACGGCAAAGATCTCACCGGCTGGGACGGCGATCCGAAGCTTTGGAAGGTCGAGAATGGCATCGTCATCGGCACGAATCCCACGCCGGAGGCCATGGCGAACAACAGCTTCCTCATCTGGCGCAGCGGCTCGGTGAAGGACTTCGAGCTTCGTGCCACCGTCCGCGTCATCGGGGATAACAACAGCGGCATCCAGTATCGCAGTCGCGAGCTGAAGGACGTGGCCCCGTGGGTCATCACCGGCTACCAGTGCGACATCCATCCCGCCATCGAGCACACCGGCATGACCTACGAGGAGCGCGGTCGCGGCATCTTCGGCCTGAACGGCAAAAACGTCCTCCTCGACCCCGATGGTGCCCTCTGGCAGCTCAGCGAGCACACGCCCGTGAAGGTCGATGTCAGCCAGTGGAACGAGTATGTCATCGTCGCCCAAGGAAACCGCCTCCAGCACTTCATCAACGGCCAGCCCACCTCCGAACTCATCGACCACCACGCCGACAAACGCACCCTGGAAGGCCTCCTCGCCATCCAGCTCCACAAAGGCAACCCCAACCGCGTGGAGATCAAAGAGATGAGGCTCAAAGTGCTGCCCCAGGCTGCGATGGTGCCGTTTGAGGCTGCGAAACTCTCCACGGCGAAGAAGATCGAGAAGCCGAAGACCAGCAGGCCACAGGGCACGGGGCCGGTGGTGCCGGTGAAGAAGTGATGCAAATCTCACACCTTGCCGTCTCGCAGCCCGTTTGCTAAACTCGCGCCATGAATGCCACCGCCGAACAGCTTGATCACTAGCCGCGCGAGGCTGATCCAGCCACCGCCCACACGGTCGAAAAGATCGTGGGGCTGCTCATTCAGCGGTTTCAAGCAGGCAACAGCGGACAAAACGGCCATCCGCCAACCGCAGGCGGCACTTACCGCATCACAACCCACCACATGGGAGCTTTCCGCCCCGGTTTCGATCCTCACAAGATCGGGCAACTTCCGGAGGATTTTTAAAGCCTCATGTTCGCCGTTGATATCATGCCGAACCCCAGATTAACCGACGACCAAATCAAGACTATATTTCGTCCGCTCTTCAATGACTTGATCAAGCGCGTTTCTGAAATCGCTGGACACGATGTAGCCCTTCTTTTCGCATTGAGAAGAAAACTTGCCAAAGAACTGACATACAAAGAGCGCAGTGGAACGAACGAGCGCAGAAAGCTCAAGAAAATGAAGCGGCTTGCTTAATTCAATAAGTGCCCAGAATGTAGTGGAATTTTGCCGGTCCGTTACTGCGTTCTGGACAGGATTGAAGCCAAAGCAGGATATACCGAAGCTAATACGCGATTGCTGTGTCCAAGCTGTGATCGACGAATCCAGCAAGAAAGAAACTTCTCATAATCTTGGCTTGCTTGCGGTGACGAACTTGGCGAAAAAACAACATGCCCACCCTGCCGGACATCCAGCGCTACTGCGACAAGATCGCTGAGGCTTTTCAGCCGCAGCGGATCGTGCTGTTCGGCTCCTACGCCTACGGGAAACCGACGCCGGATTCGGACGTGGATGTGCTCGTGGTGATGAAGAAGGCCCGTAGGCTCTGGATGGATGTCACGCAAAAGATTCACGAGAAAGTCTCCGCAGGCTTTCCGGTGGATGTGATCGTGCGTGACCCGGATTTCCTGAATGAGCGCCTGCGCGAGGGGGACACCTTCCTCGAAGAAATCACCTCCAAAGGTCGCGTGATGTATGAAAGCCGCCACGCGTGACTGGATCGAGAAGGCGGAGGCCGATCACCTCGCCGCTGTGGATCTCGCGCGGCGGCGGAAGCTGCCACTGCATGACATGGTGTGCTTTCACTGCCAGCAGTCGGCGGAAAAGTATTTGAAGGCCCGTCTTGAAGAGGCCGGCATTTACTTTCCGAAAACGCATGACCTCGAAGCCATCCTGGCGCTTGCTTTGACCATCGAGCCGCTCTGGTCGGCTCTTTTACCTGCAACGAGACGTTTGAAGCCCTTTGGCGTGCTCATTCGCTATCCCGGCAATGATGCGAGCAAAGCCCAGGCCCGCCGTGCTTTAACCGATGCCAAGGCGATTCGCGCAGAAGTGCGGCTTTCCCTCGGCCTGAAGGTTTGAGCACGGGCGCGTCGTTCAACGACTCATGCGCCTCCTCGCCCTCCTTTCCTCATTCGCCATTGCTTCGCTTCGCTCACCCCTGCGGGGCAGTACGCGCTTCGCGGTACTGGCTGTCTCGCTTTGCTCGGCTCTGCATTCGTCATTCGCGGCTGCTCCGCCGCCCAACATCATCATCCACTTCATCGACGACCTCGGCTACGGCGACATCGGGCCGTTTGGCGCGGTGAAGCAAAAAACGCCGCACCTCGACCGCATGGCGCGGGAGGGGATGAAGCTCACGTCGTTCTACGCCGCGCCGGTGTGCAGCGTGTCGCGGGCGCAGATCATGACCGGGTGCTATGGCGCACGCGTTTCCGTGCCCGGCGTGTATCCGCCCGGCAGCAAAAACGGGCTGCATCCGCAGGAGCACACCATCGCGGATCGCTTGCGGCCGCTGGGCTATGCCACGCGGTGCATCGGCAAATGGCACCTCGGCGACCAACCGGCGTTTTTGCCGACGAAGCAGGGCTTTGATCACTACCTCGGCATCCCGTATTCCAATGACATGCTCAAAACAGCGAGCGTGGACGGTCGCCGCGTCGTGCCGCTCGTGCGCGATGATCAAGTGGAGCGCCTGCTCGATGAGACGGACCAGGATCGCATCGAGGAAATCTACACCGACGAGGCCGTGAAGTTCATCCGCAGCAGCAAAGAGAAGCCGTTCTTCCTCTACTTCCCGCACACCGCCGTGCACACGCCCATCCATCCCGGCAAGGCCTTCCAGGGCAGTTCGCAAAACGGCCGCTTTGGCGACTGGGTGCAGGAGGTCGATGCCAGCGTCGGTCGCGTGTTCGACACGCTCCGCGAGCTACAGCTCGACACGAACACGCTCGTCATCTTCACCAGCGACAACGGCCCCTGGCTCATCAAAGGCGCCGATGGCGGCAGCGCCGGTCCTTTGCGCGGCGGCAAAGGCAGCACCTGGGAAGGCGGCGTGCGCGTCCCCACGCTCGCGTGGTGGCCCGGCAAGATCGCCCCCAGCAGCGTGAGCGATGCCGTCGCCGGCACCATCGACGTGCTGCCCACTTGCCTGAAAATCGCCGGAGCCGAAGTGCCCGCGCAGCCCGTGATCGATGGCCGCGACCTCTCCCCGCTGCTCTTTGGCCAAAGCAAAGACTCCCCACGCGAAGCGCACTACTACTTCTCCAGCTACAACCTCCAGGCCGTGCGCCAAGGCCCGTGGAAGCTCGCGCTCACCACGCAACGAGAAACCATGGGCAAAGACGCCGCCGCCGATGCCTCCGAAAACCCACGCCTCTACCACCTCGATCAAGACATCGGCGAAAAGACCAACCTCGCCGCGCAACATCCCGACATCGTCGCCAAGCTCACCGCCCTCGCCGAAAAGATGACCACCGAGATCGGCGGCGACGAACCCAAATCACGCCGCCCGCCCGGCGAGGCCGAAAACCCCGTCACTCTCTATCCCACGAGCGACAAACCCAAGGAAGGCCGCACTCCCAAGGCCAAAGCCAAGCCCACCGACCTCTCCAAGCTCCAACCCGGCGACAAACTCGCCGCCGAAAAAGCCCCGCAAATCGCCGATACGCCCTTCACCCTCACCTGCGAAGTCACCACCGCGCAGCGCGATGCCATCCTCATCGCCCACGGCGGTGCCAGCACCGGCTACGCGCTCCATCTCAGCGGCGGCAAGCTTATCTGGGCCATCCGCCACGGGAAAACCCTCACCACCGCCCAAATCGACTACCCCGCCGACAACCAATCCCACCGCATCACTGCTACCCTCGCCAAAAACGGTCTACTCACCCTCCAGCTCGATCAAAACGAACCCGTCACCACGAAAGGCCCCGGCCTTATCCGCTCCCAGCCCAAAGAAGACTTCTGCCTCGGTCACGACAACAAAGTGCCCGTCGCCACTTACACGGCAAAGGAGAAGTTTGAGGGGAAGATCGTGAATGTGAAGGTGACAGCAGATTGAACTGCTTTCATGCTTCTTCCCGTAAAGCTTACAGACACATGCCCATCCCCGATTACCAAACCTGCATGCTTCCTTTGCTCCGATTCGCCGAAGACGGAGGCGAGCATCAATTGAAGGAAGCTGTTCATTCGCTCGCGACCGAGTTTTCGCTCTCCGAGGCCGAAAAGAATGAGTTCCTGCCGAGTGGACAACAACCCGTCTTCACCAATCGAATCGGCTGGGCTCGAACCTACCTCAAGAAGGCTGGGTTGCTTGCTTCTCCCAAGCGTGGCTATTTCCAGATCACCTCACGAGGCAAAACGGTGCTCAAAGAGAAGCCAGAGCAGATCAATCAGAAGTATCTCGAGCGCTTTCCCGAGTTCTTGGAATTCAAGAACTTCAAACGCGACAAAGAGGATTCTGAAGGAGAGGAGCCAGTCGAGCCTGCATCAGGCCAGACACCTCACGAGGCCTTGGAATCAGCATATGAGCGACTTCGAGCCGAATTAGCGGCGGAGATCCTCTCCAACGTCAAAGCATGCGACCCAACTCTGTTCGAGAACATCGTCGTCGAGCTACTTGTGAAGATGGGATACGGCGGAAACCGAAAGGACGCAGGTCGAGCCATCGGCAGAAGCGGCGATGAAGGCATCGACGGCATCATCAAGGAAGATCACCTCGGCTTGGACAACATTTACATTCAAGCCAAACGATGGGCAGCCACGGTGGGGCGGCCTGAGATTCAGAAGTTCGCAGGAGCCCTTCAAGGCCAGCGGGCGAGAAAAGGCATCTTCATCACTACCTCCGACTTCACACGCGAGGCACACGTCTTTGTCTCCAAGATTGATTCCAAGATCATTCTGATCGACGGCCATACGCTGTCTCGGTTGATGATCGATTTCGGCGTCGGCGTGAATCCCATAGCGACTTATCAGGTCCAGAAGATCGATTTGGATTACTTCAGCGAGGATTAGCCGAACGAAGCATTCTACTCCCTCGTCAGCAACCCCTCCGCAGGCACCAGAAAATCAAAATCAACCCGGCTATCGATCTCGGGATCGAGGTCGCTGTAGTAGATGAATCCGGTGCGTACGGACTGCTTTTGGGGCGCTTTGCCTGCCTCACACGTCCTACTTGAAAAACAATGAGCACACTGTCGGTAAAGTGAGTATGTGGCGATTTTCTTGGCTACCTAGAATGGGAAGCCACTAATGGGAGCCACAGGAGAGGCATAGCACGATCTAAATGGGTGCTTTTGTTCTAGTTGAAACGTTCAGGTTGGTCTGTCTTTATCTGGGCGGCAGGTGGTTTTGTTTAAGAAAAACAGAAGGCTGCGCGCCTTGACGTCAGGCTGGCTTGCCATCATGCTTGGGAGTCTACCCAGAAAGGCTTTCTGGGTTTTTTCCTGCTATTCTTTATGACCCAACCCTTAAGGCGACTTGTTCTCTTGTTGCTAGCCTGTGTGTCCGCAAGCTTTGCGCAGGACCTTGCGCCCAAGGCGGAGCCATTGATGGGGGCCAATCCCAATGGCACAACCGAGAAAAGAAAGGACCTAGCTGCAAGTCTGAGTACGCGACGTGAAGCACGAACCATGCGCCTGAGTATTCCTGCGCCTCGTGGTTTGATCGTAGATCGAAATGGTATTGCATTGGCTCAAAATAGAGTGGTCAACTATTTAGCCCTGAATTTTCCATTCATGGACAAAGCCACGCCGGAAGTGATCATCAGATATGCCAAGGCGAAAATGGCAAAGGCTAACCAACTGCTATCCAAAAATTGGACCCTTCCAGATGAGAAACTACTGAGCCACTATCAAAATCGAAGATGGCTGCCGCTTGTGTTTTCGATCGAGGAGAACATCACGGTGGAATTGTCTCCCGAAGAGATGGAAACGTTAAAACCGCTCTTTGAGAAAGGGGAGTTACTGCCGCAGCCAGCCTACATTCGTCATTATCCCAAAGGAGATTCTGCGGCACACATTCTTGGTTTTACTGGCAAAACACGGCGTCTTCCCGAGGGGCCGATTGTCGATGGAGATCCTTTGTTTGAGGAAATGGAGGGTCGTCAGGGGCTAGAATTAAGCTTTGATGCGGCTTTGAAAGGCACTCCAGGTGAGATCAATCTGCTCTTTGATGAGAATGGGGAACTTTTGTCGGAAGAGGTGCTGCGCCGTCCTGCGCCGGGTCGATCTGTCGTGCTCACCCTGGATTACAATTTACAGCGCCATGCCGAAAATGCACTGCAGCGGCACGCACGGAACGGTGGAGCGATGGTGGTCATGGATGTCCGAAATGGAGAGCTGCTCGCCATGGCCTCCAATCCGAGTTTTAATCCCAATGAATTTGTTTTTGGGATTCGTGAACAGCGCTGGTTTGAGCTGAACAAGGACCCTCGAACGCCGCTTTTTGGTCGCGCATTCAGTGGCGAGTATCCCCCTGCTTCAACTTTTAAGATTGTCACCGCGCTGGGAGCTCTGGAAAGTGGTAAGGTGACGCCGAGTAGTTCTTATCATTGCGGCATCTCGCTCCTCATCGGAGATCGCTACTTCCACAACCATAACATCAAAAATGATGAGGGTGACATGAACGTGATCACTGCGATCAAGCGCTCCTGCAACACCTGGTTTTATCAAGCAGCCTTGGATGTTGGAGCGGATGCTGTGACGAATATGGCTCAGAGATTGGGCTTTGCTGAGCGCACGGGTATCCCCCTCAAAGGGGAGGGGCGTGGTAATCTTCCCACCAGTGCAGACCATAAGATCTTGGGAGGGGAATTGGCCAATATTGCGATTGGGCAGGGTGCCGTGACGGCTACTCCTCTTCAGGTATGTCAGTGTATGGCTGCGATTGGGGATGGGATGGTTATGCGTCAACCTTTGCTTGTTAAACAAGTGCAGACGATTAGCGAGGTTGTGGTGGAGGCTTTTGAACCGAAGATACGTCGTGAAATCAATTTGAATCCGATCGCCCGTGATGCTGTCGTGAAGGGTATGGTAGCAGTGGTTTCTGGAGACGGTGGGACGGGTCGTGCTGCTGGGATCAAGCAGGTTCAGATTGCTGGCAAAACGGGGACAGCACAGTGGAAGCCTTCGAAAGATCAGAATCTCGCATGGTTCACAGGCTTTCTACCAGCCAGTCAGCCAGTCTTGGCCTACTCGGTTGTTTATGAGGGACGGCCAGGTGAGCGAGTGAGCGGCGGTGCTATTGCCGCTCCTATTGTTCATGAGGTCTTCACCAAGTATTACGAAAATGCGCCGACGGATGATCCTCTAGTCGCTGCAATGAAGGATATACCACAGGCCCTAGCGGTCGATGAAGGTGAGCTTGATCCAGCAGCGGCTGCCGCTCAAGATGCTGCGATTCAACGTGCTTTACCACCGCCGCCTTCTGCGGAAAAGAAAACGGTCGCCAGCTTTTTTCGCCGTCTTTTCCGTCGTGAATGATTACATTTGGTTTGTCTTCCCTTTTTTGAAATTGTGAATGTTCAGCTAGCTACTCTTTGTGATTCTGCCGCCGACTACTCTGGAAAGCTCTGCATTCTGGGAGCTTTTGATACACTCTGTGCCAGGGAGTTTCCCGTGGTCCACCCTGCCTGTGCCTTGGTAGTTCGACTCACCTTTGAATCGGAGGATGCAGGTAGGCATAGTTTGGTGATTCGTTGTATAGATCCTTCAGGGCAGGAGAGTCTGCCTCCCTTTGAGCCAGTGGTTGAGGTTTCTTTTCCGTCCACTTTTGTGCCCTTTGTTACACGCAATATTGTCATGAATTTGCAACGTCTGCGTGTAGAGAGGCCTGGCCTTTACCGTTGGGTGCTGGAGTCGAAAGGGCGGACGCTGGCAACCATACCTCTGCGTGTCACCTTGTTCGATGAGAGCCGTTCTGCCACAGGTCCTGCGGGATGACTTGCTCAAAGGAAGCTCTTAACGAATGATCGATACTTATGCCTGAAGAAAATGCCGTTATGACAAACTCTGCGGTCGAAAAACCGGAAGGCACTGCGATCCGACAAATTTCAGTTTTTCTGCAAAACCGAGTTGGTGCACTCATGGCGCTTACCAAGTTGATACAGGATCATTCTATTGAGATTCTCGGTATCTCTATGCAAGACACCACAGAGATGACTTTGGTGCGGCTCATCGTGAGCGATCCTGAGAGTGCTTGCCTGCTATTCATTGAGCGTGGTATTCCTTATGCGGAGTGCCGCATTCTTGTGGTTGAACTTAGCGAGTCTGGCCATCGGCTTGCCGATTGCCTATCTTGTTTGCTAGCGGCAGAGCTAAATATCGAATTCTGTTACTCTCTGCTAGTTCGCCCCCATGACTTTCCTTTGTTAGCGATTCATTGTGATGAAGTCGATGTCGGTAGTGATTCATTATCCAAGGCTGGGTTTCGTATTCTCTGTCAGGGCGATCTTTCGCGCTAATTTCGCGCGATGAGTTGTTGGTGGAAAACGTAGTTTAGAAGGCTACAGGATCTGTTTTGATCATGCCTCCTCTTGCTGTTCTTACTCTTTCCTTGTTGGCCGCTTATGTTAGCGGAGCGACCCCCTTTGGCTACTTGGCGGGTAAGTTCAAAGGTATCGACATTCGCCAGCATGGCAGTGGCAACATTGGAGCGACGAATGCAATTCGAGTCCTGGGCAAGGGCATCGGAATTCCCGTCTTTATCTTTGATCTACTCAAGGGACTCTTGCCTGTCTTATTCGCCAAGAATTGGCTCGCTCAGACGCCAGGCGCTGAATCGCTGATTTCGTTGGGAGCGGTTTTAAGCGCACTTGCAGCAGTTTTAGGGCACATGTTCACCTTTTGGTTGGGTTTCAAAGGTGGCAAAGGGGTGGCAACGACGGGTGGGGTGCTTCTGGGAATTGCTCCTATCGCTATGCTGAGTGGATTGGTCGTTTGGCTGCTTTTTTTCTTTAGCCTACGCTACGTGTCTTTGGCATCAATGATGGCCGGAGTCGGCGTGGTGGTTAGTCTTTTGATTTCCATGGCGAGTTCGGGCAACTGGGATTGGATTTTGTTAAGCTTTGGAGTCTTGGTGATGATTTTGGTGATTGTCCGGCATCGATCGAACATCCATCGCTTATTGAATGGAAAGGAACCCAAGGCTGGCAGGAGGAATAATTAAGTGACTTTTCACAGTGGAACCATTGGTTAAGACTTTTTCCGAATGTGTTGTATTTCCCTGAGCTGCCAGTTTGAATTGAGGAAGAAATGGGATGATCCAATTTCGGATAGAGCTGTGGTTGCCTCAAAGGAACAGTTCTCGCTAGATGCCTGCTACTCTTGATTCGCCAAAATTAAGGCGGTTGGCTAAAAAGTAGGGTATTCAATCCGCTCTGCCGTCACTTTGCTGAAAAATGCATAAGCTGATTCTTGGCTGAATTTCATGTTGCCAGGTATCTCTCAGAAGAGAAGCTTAGAAGGCATGTCCGGATTATTGGAGATTCCACCGCATCATTTGCTAGCCGCCTTTCAGGCGTTGTTCGCTTTATCCATAGGGCATGCTATTATGGATTTCCCGCTCCAGGGTGAATACATCGCCATGGGTAAGAACTGGCGGCTCCTGAAAAAGCTGGCCGATCCGGCGAGGCCCCAAGATATCTGGATCTGGTGTATGGGTGCTCACTGCTTGATGCACGCGGGCTCTGTATGGGTCATTACTGGGTCTTGTTTACTCGGATTGATTGAGCTCGTGCTACACTGGACGATTGATGTGGCCAAATGCAGTGGTCGCACGAATTTCCATCAGGACCAGTGCCTGCACTACTTCTGCAAGCTGGCATATGCCACGGCGGCTTACCTTGGCTGGCAGCCAGGATGGTGAGGCGGTGTTCGTTGGATTTTCTTGTGCAAAAAGAAAAGTCTTGAAGACTCAAAGGGCGCAAAATCTCCTGCTTTTTATGATTTTGACAGGATTTGAGTTATCAGAATCACAAGAGATTTGCCAATTTATTTAGCTTCTATTAATTATAGAGAATGAGCCTGTACAACCATCTGCCCACTCCCTCTGATTGGCTGATGTTCGTCTCATTCATTCGGTGGTTGTCGATCGGAGTATGCCTGCCAGGGCTCGTGAGCTGCACGGTACCATCAGGTCCGAAATCAGAAATCGTCGTTAGCGTCAAAGACCAAAGGCTAGGTCTTTACAGCGACGGTGTATTGCAGAGGCAATATGCGATTTCGACCTCCAAGTTTGGGTTAGGAGACCAGCTTGGAAGCTATAAGACTCCGCTCGGAAAGCATGAGGTTATAGCTAAAATCGGCCATGGATTGCCCACGGGGGCTGTTTTGAAAAGTCGCTCTTGGAATGGCGAAGTGCTGAAGCCGAATGCACCAGGGCGCGATCCAATTGTTTCTCGCATCCTTTGGCTCCGAGGCATGGAGACGGACAATAGCAACGCCATGAAGCGCTTCATTTATATTCATGGCACGACGGAAGAGGGCCGTCTGGGCAAACCGGCGAGCTTTGGCTGCATCCGCATGGGCATGCGCGATGTCGTCGACCTATTCAATGATGTAAACATTGGTGCCAAGGTTGAAATCACCAAGAATCGGCTGCCAAAAGGAGCTGATAAGCTCAAGCCGCCAGCCGCCATCGAGCCAACAGATCCCGCGCATATTGCTTCGGGACCTCCACCATTACCGAAGACTGCGGACTTAGATGCAGCTGAAGTTCCAAAGAATATCGAAGCAAAGATGCCTGCTCCTGATGAATTGCCGGTAAAGGAGGAGAAGCCCATCGTCGCGGATGCACCCGCCACTGCTGAACCGAAAACCACTGCCAGCGCGGTAGGCCAAAACGCAATAAGTCAGGCGGCTGGGGCTGCTGCGCCGGTGATTCCAGCTCCTGTGCCCGTGGAACAGGTATCGAAGCGCAAGCGTGCAGGCTGGTTTGGTCTTTTCTCGAAAAAAGAAAGCGCCATTCCCGTGGAAAAACCGCTCGCTGCCACAATCGCATTGCCTAAATCAATTCCAGAATATGCTGCGGCACCGACTGCAAGCAGTGACGGCTCCTTGAAGACGGAAAAGGCTCTCAGTCAGGCAACCGTAGCCGTCGATCCGCCCATTGCTACGGCGGTTCCCGCCGAGTCCATGGTACTGCCAGCGACTGTTGAGCCCGTTGCTCCCCGCAAAAGGAGTGGTTTTTTTGGTTTTTTCAAGCGCTCCGCACCAGTAGCTCCACAGGCCATTGCCGCTGTCGCGGATGAAAACATCAGCCAGGATCGCTCCGACATGAATGTGAGCGCGCAGCCAGTCAGCCTAGAAGGTGCACTGCCTGAGAAGCAGCAAGCCGGCGAAACAAAGCCTAATTGACCCGAAGCGAAGTTTAGGAAAGGCCGCGGCATGATAGCTGATGGGGTGCATGGACATGTCCAGCTAGTGTTAATGGCCGCTTCAGGTCTTGTGTGTCCTCCCTAGTCACGCATCCACCAAACGACAAGCGCGCACCAGCAGCAGTGAGGTGCGAATTTGGTCTAGCGGGGCGTTGGTGAGTCTGGCCACTGCGCGGCGATAAAGGGCCAACTGAGGCGCATAACCTGCGATCTTGTCCTGAATGATAGTCTCACTGCTCACTTCATCGGTTTTGAAATCCACGATCCAGGCTGAAAGCGCCCGACCGTCAGCATCTCGTTCCACGATCACGCGATCAAAGATGCCGGAGATCCACTCGCCAGCCATGATGAGATCAAAGGGCCGTTCGCGCCATACTTCGGTCCGTGGTGAGTTTGGATAAAACACCGCACGCCCCGCCTCAGAGGTGCAAACGGCCTTCACTAGCCGATAGGCCAGCGCTGCACTGGTCTCGGCATTACTAGCCATGTCCTCCGGGCTTAGTCGTCGCTCGGTCAACCATCGAGATTCGAGTTCTGGCATCTTTGGAAGCCATTCGATGTCGGAGAAGAGCTCATGTACACAGGTGCCGAGACGGCGTCCAGGCTCTCGGCCTGCGCTAAAGAGAACGGTGCCTTTGACGCGAAAACTTTCTTCTCCTGATGGAGTTCTGCGACGGGGCATCGGCTGTGTGCGTCGCAGGATTTCCCCGAGCGGTTCATGCACATCTCGTGCAGGAGGTTCGGCGTTCAGGGGGCGCTTCTCTGGCAAATGCCAGGCTGGGTCACCGGTCTGCCATTCGATCTCGTAAAGAGGGGAAGGGGACTCGGCGCGGGTTTCATCCCCCAACGCGGCTCGTAGCAGGGTGGATTCGCGCACGGCAGTGGCAGATTTTTTCTTTGGTTCGACGATCAGGTAAAGGGCACGCTTTGCCCGTGTCATGGCCACATACAGGCGGCATAGCGACTCGAAGGCGCCACGCCGCTTGGCCTCGGCGATTTCCGCTTGAATGACAGGATCAAAATCCGCAAAGACGCGCAGAGGTGTTTGCAGCACCCAACGCACCCCCTCCGCATCTCGGCTAACTAACCATTCTTCGCGGCGAAGCTTGTCCATCGCATCTGTATCCAGACGCGGCAGCATGACGATATCGAATTCGAGCCCTTTGGAGGCATGAACCGTCATGACCTGAATGGCCTGGGGAGAGCCGCGAACGCGCAGTGGATAGTCGCGAGCATGGCGAAGAAAGGCATCCACATCACGGCTGCCATGGGCATCGAACTCGGCGGCAATGTCAGCGAACTGGGCAAGGCGTGCTGAGTGAAAGGCATCAAGTGGCATGGCTAGTTCGCGCAGTTGTTGTAGCCAAGATTCAGCAAAGGCCGCAAAGCCTTCTTCCAGCACTTGGCGCTGCACAGTGCTGATGTGGTAGCGCCAGCCCAGGCCGTCTTTTTCCAGCAAGGGCCAGATTGGGGTCATGCGCAGGTGCTCCAGCGCCTGGGTATCCGAGGGGTGGGCGGCGAGTTGTAGGATGGAAAGCAGCGCCAGGGTAATGGCATTGTCCGTGCAGGGATGTTGATCTGACTCGCACACCACTTCCATCCCAGTCTGTTGGCGTAGGGCTTCTGCGAGTTCGGTGGCGTCTTTGTTGGAGCGAACCAGCACCGCACAGGAGAGGCCACGCTGCAGAGGCTGTAATTCCTGCAAAAGCGCCGCCAGTACCGTGGTGTTGTCCGTGTTAGGTTCGCCTTCGCGCTTGGTTGGGCAGATTAGGGCTGCGTGGCCACTCAGCTCAGTTTTCGCCGCAGTGTGGGTTTGAAAGGCAAAGCCCTTTAGGCAGCCAGCGGGGAGTAGGGACTCAATCCGCGCGCTGTCACCGAAGACCGCATTTACGGTATCCAGCACAGGCTGAGCACTGCGAAAGGATTGGCTGAGCGGCAGCGTGTGCAGCCCGCCTTCTGGTTGTGCTGGGTAGGTGCGCTGAATGTCCTGAAAAAGATCAGGCTCCGCTTGGCGCCAGAGGTAGATGGACTGCTTGGGGTCACCGACGGCGAAGAAGCTGCGCGTGCCTTCGCGATCTTGGATGACCTCATCGACCAGGTGAGCCAGTACCTGCCACTGAGTTCGGCTTGTGTCTTGAAATTCATCCAAAAGCCAATGTTCATGCCGACTGTCTAGGCGATACCAGAGATCGCCGTGCTCTGAGCCCAGCCAGGGGGAACGCTCTTGCACAGCTCTGGCGAGCACCCTTTGTACATCTGCAAAGGATAACCTGCCACGCGCTCGCACCTGACGCTGATAATGCGTGGCCAGCATGGAGGTCACCAGTGCTAGCCCACGAGTGCGCTGTGCCCGCACGAGGTACTCACGTAACATCAGTTGCTGCGCCAGCGCCTGCCAAGCGCGAGCGGCCGCTGGGTCGAGGGCGATCCGCTTGCGCATCCACATCAGTTCTCCGCAGCCACGTTCCAACTCGGGCCATTGTTCGGCTAGTTTTTCCAGCAGCTCTTTGGTTCGTTTGGGCAGGGTCATGCCTGGCTGCGTTGCCAGCACAGCTTCCAGCGTTTCCTCCAGCAGCTCTCTACCTGGATCGTGAGGGGGGCAAAAGGTAGCCCGCACCTGTGCTATGAGCTCGGCCAGGGGTTTTATGGTGGGCAGTTTCCCCCTCCAGATGAGCTGAGCGTCTCCCCAGGAACCCTCCGGGCTGTCTTGCCAAAGTTCTAGTCCTTCCAGTGCCCACTGCTGCAGCGTGGCTTCGACACTTTTTTCACCCGCGCCGAAGGTCGCCTGCTTGTAGGCCTCTGTTAGCATCTGGAGGGCGTTGCGATCTTCATCCGCATGTAGGTCAGCTAGTAGAGCGTCCAGTGCTTCTGCCCTGGCGAGGGCGGTTTCTTCTTCCTGCATGACCCTAGCTCCAGCGGCGAGGCCAAGCTCCAGAGGGAAGCAGCGAACCATGCCGGCGAAGAAGCTATCGAGCGTGCCCAGGCGCAGTTTTTGCAGACTGCGTGCGACTTTGCGCAGCAGCAGGCGGTAGTCGGTGGAGCTTAGCGGTGGGGGCTCGACTCCTTGGAAAAAAGCGGCGGCTGTCTCCGGCTGGCTTGCTAGCTCGGCCAGACGGCGCAGGATGCGGTTAAAGAACTCCCCCGCAGCCTTGCGGGTGAAGGTCATGGCAGCGATGCCTTCAGGGCTGGCGCCCAGCGTCAGCAGGTGGGCGTATCGGCGGGCCAGTTGATAGGTTTTGCCAGAACCAGCGGAGGCATTGATCAGCAGATGCTGGAGGGGCGATGTCGGCAGATCAGGCATGACGTGAAACCTTGCTTTCATGGAGTAGATCCGCCAACTCGGCTAGGGCTATATCCAGGGCCGTGATGCCACCCGCGCTGTGCGTATGCACGCGCAGGATGACCTTGCGCCAGCCTAGGTGCAGCTCAGGGTGATGGTCCATGGCATCTGCTCTTTCGGCTACACGAGTCACAAAGGCAGCGCCATCCAGGTAGGTGGCAAAGCGAAAGGTGCGGGTCAATTCACCTGCGTCCAGGCTCCAGTCAGGTAGGGAGCATAGCGCGGCATTCAATTCTTCCTGAGTCAGCAGCACTGGGTTCATGAGTTAGCTAAACCATGCGCAGGATGGGGCTGAGCAACAGTGCAGAAACCTTCTTTTCCAGCCGTTGGGTTTATGGCGCAGGGGTCACATTTGCACAGAAATGCGGTTCGGGAACACGCAAAGGGAAGCTTCCCTTTTGAAAACTGTCTGTGGGACAATGGTCACTTCTACACATGCCTACTCCTGACCTAAACCATGAGTTCTTGCTTCATTTGCACCGTAGGTTGAGTCTTCTCTTTTCCTTAGGTCTGGTCTTTTTCCTAACCTCAGCTCATGAAAGCGAAGCGACCTGGAAAGCAGGTATGGCTAAGGTGAACATCACTCCTGATGACCCTGTGCGACTTAGTGGCTACGGCAGCCGAACCACCGCCCATGAAGGCGTGGAAATGCCGCTTTACGCGAAAGCCCTGGCACTGACCTGGTCCGATGATCCCCCAGTGGTCATGCTGACGGTGGACAATTGCGGCGTGCCTGCCGCAATGCGCAGCGAGGTGCTGAAGCGAGTCAACCAAGCTGGATGGAAGCTGGCTGATGAGCGTTTTTCTCTCCACTCGAGTCATACACACTGTGCCCCGGCACTACCTGGCATGCTGCCCTTTCTCTTTAGCCAGCCAATGAGTCCGGCGGAAGAGGGTAAGGTTCAGCAATATGGCATCTTCCTTATCGCCAAGATGACCGATGCCGTGATCACTGCTCTGAATCAGCAAGGCCCTGCAGAGGTTGCCCGTGGGCTAGGTAAGGTCGGCTTTGCTATGAATCGCCGACTGCCCACAGAGGCGGGCTTCACCAATGCGCCGAATTTCAACGGCCCGGTGGACCATACGCTACCTGTGTTGCGCGTGCGTTCGCCCGATGGATCTCTTAAGGCGGTATTGACAAGCTATGCCTGTCACTGCACGACGCTCGGTATCAATAAAACTCACCCAGATTGGGCAGGTTGGGCGCAGAGGGAGCTGGAGTTTCGCTATCCTGGAGCCATAGCACTTACAGCGATCGGCTGCGGGGCGGATCAGAATCCTTACCCGAGGCGTGAGTTGGAGCACGCGAGGCTACATGGCTGCTCCCTCGCCGCAGAGGCGGCGAAAGTCATCGCCTCCGAGTTGAAGCCGATCATGGGTCCGGTGTCCTGCATCGTAAAGGAGGTCATGTTGCCTTATGATACACTTCCTGATGAGGCAGGCTGGCAGTCTCGCGCGCAGGATAAAAATCCATGGATCGCGCGGCATGCGCGCTATTTCCTGAGCCTCATTCAACGTGGAGAAAAACCACCCGCTGCGCTTCCCTATAAAGTGCAGGCATGGACCTTTGGCGAAAGCCTGCTCATGATTAATCTACCTGGTGAGGTCGTGGTGGATTATGGGCTGAGATTTAAACGCGAGTTCGATCCGGCTCGGACCTGGGTGAATGCCTACACCAACGACGTGCCGTGCTATATTCCCTCTCAACGCGTTTGGGAAGAAGGCGGCTACGAGGCAGCGGGTGCGATGGTTTATTATGGACGCCCGGCGCGTTTCGCCACTGGCATTGAGAATATCATCACCCGCGCAGTTTCCTCCATGGTGCCGCCAGTCTTTAAAGTCCTAAACCAATGATATGAAAAAAGCGCACAAGGATAGCTAAGCAGCATCAGTTCTGGCATGATCCGCGTAGCTTGTCGCTCTCTGCATTTCGGCTGTTCTTGTTGAACATTTGTTCGGAAGGTCTAGCTCAACATTCCATGAAGCTCTCTACCTGGAACGTCAACGGCATCCGCGCCTCCCTGAATAAGGGGCTGCGTGAGTATCTCTTGTCTTGCGATGCGGATGTCATCTGCCTGCAAGAGACGAAGGCGATGAAGGAGCAGGTGGACTTGTCTTTTTTGCATGGCTACCAGGCGGTCTGGAACAGCGCGGAAAAAAAAGGCTATTCTGGCACCTGCATCCTCAGCCGCGTGCCTTGGAAATCAGAATCTCTCGGCATGGGTATCGCCGAGCATGACCGCGAGGGGCGTATCATCACCACGGAGTTTACCGATTTTTACCTCGTCACCGTTTACACGCCTAACTCACAGGCTGAGCTCGCTCGCCTGACTTATCGGTTAAGTTGGGACGATGCTTTCCGGTCGTATTTGAAGCGACTTGAAACAACCAAGCCCGTGCTTTGCTGCGGTGATTTGAATGTTTCCCATCAAGAGATGGATCTGGCGAATCCTAAGAGCAATCGCATGAATCCTGGTTTTAGTGATCAAGAACGAGCCAGCTTCACGCGCCACTTGGAAGTGGGCTTTCTCGATGTCTTCCGTGAGTTCGACAAAGGCCCTGGGCGCTACACCTGGTGGACGCAGCGCACGCCCGATGCCCGCGCCAAGAATATCGGTTGGCGCCTGGATTACTGGCTGGCCTCAGACAGTCTGAAGCCTGCGCTGCAGGGGTGCAAGATCCGCGATGACGTGCATGGTTCCGATCATTGTCCGGTGGAGCTGACCGTAGGCTGAGCCCTGGTTCAGCGTCCGCCAAAGATGGCCGTCCCCACACGTACGAGATTCGCCCCCTCTTCAATAGCGACTTCGAAGTCGTGGCTCATGCCCATGGACAGCACAGGCAGGGGCGCCCCGCCTAGCTTTTCCAGTTCGTCCCGCAAGGTGCGCAGTTGCTTGAAATACTTTCGTGAATGCTCTGGCGCGGGGTCAAAAGGCGGGATGCACATCAGCCCCTGAATGTAGAGCCGGTCCAGTCGGTAAAGCTCCTCCAGTTGTTCCCGGATTGCGGCTGCGGTAAAACCGTGCTTGCTCGATTCCGTCGCCACATTGATCTCCAGCAGCACCTTTGGGTGTAAGCCCAGATCGGCGGCGATGCGGTTGATGTCGCGCGCGATGTCCAGCGAGTCTACGGCCTCGATCATCTCCACCATGGGCAGGATTTTCCGCACCTTGTTCGACTGGAGCGGGCCGATGAGATGCCAGCGCAGCCGGGATGGAAGTAGCGGCCTTTTCTGCATGACCTCCTGCACGCGGTTTTCGCCAAAGAGTAGCTGTCCGGCATCCACCGCCTCTTGGATGACCTCGGCGGGTTTTGTCTTAGATACGGCTACGAGTTCTACGTCCTCAGTCCTCCGGTCCGCCCGTGAGCAGGCTTGGTTCATACGTTCAAGGATGCGTTCGAGATTGGCGGCGATGTCGGACATAGTCTTGGAGTAAAGCTCAGCATTACGACTGGCAAGCCTGGCGTGGCCTTGCCATGCTAGCTCTCCCAACCCGTTTCTCGTTTGGCCATGATCCACCGACTCCTGCTATGCCTACCGCTTTGCCTTTCCGCGGCAGAATCTTATTTCCCACCTCCTGACGTAGAGGGTGGCTGGCGCGAGGCTAAAACTGAAGCTGAGATGCGTGACAAAGCGGGCATGGACCTTTCTCGGCTCGATCCTGCCTACACCGTCACTGAGAAAACTACGGCAAATGGTGGACTTGTGGTCGTGCGCAAGGGCTGGCTTGTGTTTGAAAAGTATTTTGGCAAAGCCTCACGTGATGCCAATCCCGACATGGCCTCGACGGGCAAAGCCTTTTGCAGCATCGCCTGCGGTATGATGCTGGAGGAGTTTAAGGACAAGATCCCGCAAGGTCTGGACACGCGAGTTTACACCAGTAGCTACCTTCCGCAGGCCATGCCGCTGGATGACGTGCGCAAGGCGGACATCACCCTTGGGCATTTGCTTTGCATGACTGCTGGCACCTGGGGGGAAGGTCAGACTCCAAGTGGAATCGTTCATGGGAAAAGCCAGCCGCTGAAGCCCGTCAAAGGTCAGGACGTTCGTGAGATCGACGAATCCTCACTGAGTGTGCCGCTGTGGTGTGCGCCAGGGCAGGGCTACTCCTATTCCTCTCCCTCGCCCCACATCGCCAGCATCGTGCTGCGCAATGTCAGTGGTATGGAGCTGAAGGACTACCTCCATGAGCGTCTGGCGAAACCCCAGGGCTGGGGCCCTTGGAACTACTGCCTGTATCGAGGTGATGTGGTGATGAAACATGCCAACGGCGCAGGCAGCACCGCGCTCCACGCTACGGATGTCATGCGCTTCGGTTGGTGTCTCGCTCAAGGGGGGAAATGGGAGCGCCAGCAGCTTGTTCCCGCCAGCTACATCCAAAAATGTCAAACCTGGCTGCCTTACAATCCACACTGCCCGTTCAGTTTGCAGTGGGAACACAATGCCGATGGCCATGTCGCAGGCGCGCCGAAAGATGCCTTTTGGAAAAGTGGCGCAGGTGGCTTTTGCCTCTATGTCGTGCCCTCGCTGGAACTTGTGATTTATAAGCTTGGCGGCAAAGATGGTCAGTACGATGAGAAGCTGACCCGCATTCCCCAGCCGCCACCCACCAGTGATCGTAGCCAATGGCAGCCCACGCCTGGTTCGGCCTTTCAAGAAGGCAGCCTTCAGGGCAATAACGGCCTGTGGCGCGTGCTAGAAATGGTCTGCGCTGCTGTGCGTATCGAGCCTTGAATTAATCAGCGCCTACTAGTTTCATTGCTTCAGCAGCGTCAGCGCCACAACCAGCACACCTCACTCAAACACAAAAGCTAGGCCCTGAGCTTTCATAAGGTCTCGTTCTTTAGCGAGGAATTGGTCGGTGAGGCGGGTAAAGCTGCCGTCTTGTTTCATGCCAGCGATGGCCTCGTTGACTACACCCTTGAGGTCTTCGCGGCCTTTTTTCAGGCCAACAGCCCAGAATTCTTCTCGCACGGGGGCAAGCAGGGCACGGGTGCGTTCCGGGTGCTTGGCATGATAGTTCATGACGCTCACTTGATCATAAACCCAGGCATCGACGTTACCGTTCAAGACTTCGAGTACGCATGCGGCATCAGTATCGACGGCGATAAGTTTGGCGTCAGGCGTGTTGGTTCTACACCACTGTTCGCCAGTAGTGGCGATGCGAATGACAATTTTTCGCCCGCTTCCTTTGAGGTCTTCCGCCGATTGAATGGGCGAGTCTTTGGCGGCTAAGATGGCCAAGCCGGTTTTCACGTAAGGTTCGGAGAAGTCGATAGACTTCCGCCGCTGTTCATTAGCGGTGAGAGAGGAGATAATGAGGTCGATCTGCCCGCTTTGCAGGGCGGGAATGAGCCCATCGAAATTCAGATTCCGGAACTCAACAGGTTTGCCGAGCCGCTTGCCGATCGTCTTGCCGATAGCGATGCTGACGCCGGTAAGCTGACCTTTTTCATCGACAAATTCAAATGGCGGATACGTGGCATCGGTGCCAATCACCAGGGTGTCACTCCGTGCACAAGTGCTGAGCAGGGCAGGGGTCGTGAGGTTCAGAAAGGTGCGTCGGGAGATCATGGGGGCGTTTTTACGCTAGCCGCTTGGCTTTTGTCGAAAGGAGTTTTGCAACTCTGGCTCTGCTCGCATGTACATCTGCCTAGCTTCCTTTGACCAACGATCTCGGCCTACGTGGTGGCTAGGGCTTGCTTAGCCTTGTGGCGGATATCTTCGGCTTCGTCGAATTTGCCCAGAGCCTCTAGCAGCGTGGCATAGTCTTCCGTAGCGGCCTCATAGCTGGAGGCTTTCTCCTGAATATTTCGCTGCAGGATACTGACAGCGCGGGCGAAGTCCTGCAGAGCTTCATCGTCTTCACCTAGCTCGTGTTTGGCGGTGGCGAGGTTGGTCAGGGACTGCGCGATGTCGCTGTGATACATGGGGAATAGTTTCTCGCGAATGGCCAAGCCATGGGCGAACATTTGTTTGGCCTCATTAGCAAAGCCGACCGTGTAGTAGAGAGTTCCTAGATTGTTGTAGAGGGCAGCGACTTCTTCATGATCGCGGCCCATTGCTGTTTCTAAGGCATTGAGGGCATGAACGCAGTGTGTTTCCGCTTGGGCATGTTGGCCTAGTCCTTTATAGATCATGGCAAGATTGTTGCGTAGCTTGGCAGCCGTGAGCGTTTCCCCCTGAGGTGCGGCGTCAAGATCTTGGATGGCGGCCTCATAAACTGCTGCTGCGGCGGCGATACGCTCTGCTTGGTCGAGGGCGATGGCGAGTTCTGTTCGCAGCCGACCACGAAGGTTCAGGTTTTCCGGTCGATCATCAAGTAAAGCGATACCTTCATGGCAGCTGGCCTCTACGATGTGGATGAAACCGAGCGAGCGTGCGGCCATGGCACGTGTGAGCAGGCCCTTGACTAATGAATGGATGGAGCTGGTTTGTCGTGCATCAGTGATGGCCTGTTCGACAACGATAAGGGCTTCCTCTGCTCGTGATGCTTCGAGTAGAGCCTGGGCATGCGACAAGGTGGGCACGAAGGAATAGTTGCGGGTTTTAGGGGAGCTGGAATGGTGGCGAGTGGCATCAAGGTTCATTGCTTGTCGCATCAAGCGAAAATTCGTTCAGGTAGCTCAGCTTGGGTGGTTGATCATCCAATCGAGCAGTTGTTTGCGCTGATCGGGCAGACGTCGATGAAAGTTTTCTTGAATAGCCACTGCTGCGACGCCAGGCGAGCTATTGTCTTCCCCGATGAGTCCCAAGTCCTCAGCGAGCCTGAATTCAAAGCGCTCAATGAGAGCCGGCCTGGGTTCATGATGCTCCAGGTAATCAAGCGCTTTGCTGAGTAGGCTATGCACTTCTGGCAGTGGGGCATGAGGCTCGGCGATAAGCTGAACCAGCTTCACGAGGTAGGTGGCGGCGAGTACGCGTGCATAACTTTGCCGCAGGCCGAGCCGTGGTTGCGTCCACCGCGCCTCTGCCAAGTGATGGAGATCTCCCATGCGTGCTTTGGTAAAGCGGATTTCTGCTGAAACGAACAGATCGAGCAGTCCAGTGAGGGGAGATTTGGGGCGCAAGGCCCCTTTGGCAATCGTCTGAAAAAGTCCCATTTGTGCACTGCACCAGGAGACGATCAGCGTCGTCTCCGAATACCTAGTCCTTCCAATGAGAATGGCCTCCGCTTTTTCCATGACAATGAAGATGATGCTAGCTCAAATTTTTTCCAGCCTCAGGCTAACAGCGCATCTGCCTAACTACAATTTTCCTGCTGGAAATAAAGGCTGCTCTTGGCGTAAAGTCGGAGACGTTGCACGGTGCGCGTCGCGCTTACCCCTACCTCATGCCCGCTGAACCCTCTCTTTCACTGAAAAATCTGAAGCTCATCGGTCAGGAAAACTTACCCAGCGTAGGTGGCCTGCTTCTTCTGCCTAGCCAGCTCAGCTATGACGATCTGCTGAGTCTGTTGCAACTCATGCAGGAGCGGGAGGTGACTTATTTAGTTGAGCAAGGGGCGGCTCTGCATCCGCAATTGAAGGCTCATTTGGAGCAAGAAAATGTGCGCGCCCTGGCCATCGTGCCAAATGCAACCGATGTCAGCGGCCTGCAAAGCGCTGTGGGGGGTGAAACGCGTGAAGGGCGTGTGGTCATCTACTTACCAGCCCAGGCAGCAGTGATCAATTCCCCGATGAGCACAGTGCCGGGAACAAAATTGGAATTTCTACTGAAGGCTGCCGTCCCTATCCTGCCAGTTTATGTGCAGCGCAGCGTGGAGGTGGCACTGGGCATCGAGCCGCGCTATGAAGCAAGCGCTGGTGTGATGGCCTTCGGCCCTGTCTTGAAGACAGATGAGGCTACCCTCGCTGCCTACCAAGAGTCTCTGTTGAGACTCGCCGAGCAGGCGTTTTCGGCTCATCCCGCTTTGGGTATGAATCTGGCCTACGCGCTCCTTTTGGGGCTAAAACGTTACGGCAAAACCAATAAAATCATAGATGGTAAAGACGGGCAAGAAATGCACTACGATCGCGTCTTGGCCATTGCTTCCGCTCTTTCCCGTTACCTGCGCCAGGAGACCTCGAAAAAGCGTGTCGGCATTGTGCTTCCACCCGGTATTGGGGGATTGATTGCTAACATAGCTGTGCTTTTGGCAGGCAAGGTGCCTGTAAACCTCAATTTTACGGCAGGTCGCGCTTCGGTCGAGCATGCCATCAACACCTCTGACATCGACCGGTTCATCACTGCGGATATCTTCGTTCGAAAAGCGCAACAGTTTCCCTGGCCTCCTAGCCGTCAGCTTATCCTCATTGAGCGCCTGTTGCCACTCATGAAGCGCAAGATCATCAGTTGGATGATTCTCTGCAGGATCTTTCCTGCGGCCCTGTTGGCTTTACTGCTCGGTGTGTCGAGAAAGGGCGGGACTGAGGAAGCTCTGCTATTGTTTACAAGTGGCAGTGCTGGCAACCCGAAAGGCGTAGTCTTGAGCCATCGAAATCTGATCTCGAATGTCATTCAGTTTGGCAGTCGGTTAGGATTGCGCCGAAACGACAGCATTTTGGGCTGCTTGCCGCTTTTCCACAGTTTTGGCTGCACGGTGACACTATGGTATCCTATCATTGGGGGAGTTGATTTAGTTACATATCCTAGTCCTTTAGAGGCAAAAAAACTCGGGGAATTGATCGAAAAATATCGTATTTCTTTAATGATCGCTACGCCAACCTTTCTGCGTGGCTACTTGCGTGGGGTTAATCGTGAGGCGCTGGCCTCTATCAAACTCTGTGTGACAGGTGCGGAAAAACTACCGAGTCCCGTGGCTGAAGCCTTCGAGCTCAAATTCGGCAAGCGCGTTTTCGAAGGCTACGGATTAACGGAAACATCGCCCGTCTCTAACGTCAATCTCCCGAATCCCGCACCGCTTGGTGAAGAGTCTCAGGGCTATGCATGGCTGCCTAGTTATCGTCAGGGAAGCGTGGGGCAAATGGTGCCCGGCCTAGCCATCCGCATCACCCATCCTGAAACTCACGCACCTCAATCCATTCACAGTAGTGGTATGATTTGGTTTAAAGGTGCAAATATTTTTGAAAGCTACCTCAATGATGTTAAGAAAACCGCTGAAGTTAAAGACCAGGATGGCTGGTTCCGCACAGGCGACATCGGGCGCGTGGACACGGATGGGTTCCTTTACATCGAAGGTCGCCTTAGCCGCTTTTCCAAAATCGGTGGAGAAATGGTGCCGCACGAGACTGTAGAAGAAGCTTTGGTGAAAGCCATGGGGCTAGAAAATGAAACAACTCGGAAAATCGCTGTCATCGGTGTGCCAGATGCAGACAAAGGCGAAGCTCTCGTGCTCCTAACAGCCATGCCCGGAGGTCCTGAGCATCAGGAAATTCTCGATCTTCGATATCGCCTCCTCGAATCTGGTATGACGCCACTATGGATTCCGAAAAAGATGATTCGTTTGGCCGAGATTCCCATCCTTTCCTCGGGTAAACTAGATGTGCAATCCTGCGAAAAGTTAGCGCGGACTGGAGTGAGCTAACGACACGACTAGCCAGCAATTGAATCCGAGTGTCCTCCCGCTTGCCAAGTGGGCTGCGTATTTACCATGTATTTAAATTGACGATGCGAGTCCATACTGGGTATTCTGAACACAAAATCAACATATTCTGTCCTACACAATAAGCTCTTCGCAGTCACTCCAAGCCATGAAAACGACTTTGCGCCATCCACTTAATATTTCTCTTCCACGTTCGCGTGCGGATGGATTCTCTTTGGTTGAGGTTGTGCTGGCAGTTGGTATCATGGCTCTCGGCGTGGTGACCATTCTCGGCCTACTGCCACATGGTTTAGAAATGTCCCGCAAAACCGCCAATGAGCAGGCGGAAACGCGCATCGTGGATAACATCGTCGGTGAACTTCAAGCTGCCGATTGGGACACACTTGGGGGTATTTTATCGGCAGGCTCAGCGCTCTATCAGTATGATGATCAAGGCCTCCGACTTGGCACAAGCCAGCAGCAACTGACCACCTATGTAGCCCGCGTTAGGCTCGAAAACCCAGCCGAAAGAAATGATGGAACGATTTTGATGGGCAAAGAGAATGCTGCCGCCAGAAACAAATTCCTGCGTCGTGTGCGCATTGACGTCGCTGCCACTCAGTCAGCTCAGTTCAACTTTGATAATCCGCCACCAGCGGCCGTTGTGAAACGATTCACCAGTTTGATCGCGAAAATGCGTCCTTAAACGGACGGATTACAACTACTAAACCCAGCCACCTTTATGAAGCCGAAATCGAATATGACGGCGCGGTCCGACTATCTCCATGTCGCGGCTACTTTGGGAGTTTTCTTCTCTACCATCCTACTAAGCTTTGCCCAGAGCTCGGTAGATGGCTCATGGAACGCCAACAGTGGCTCTTGGGGAAGTTTTACCACGAACGCAAGTTCATGGTCATATGTGCAGCCTATGCGGCCAGCTTCTGTCACGGTGAACCTGAACGCAGGTGCGACGGCGGGCGCTATCGGACGGTCTGGCAACTCCATAACCTCCATTGCTGTTGGCAATCCAGGGGCAGGCTACACCACACGTCCCACGGTGATCATCAGTGGAGGTGGTGGTTCGGGTGCCCGTGCTTATGCATTGATCGATAACAATGGGCAGGTATCACAAATCGTGGTGGTCAATGGTGGCAGCAATTACACAAGTGACCCTACAGTTACAATCTCAAGAGAAGTCACAGGTTTCAATATCATCGATCGAGGCTCAGGGTATAGCGCGCCGCCACGTATCTCTCTTTCTGGTGGCGGTGGATACAGTAGCGTTCCCAGCGTTAGTTTTTCTGGTGGCAACGGAACCGGTGCGTCCGCGACGGCGAGCGTTAACGCAGGACAACTCACAGCGATCAATTTAAACCAAGCTGGCTCTGGTTATGGAGTCGCTCCAACAGTGAATCTATCCGGAGGAGGGGGAACGGGTGCCTCAGCCGTCGCAACGGTGAGTGGTGGCATTATTACCGCTATCAATATCGTCAGTCCTGGCAGTGGTTACACATCTGCGCCGACCGTTAGCTTTGCTACCAATGTCGCTACTGGCACAGCTGTGATTGAAGATGGACGCATCATCAGCATCGAAATGAACAATCTAGGGAGTGGCTACACTAGTGCTCCGTTGGTCAACATCTCTGGCGGTGGAGCTGTGGGCAATGGAGGAAGCTACATGGATGCGATTGTAGAAGATAGTAGCGTTGTAGGTGTGAGAATCCCTGGTGATTCAGGTAATCCATCGGTCACGCTACCTCAGGGTGGAGCAGGTGGCGTAGATGCCATCGCAACCCTCAACCTGGATGGCTCAATCGCGACGCTCAATCTTTTGAATCCAGGTCAGGGATTTACCTCAGCTCCCACCGTTTTGGTCGGTGTGCCTGTTGTTCGCACCGCAACGGCTATTTCTTCAAGGAGCGGTAGTGGCGTGAATGCCATCACCGTTACCAATGCGGGTGCAGGTTATCTGACGACGCCAAGTGTCACCATCGGCAACAATGGCTGGCAGGGTTACACCAGTGCTCCTCAAGTGCGAATCAGCTTCGGTGGAATCACGGGTGCCATCGCGACAGCTAACCGCTCAGGAACTGGAATCAGCAGTATAACAATCAACTACGGTGGTGTTGGCTATTCTCAAGCAACACCACCTGAGGTTTTGTTCATTGGTGGAGGTGGCACCGGTGCTACAGGCACAGCGCTTGTGAATGCATCCGGCGCAGTCATTGGTGTCACGATAACAAACTCTGGTAGTGGATACACGAGCAGTCCTGTAGTCGCCTTCAGAACAGGAAGCATTACCCATGCCGTGGCCACAGCGACCGTCAGCGCAGGACGACTAAGTGCCATCAACATTGTTAATGCAGGCACAGGCTATTCATCGGCACCGACGATCACTTTTTCGGGAGGCATCGCCAATGGTGGAAGTCATGCCCTAGTCACTCCTGTGCTGGACGGCACTACTTTAGCTGCAGCAACCATTACCAATCCCGGTGGAGCCGTTCAGGCAACTGCCACAGCTGTCAGAGCCGCCAATGGAACCATCAGTGCGATCAATGTCACGAACAGCGGCAGTGGCTACACCACTAATCCGTCAGTCACAATCGCCGCACCGGGGGGAGTGGTGACTCCAACGCAGTTAGCTCCTGGGGGGGTAGGTTCTTATGTGCACTTCAATAACAACATCACCGGCAATAGCACCGTCACCTTTGATGCGCCTCGCACGGTGGGTTCTCTTGCCTTAGGTGACTGGATCAATGCGGAGGATTTCACCCTGAGTTCTGGAACAGGTGGTGTGTCAAGTTCTCTGACCTTTGATATGGGAGCGCAAGGTGGGGGGCAGTCCTTCCTGCAAAAGCTTCAGGGTGACCAGGATGTCATCTCTGCCCCCGTGGTTCTCAACAATCAGCTCAATGCTAGAATCAACACGGGAAGGTTAACCTTGAGTGGTGGAGTGACTGGATCGGGATCTTTGGTCACGAGTGGGAATGGAATCATGACCGTTACAGGTGCTGCTCAAGGCAGTGTGGTTGATTTATGGTTATGGAATAGAGGTGCAGGCAATACCGGTGCTCAGGTCGAACTAGGTTCGACAAGCGGCCCTCTGTTTGGGAATGTTACCATTGGTAATGCTAGCGCCGGTACGGCAGGTTTTGCGGTTCTTCAATTGCTGCAAGATCGAGGAAGTGATCAACTCAATCAAATCGCTGATGATGCCACCATCATCGCGGATGCCGCATCGAACCGTTGGGCTTATTTGAAGCTCATGGGTGGGAACGAAACCGTTGGTAACATCAAGGATATTGGTAACGCCTTGGTTGTCGAAAACATGGAATCAGAAACTGTGAATACAGATGCAGTTTTAACGCTGGGCGGTAATAATCTGAATTCCTATATAGGTGGATTTGTGCGCAACCGTGCTGGAGGTAGTGGCACCGGAACTCTGGGCCTGACTAAAAATGGAACGGGTTCGATGACTTTGTTTGGTGGTGGCATTACCTACACGGGGCGCACTGTTATAAATAGTGGAGAACTTCGTCTTATCAACACCACAGGATTCGCAAGCTCGATACAAGCCGCTGCAGGAACTAGCATTATCTTAGACGCTACAGGCAGCACCTCTTATAGCTTTGATGACACGATCACAGGGAGTGCGAAAATCACAAAACTTGGCAGCGGCTCAGTCACCTTCACAGGTGGCCAAACCATCTTGGATAACCTTTCTGTGAAAGCTGGTAGCATTGGGTTCTTTCCAGGCGCGGCGACTTTACGAGGTGAAAGAAATATCATCCAGAATGATTTTACAGCTCTCGGACTTCCTGGACTCAACCGTTTCATTCTAATCGGTGGTAGCTTATCCGTTGGCAGTTTGCAGGTAGATGGCCAATACGGGACGGAAGGTAGCTTTTTAGCCTTAACTGGTGGAGCGTTAGTTCAAAGTGGAGTCGCGACTTTTGTCGATGGCGTCCTTGAATCAAGAGGGCCGGTGGTCCTTGCCAATACAGATCTGAGGCTAACCGGTAACGTTTTTAATCAAAATCGACAGGTGACGAATACGAGTTCTAGCCGCTTCATTGTTATAAATAATGCTAACGGAATTGTGGTAGGATCGGTTCTGACTCTTGCCTCTGGGGTTAACTCGGCATCTAACCGTTCTATACCTCCTAATACAAGGGTTGTGGCGGTGAACCTTGCCACTAGCACGATCGAACTTAGCCAAAACGTGAATATTGTCGCAGGCACTGACATTACCTTCACTTATTCAAACCAGACAGATGGTGTCCTTCGTGGAGAATCGTTGGATTTCGCTGACGTGACTCACGATGGCAGAAAATTTATCGCGGTCACACGTCGAGGAACCATCCATACTTCCCTAAACGGCAATAGCTGGACGCAGGTTTACGAAGATCCTGCTTCTTTGCCCTTGTTAGGCATCACTTGGACTCGTGATCGCCTAGTGGTGGTAGGTCAGCAGGGACGCGTTTTGATCTCGGAGAATGGCGAGCAATGGACCTCACAAAACTCTGGTACTCTCACTCATTTTAATTCGATCACGAATGCAGGTATCCCATTCACTGGAGCGACCACAGTCGGTGCTACGATTGTTAATAATGTCACAAACCCGACAAACTACCCGATTGGTAGTCCTGTCTTCTCATTTGCAACTGCCCCGGATGCACGCATTTCTAGCGCAAGCGTAAGTGGTGCGGTTGTAAATCTGACCTTAGACTCCAATGCCCTCTACACGGCAACAAACGTCGATTTTGGGTTTTTTCGTGGCGATGTCACCGCAGGTAGCGCTGCTGTGAGCAATGTCAAAACAGCGCAGACTCTTGTCGTTGGAATTCCAGTGAGTGGAGACGGCATCCAGCCCAGCACAACAATTGACCTGGTAGATGGCCCCAACAATCGACTGAGACTTACTAAGTCGCCCACCTTTAGTTCGGCTGGCATTGTTCTTTATACGCTTCAGGGCAATACCATTGTGAATAACAACACCATCACTGGCCTAACGAATACGCACGGTCTGGTGGTTGGAATGACGCTTCGAGGTAACTCAGTCGCGCCTGGAGCGACGATTACGTCCATCAATTCTGGGGCAGGTACTCTGACGATGTCACAGCCAGCCGTTGCTACTGTGAATGCTGTGCCTTTGTCTGTTTTTACCGTCAGAACAGTGAGTGGTAACTTATTTCTTGAGGATGTCACGGCCGCAGGCTCTTACAATCCTGGCATGAGAGCTCGTGGTGTTACGATCCCAACAGACACCTATGTGGTCGATAACAGTGGAAGCACACTTACCCTATCAAGTGCAGCCACCGCAAATACGACGTCGGCTTTGCCTGCGACCATCATAGGAAGTCGAACCTTATTCCTCCGCACTGGCAGCTTTAGTCAGGGAAATCGTTCTATCACGGGCGTTTCTTCTACTGTAGGTTTGGTCGTTGGTATGCCGGTTGTTTTACCTGGGGTGATTCCCCCAGGTTCCCGAATTGAGGCGATTCCAGGTGCCAATACCATCACTCTTACGCAAGAAGCTCTAGCTTTAGCAAACAACGCTAATTTTAGAGTTGGTTTCGACCTGATCTCAGTCGGTGATGCGGGCATGATCTTCGTGGCTGCTGGAGGTAACACAGGCAGCTGGGTGGCGGTAGCCAATCCAGCTTCATCGACCGCTGCGCTGAACAGCGTGGCTTGGGCACCTGCAAACACGCTTTTTGCAGTGGTTGGATCCAACGGTCTGATGATGCGCTCCAGCAATGGTTTTGCGTGGACCCGGCAAACGCCGCCGCTGACTGATACTGAAAATGTTATCACAGCTGTGGATAGCACCAACCGCCAGATAACATTGAACAATAATGCTGCAGCTAGTGCCACTAGCGTAAGCTTCGCTGCTTTTAAAGCATCTACAACAATCAATAGCCCAACGATCACTTCGATCAATGGCATGGGAGCCTTGCGTGATGGTATGCTAATCACTACTCCGACAGGATTCCAGCCTGGAACCACGATCCGTTCCACGAATCCAACAGCATTCACTTTGGAGCTTTCGACTACGGCGACAGCCACCATAGCACAGGCTCCCCTTCAGACGTTTACGGGTCTTGTTTCAAACGGTAGCAGCGTCATCAATGAGGTAACTGATTTTAAAGGATTGATGCCTGGCATGCTGCTTCACGGCACAGTGCTGAGTAATCCGGTCACGATTGTTTCGATGGATCGAAATGCACGCACGATCACAGTTGCCACAGCATTCACACAGAATTCACGGTCTGGATTCGGTGTCATGTATGGAAATATTACCAATAATAGCACCAATGTTTCATCCATAAGACTCGTGTCTAGCGGTCAAACCCTTTCAGGGGCAAGCGCTCATCTGACAGCAGGAAGAGCCGTAAGCTCAATCTCGGGCTTGATTGCCAATGGCACGACGATTTCATCTTACAGCTCAAGCTCTAACGTGGTTACATTATCATCTCCAGCCATAGATAGTGGATATGTGCCTTTGCTAACTTTCTCAGGCATTACAACGAATGGCTCAAACGTCATTGAAAATGTGCCAGCGGCAACTCTCTCCGGAGTGTCGAGTGGAATGCAGATTTATGTCACGGGTGCTGCTGATTCTACCGCATCATGGCAAGACAATACATTTACCATCACCAGCATCGCCACGAACGCAGGTATTTCCACGATTACACTCTCCGCAGCACCTCTCCTCAATGTTACTGGCAATGCAACGACTGTGCCACTTGGCGTTTTCACGGGTTTGGCTACGAATGGTCAAACTCAAATTCGTAGCATCAGCAATAGAATCGGTGAATTGCCTCCCGTTCTTTATCTGCCTGAAATGCGTAGGGTAGCTT
>JBIKYV010000068.1:0-17813 GCA_044355075.1 Prosthecobacter sp.
GTCGCCGTGACTATTTCGCCTTTCTGCCATTGCAAAAAATTCTTGGCCAAAATGAAGCATTTCTTCATCACGACGTGCTTCATTGAAGCTGATCAATGAAGCCAGGGAGTGAATGCTGCCACCCCGTTGTTGTAGGTAAAGATTCAGATCTTCCCTGAATTCGGTGATCATCGCTCGCCAAGCCCATGAGGATGCCTCTTCAGCATACGGAAGCTCGATGTCATCGATGATCACAGCGCCTGCTGTTTTAAGAAGCTGAACCTTTTGGTCGAAAATTTTCAAAACCTCAGGATGTGTACCACAAAGCTCACGAACGATGCCCAATCGACGACCCCGTAAGGCATCCGTAGCAAAGTCTTGTAGATAAGAGCGGATCGGGCGCTGCCCGGCGGTGACAGACATAAAGTCTGAAGGATCATGAGCCGCGATCACATCCATGATCAGAGCTGCATCTCGCACCGTTCGGGTCATAGGACCTGCGGTATCTTGCCAACGTGAGATGGGAATGATGCCCGAGCGGCTGACACTGCCTAAAGTGGGTTTCAACCCGACGATGCCGCAGGCGCTGGCTGGGCTGACGATGCTGCCATTCGTCTCAGTGCCGATGGCAGCCGCACAAAAGCCCGCTGCAACGGCGACTGCAGAGCCGCTGCTGGAGCCACTAGCGGTATGTTTTGGGTTGTGAGGGTTGCGTGTCAGTCCACCCCGAGCGCTCCAGCCACTGGTGGCATCAGGGCTGCGTATATTGGCCCACTCGCTCAGGTTTGTTTTGCCAAAAATCAAAGCGCCAGCAGCTCGAAGTTGCTGCACAATAAAAGCGTCTTTTTGAGGCAAAGGAGCATCTAGAAGCGCCAAAGATCCGGCAGTGGTCAGCATGCCGTCAGCTGTCTCAATGTTGTCTTTGATCAAGATGGGCGCGCCATGCAAGGCGCCATCAGGTAAAGCTCGCACCAGCTGATGTGGAGTAGGATGGAGTTCCAAGAGGGCACGCAGTTTATCTCCTTGGCGATCTTTTAGATCGATTGCTGATAAGCATGACTTGAGCCAGACCATTGGGCTCAGAGTGCCTTTTTGGATGTCGATCAATAGCTGTGCCATGGAGTGCCTGTCTAGACCCTCGCTCGTCTTGATCGTGTCTCTGTTTCTCGGGCCACAGGCCGATAGCCCGAATGCTGCGGCGGCACTTTGCAGAAGCTGGCGACGCTTCCTCACGTGGGTTCGGCGGGTTTGTGTGGGGAAGATTCTTCGATGTCACGCTTTTCGAGATCTTCTCGGTGTGTCAGGAACTCAGCGAGAATATCCTCCAGCTCCATGAAACTAACGATGTGGCTGAAGCGAGAGCGTAAGTGCTTTCCACCGCGGAGATTTTTCGTGTAGTTCATGAGTCGAGTTCTCATCGCTCGCATGATTTCCAGTTCTCCACGCGTGGCACGTGCTAACGCCATCTGGCAGTGACGGCGCATCAAGGCAAAACGCTCTTCGAGGCTCGCTGGGGCGGTATGGCTTCCTGTGTCGAGGTAGTGACGAATTTCACGAAACACCCAGGGATTGGTCATGGCTGCTCGTCCGATCATGATCCCGCTGACATTTGTTTGCGCGCGACGCACCTCGACATCAGAACCGCTAGCGATATCACCATTGCCAATAACTGGGATTTTTACGGCATCTGCCACCTGGGCAATGACTTCCCAGTCCGCGAGGCCGCTGTAACCTTGGGCCTTGGTCCGCCCATGAACAGCGATGGCCTGGATGCCGCAGTCTTCGAGAGTCTTGGCTACTTCGATGGCGTTGATGCTCAGGGAGTCCCAGCCGATGCGCATCTTGGCCGTGACAGGAATCGGAACCGCGCGTGCGACTCCATTTGCCACGCTGGCAAGCAGTGGGCAATTTCTTAGCAAGGAAGATCCTCCATTTTTCGAGACGACTTTATTTACTGGGCAGCCAAAGTTGATGTCGATAAAGTCTGGTTGCTTCCAGTCGATGATCTTCCGCGCGGCCTCTCCCATGCGAGCACCGTCGGCACCGAAAAGCTGAACTCCCAGAGGCCTCTGGCTATCGTCGAAATCGGTGTAATGCCTCGTGCGATCATCGCGCTGGAGAATCCCCTCGGCGGAAACAAATTCTGTGACCATGACATCAGCGCCGAGTTCCTTGCACAGACTGCGGAAAACAACGTCCGTGATCCCTGCCATGGGAGCAAGGTAAAGGGGGAGACGATCGCGTTTTAGCCAAGTTAGCATTTACTAGGATAATCTAACTGCAGAAGACGAGCAAGGTTCCCGCTTGCCTTTCGAGCTTGGCACGCCTTGCTTAGTCTTCTTTCAGGTATCGCTTTCTTCCCGATGAATGATTCCTCTACACCCGCTGCTGATGGTCAGGATATCCATTCGCCTGCTGCCTCTGACGCTACGCCAGGGCATGTTAGCAATGGGCATTCTTCGAGCGACATGCTGGACTTGCTGAGCCTAAGGGGAAAAGATGCGGATCAAAATTTGGCGGATTTGGGTTCACTCATTCATGGGCGTGATCCTGATCTGAATGCGATCTTTGATCAAGGTTACTCGAATCTACGTCATGCCCGAGAAACGAGCCGTCGATTGATTCAGGCCTACGATGACAAAGGCCTTTTGCTTTCTGCTACGATTCAACCACATCACCTATCTCGGGAACTGAGCTGCAACTGCTCTGAATTAACACGGCTCGTCTTACTTCAGTGGGTGCGACAAGGAGAGACCCACAAGCTCAAGTTGCTTGGAGAGTCGCTTTTGACGATTGATGAAAATCGGCTGAATGCGGAAACCTCTCGCATGATGATGTTGCTAGCAGGATTGTTAGGGATTTTGCGGCCCTCAACGGCTCGCAAACTCGTTGATCGTGCCTCACCTTTGCTAAGAGATGCGGCTGAGGCCGAGCTTGTCTATGACGCTAAGCTCTGGGTGTCGGCTGGCGAGATTTTAAGCAGTTGTTCTTCGGAAGAGCGCGTCTTTTGGAATCGACGTCTAAGAGAGCCAACAGCTGAATGGAGCTGGGATGACTCGGAGTCGCGATTGGCTCTCAGCCGTCTATCCGTATTATTGCCGAAGAGTGATGAGGCGAGTTTGGAGATTTTTCAAAATGTCGTCCCTGGCTGTTGGTGGGATCAATGGCGTAATCACCTGAGTGCGGTATCGCAGCCCGCGCATGTTTCACAGATGCTTCTGACTCAAGGGGCTTTAGAGATAGCCTCACCTAAAGAGAGTCTTGCTACGACGCCATCCCCCGAACCTAGTCGAGTTGCATTCGGAGTTGGGATGGCCTTAGGCATTGCTGCCGCTGTCGTGCTCACGGCAATGGGGCTTGCGATCTTTATTCCTGAGTTCGAGCAAGAGATCAAAGCTCAACAGCTTGGGCCAACTTCGCAAAACGCTAGTTCAGGCAGAGTGTCGCCAGATCTAGAGATGCGTACGGTTCAAGATACTGCCAATACGGCCACCCAGGCCGGAGCTCCTCCTATTCGAGAGTCATTGCGTCTGCTCCAGGCAGTGATTTCTAAAAGTGGTCAAGATGCTTCGATGCCTAAACCTGCGAACATGGCGACAGCGCCTGTGGTTTCTGTCAACTCTGTGTCGAACGCAGCAGTGCGCACACTTTCCAAAAAGGACCAACGCGAACTCGCGCGAGATAGCTTTGAGCGTGAGCATTCGCAGATCCAAAAACTCTTTGGCCTGCTAAAAGATGGTTCTCTTCGTCAGCATGAAAATCTGCTTCAGGGGCAGTCTGGTGCTGCACCTTCGGGGGGAGAGGAACACCAAAGTCTACTAGAATGGCTCATCCTTGATCCTCCTGAACAGGCAGACACGCGCCTCGCTGCTACGAAAATGGCCATGAGAGAATTGCCTTTGGATCGAGCCGTAGAGCTTTTCGAGCTTTGCCTCTACCCAGGATCACCCAACGAGATTGAAATTCGTCAATGCGTGGAGCTGCTTTTGGACATTTCCCACGAGTCTCTGACCACGGATCAAGCCTCTCGTTTGAAGTCTTTGATTTCAAAAAAATCCTAGTTGGAGTCCTGGCGCTTGACCGAAGTGTTATTTCGCCGAACTTTTTGCAACCTAATCGCATTTCAGTCGTAAATCAGCACCGATGCCTGCCAACGCAGACTCCTCTCCTCCTAATCCTAGGAATCCTGAAAACTCTCCTTCTGCCCACAACGCGGAGACGCTTTCCTTTTTATCCCAGGTGTTGAACCTGAAAATTGATGGAAATCAGACCAAGCACGCGGTCGAGCTCGCCTCTAAAGATTCCAACGAACCTTTGGAAGCCCTGATCCGTGCAGCTGAGATCGTCGGCATGCGCATCCAGCCTATGCGGATGTCCCTGGCTGATGCGATTTGGCGTATATTGGAAGATCAACCCATGGTGGTTTGGCAGCCTAACCCAGGCCGCTGGATCGTGCTTCGACGTCATAGTTTCTTTCGTGTTCGCATCTCATGTGCGGATCAACCCATGGAGGTTCAGGCAATCTCACGGAAAAACTTAGTGAGCAAGCTGGGGTTGAAGGCCATTCATGACATCGTCGATCTCGGAGTTGTGACTCCAGAGCGCCCTGCAGAAGGCCTTCGCGGTCGCGAATTGGACCAGACAGCATCACTGCTTCCAGCTTATCATGTTCAGGCGGAGACTCATGATCATCATGATCATATCTCACCCATTCGTCGATTCTTTGGGCTGTTAAAGCCCGAGGGGAAGGACGTGACCACGATCATCCTTTTTAGCGTTATCACGGGCTTGCTGTATCTGGCTTTACCGCTGGCTGTAAACTCGCTGGTTTCTAATCTTGCTTTCGGCACTCAAAGTGCACCTTTTCAGCAAGCGTTAATTGTTATTGCCGCAGCTCTTTTTTCCTTTCTGCTCCTGTCGGCAATTATGCGAGGCCTTCAGTATTACATCGCTGAGGTGATCCAACGCAGGATATTTGTGCGAGTCGCCGCAGACATGGCCTACCGGCTCCCTCGGGTAAAAGCAGACTCTTTAGATGGTATCCACGCCCCTGAGATGGTGAACCGATTCCTTGATGTTGTGACAGTGCAAAAAAGCACATCCTTGCTTTTGCTGGATGGCATTAATCTTGTGCTAGGTGGGATGATCGGACTCATCGTGCTGGGTTTTTACCACCCATTTCTGCTCGCCTTTTCCTTGCTCCTTCTCATTTGCATAGGATTCATCGTTTTCGGATTAGGCCGCGGAGCGATCCGAACGAGTATTCAAGAGAGCATCTGCAAATACGATGTGGTGAGTTGGCTTGAAGAGTTGGCGCGCTACCCACGGTTATTCAAAGGACCTGGTGGTTATGCCTTGGCCATCGAACGTGCAGATCAACTTTCACGTTCCTTTTTGACGGCGCGTCACAGTCACTTCCGGGTTCTGATGCGTCAAATCAGTGGTCTGCTTTTCTTGGAAGTATTAGCCAGCTCTGCTTTGCTTGTCGTAGGTGGCTGGTTGGTGCTGAATATGCAGCTGACTCTGGGCCAGTTAGTTGCAGCAGAGCTCATCGTAAGCGCCATCGTTGCCTCACTCTCCAAGTTGGCGAAAAAATTCGAAGCTTGGTACGATGCCATGGCGGCAGTGGATAAGCTCGGGCATTTGATCGATCTGGAAATTGAGACCGAAGACGGAGACCTACCCACTTTGGAAAACGGCGGTGTCACGGTGAGTGTGCGTAACGCCGCTTTCGAATATCCTGATGGACAGCACGTGTTCAATAATGTCAGCTTTGAGATTCCAGCGGGAGGACGTGCAGCTTTGATGGGTGCCCAGGGAAGTGGATGTTCCACCATGCTTGATCTCCTGCTGGGATTACGATATTTGACCAGCGGACACATCAGCATTGCCGGCTTTGATCTGCGTTCTTGGTATCTTGAAGAACTACGGGGCAGCGTGATGCTTATTCGCTCCCAGGATATCGTGAATGGCACGATCGCAGAAAACATTCGCCTTGGTAGGCCAGGTGTGGGGCTCGATGATGTGCAGCGCGTGCTTCGATCCGTAGGACTTTTGAATGATGTTATGTCACTGCCGATGGGCATGCATACCCCGCTTGTCACGGGTGGTTTGCCGCTTTCTTCGCGTCAACGAACACGTCTGCTGTTGGCTCGTGCTTTGGTTCTTCAACCAAGGTTGCTGCTCTTGGACGATGTTTTCGATGGCATGGACCTAACTAGCATGGAGGAACTGACCTCCGTGATTCTTTCCAAAGAGCAATCTTGGACGGTCATTATTGCCACGCGTGACCCTCTAGTCGCCGCAAAGTGTTCGCAACAGATCGATTTGGACGACCCTGCCTGTCACTAAGACATGTCTCACTCTTCCCAAGCTCCTCACGCTTCCTTTGACCTCATCGGTCACTTACCTGCCATCACCCGTGCGGGTTCATCGCGTTGGCCTCGTCTTCTGGCTCGGGCGCTCGCGCTGATCTTCGTCCTGTTTCTGCTGGGTGTCTGGTTTTTGCCCTGGCAGCAGTTCGTCAGCGGGACGGGAAAAGTCATCGCTTTTGATCCTTTGGACCGTCGAATCAACATCGAAGCTCCTGTCTCGGGGAACGTCCGCAAGCTGCATGTCGTCGAGGGGCAGCGCGTCAAAAAAGGCGACGTGATTGTCGAAATTCAAGACAACGATCCTAACCTGCTCGCTAACCTGCGCAGTCAGCATGATGCTTTGATTGTGCGTCGAGCTGCTGCTGCTCAGCGGGTGGACGATCTGGAGCTGCAGATACGGCAACAAGAGCAGGCTAAAGGGCAAGCCCTAGATGCGGCTCAGCAACGAGTCGCTGCCGAAAAAATCACCGCAGAAACCGCCTTGCTGAATCTCAATCGAGTCACGGAACTGAGGAAATCAGGTCTTGTTTCTGAGCGTGACTATGAGGTGGCTACTCAGCTTTACGAGAGCTCTGACGCTAACTTCAAAGCAGCAGAAGCCAATCTGAAGCGAACGGAGAATGATTTTGGCGCTACCATTGCTGGCATTCGTGCACAGAAAGGAACAGCCCAGGCTGAAGTGGCTACGGCGGATCGCGATATCAAAAGCCTCGATATCCAGATTAGCCAAAATCAACGCCAGACGATTGAAAGCCCACGCGATGGTATTGTCCTTAGTGTTCAGGCCACGGACGGCACCTTCCTTCGCCCTGGTTCGGCGATTTGTGTGATCATTCCGGAGACGGAAAGTCGATTCGTCGAAATGTGGCTCGATGGGAATGACATGCCTCTGATCACCCCAAGGCAAACGCTTGAAAATGGCAGGGTAGTGCCGGGCTCCGAGGTGCGCCTTCAATTTGAAGGTTGGCCAGCTATTCAGTTTGTCGGCTGGCCAAGTGTTGCTGTTGGCACGTTCGGGGCAGAGGTCGTATTCATTGATCCCGCAGATGACGGAAAAGGTAAATTCCGTGTTGTTGTTGCTCCCAAGCCCGACGTCTTTATTCGCAATGGTCAGCAAGATGTCGAGGAATGGCCTAGCAATCGCTACTTGCGTCAGGGCGTGCGTGCCAATGGATGGATTCTCCTCAGTGTCGTGCCTCTTTGGAAAGAAATCTGGCGCCAGATCAACGGCTTCCCGCCTGTGATTGCCGACAAGGAACCTGGGGAGAAAAAGTAGCATGAAGCTCTGCCTGAATGTCATCACCGCGTGCATGATTCTGCTGGCACCAGTGTCGGCTGCTCCACTCATGCTTCACGAGGTGCTCGATTCCGTCACATCGAAGTATCCGCCCTATTTGATTGCGCTCATCGAGCGTGATGTTGCTGCAGGACGGCTACGCCAAGTGCAGGGAGCGTTTGATCTCAATTTTCGCTCATCAGGTAGCTTTCAGCCGAACGGCTATTACGACAATGGCGTTGGCGACTTCCTCTTGGATCAACCTTTGCCCTTCTGGGGAGGGAATGTGTTTGCGGGCTACCGCATCAGTTCAGGGAGCTTGGCTGATTATGACAAAAATCGCACCCAGTTGGATGGCGAGCTTCGAGCTGGCATTCGCCTGAATCTGCTCCGAGATGGCACCATTGATGCACGTCGAGCCAATCTTTGGAAAGCGCGTCTCGATCAAGAAATCGCAGATCCTTTCATTCAAAGACAGCATCTCGATATCGTGCGGGCTGCCACGCGTTCTTACTTCAATTGGGTTGCGATGGGATTGAGATTGGGAGTCGCTGAGCAACTGGAGCGAATCGCCGAAGATCGTGATGCTGCTATCGGAGAATTGGTGAAACGTGGGCAGGCTGCTCCGATCGTGAAAATTGACAATGAGCGGTTGGTTGTCAGCCGCAGTCTAGCGGTGGTTCAGGCCCGTCGGCGTTTTGAGGCGGCGAGTATTGAGCTGTCGCTGTTTTACCGCGATGAAAAGGACGAACCTGCTGTGATTGCACGGCATCTCCTGCCCAGCAGATTTCCACAGTTGCCGAACTTGAATGAAACCAAAGTAGGATCTGACATCCAGAACGCCTTCGTCCTTCGTCCTGAGTTGCGGCGCATTCGATTGGTCGCGGATAAGTTCAGCATTGATCAGCGTCTGGCGAAAAACAATCTTCTGCCCAATTTGGATTTAACCGCAAGCGTGACCGAGAATTTAGGAGACGGGCCATACAAGGATCGAGAAAGTCTTGAAAGCTCCTTGGCTTTAGAATTCCGAGTGCCTGTGCAGCGAAATGAAGCCAAGGGGCGCCTCCAAGTCATCACTGCTGAACTGCAAAGATTGGATGCTGATGCTAAATTTGCCCGTGAACGCATCGTTGCGGAGGTTAGGGATGCTTGGAGCGCCATTCGCGCAGCCAATGAGCAAATCGACATGACTCGGAAAAACGTCGAATTGGCGGTGCAACTGGAAGCTGCCGAAAGAAAGCGGTTTGACCAAGGGGCGACTGACCTTCTCGCGCTGCAAATACGCGAACAAGCTACGTTTGACTCTCGGATGTTGGAGGTGGACGCTCAAGCGGAGCTTTTTCGCTCTCAGGCAGACTACGAGGCAGCTTCTGCGATGAAGATTTCCAACTGGGTCAACCGCGCCGCCGCTCCAGCAGATTCATCATCAGGCAAGAAAGAATGATAGCTAGGCTCTCGCCTTCGCTCGCTTCGCCCAGAGATTCAAGTTTGAACCTGCCTTCGAAAATCGAAGCTTGCTTGGTCAGTCGCATCACAGGTGTGCCGTTGGTGCGTGCGGCCACATACTTGGGGTGAAACAGAAAAGCGGTCAGGATGCCTAGCATGGGGATTTCACCGAAGAAGCCGTCCAGCAATTTGGCAATGGGGTTCTCTTCACGAATGCTGAACAGGGGTGCACCTGAGTTAGGGGCAAATACATCGTAGTGTGCGCTCCACAGTGATCTCATGCCACGGCGTCCTACGGCTCCAAGTTCCCGCCCCGATGCATCTCGAAAGGTGTAACGTGCGCTCCAGTCTAAGATACGATCTGCCTCAATGGTGCAGAGCAATTGCTTCTGAGAACTATCGCTGTGTACCTCGACTTTTTCGCGCAGTCGGAAGAGCTTTTGCTTCACATAGAGAACCTCCTGACCTGAGGCATCCGTGACGAAAATCTGGGGTGAGAATGCCAGAAGCTTGAAGCGAAAGGAAAGGGGGTAGTTCATGATGAATGGCATTGGAATGATGCAAGTTTTCTCGTTCTGATACACAAAAAATTCGATGTGTGTCGTTAAGCCAGTGTCTGCCTCCTCCTGATCCATCATGTCCACTGTTGAATTTGACTGGAAACAATGCTTTCACCAGGTTGCTCCTAGCCTAGTGTTGTATGCCCGCCAGCTCACGCTAAGCCCAGCGGATGCAGACGATGTCGTGCAAATGGCTTTCGTACGCTGGTGGCGGCGCTTTCCTGAGGGTGATAAGGATCATATCCCGCTGCTCTATGCCGCTGTTCGCACCATTGCCCTCGATCTGCGTCGTAGCGATAACCGACGCCTCAAGCGTGAAGCGATGAGTGAGATCGCTCTACCTGGAGAGGATGCTCCGTTCTTTGATGCGCCGCCAGAACGTCTGGAGACGGCTGAAATCGTCACTCAGGCCCTGGCTGCCTTGTCTGAAGATCAACGTGAAGTCGTCACCTTAAAGCTTTGGGGTGGACTGACTTTTCAAGAGATCGCCACCGCCCTCGGTATCTCCATCAATACGGTAGCGGGGCGTTACCGCTACGCTTTGAGCCATCTCGAAAAACAACTGTCTCCAATGAAAGAAGATCTCATCGGCGATCCCACTCCGCCCGCGAACTTGCTGTCTTTTGAACCCACGACCACCGCTCTATCATGAACGACTCGGAAATTGAAAATATCCTCATGTCTCTCGCGCCTGCTCGACCTCGTGCTGTGCTCACTCAGCGTATTGATCAGGAGCTTGAGCAAGACATGCGCTGGGCGATCCGCCCCAATCGGCATGTAAGTTCCTGGTTCTCCCCAATGCTCTGGACCGCGTTGGGTGCAGCAGCAGCAGTGATTTTTATGAGTCTCGCACCTAGCGATGGCCTGTCTTTGCAAAGAGACCGTTTTGCTGCGACCGTCTCCACTCCGCTGTCGCCTTCGGTCCTTCCGGTTAGCACGATTCGTGAAGTCGTGCAGGCACAGGATGAAGGCATCCGCTACAACTCGAGTTCACAACTGCCGGAGCAGCACATGAAGATCGTGACGATGGAGCGTCGTGCCTGGATCGATCCACGCGATGGCGCACACATCACTATTGAGGTGCCACGTGAAGACAACGTGATCATGCCGGTCTCTTTCCAATGAAGTCTTTTCTTCCAACCAAATCTAAAGTCTAACATTCAATGAAGATTTACACTGCTCGTCTCCTTTCCATCACAGGCCTCCTGGTCCTGATGCATCTGCAAGCCCGAGCTCAGGATAAAGCCGAAAATCCAAAGTCTCCTGATCATGCGCGGGGCGATCTGCCAGCAATTTCAAAGCCTGAACATGCGAGCCAAAAAAACGTCGCTTACCTTGGTGTGCTCACTGGACCTGTGAGCCCCGAGCTGCGTGCCCAGTTTGGTCTTATGGAGGGGTTTGGGCTACAGGTGGTCGAAGTCATGCCGGATTCTCCCGCGAGTCAGGCTGGGCTAAAGGAATATGATCTTTTGATCAACTTCGATGACCAAAAGCTTGTTAATGCTGATCAATTGCAGGCTCTAGTGCGCAGTCGGAAAAGGGGTGAAACCGTCAGTCTCAGCCTAATCAGCGGTGGCCAGCCAAAGCAGCTGAGCTTGAAAATCGGTGAGCGCATCATTCAGGTGATGCCCGAGCGCTTTATTCCCATGATGCGATCATGGTCCGGGGGGTGGAACTCCGGTGTTGGGCAGGTGCAGGAGTGGCAGCAGAATTTGGAAAAATATCAGCGCCAAATGCGGGAGTATCAGGAGCAGGTTCAGCAATGGGTGCGCGAAGGTCGCGGCGGATCTTTACCCCCTCCTCCTGTTTTTGATGGTGCGAATCCATGGCAAGATGGTCGCCACGGAGATCGCGTTGATCATCGCCCAGAATTCGAACGCCGTGAACGCAGACCTGATGGCCAACCTGATGGTGATGAGCGACGTCCCATGAGTTCCCCCGATAAAGCTCGTAGCCCCCAAGCCCGTGAGAACGTCCAGAGTTCTGAAGTCCGCGAGTATCATGAGAGTGCTAGTATCACCCGCAGTGATGATAGTGGCATCTACAGTTTGCGGCAGGCTGGCGAACGCACGATCTTCAGTGTCAAACCCAAGGATGGTGAACCTCAAGAATGGACGGTGACCCGTGAGGAAGATCGTGCGGCTGTGCCGGATCGTTATCGGAGCAAGCTCCAGGAAATGGAAGAACTGCGACGCTCTCTGCGGCGAGATAAGGATCGCTCAGTGCCGCCAAGCCGTGAGCCAATGCCTGAACCTGGCCAGCGAGCCCCTGGGATTTAATGACGAGGTTACATTTCCTCTGCGCAGAGCTGAGTTTTCTGTCTTGAGCAGGGGGAATGCAGCTTTTCTGGAGGATCATCCCGTATGAGAAAGACGTGCATCCATGCAGAAAAACTCCTTGCCAAAACGGCCTTCCGTGGGAACATCGCGGCCCTTCCACTCCAAAACCTATCACACCGCCTGACAAGTTGTCCGGCATTTCCCACGAACCCTTACCATGAGCGAAGTCGCCACTGTCCCCGCCAGTTTCAAACTCCACGACAAAGACACCGGTAGCGCCGATGTGCAGGTCGCGATCCTGACGGAACGTATCAATCACATCACTGGCCATTTGGAAAAGAATTCCAAAGATCATAGCTCCCGCCGCGGTCTCTTGAAGCTAGTCGCACGTCGCCGGAAGCTTCTCGATTACCTGAAGCTTACGGCCGTAGATCGCTACACGAAGGCGATCAAGACCCTCGGTCTCCGCCGCTAATCAAAAAAATTTCCACCACAAAGGGGTGATGCCACGATGCATCGCCCCTTTTGGCGTAGAGCTCAGATTAAGCTGAAGCTGCTCCACCCGAGCCGATTTCTCTCGCCTCAGCCAAGATCATTTTGGTCTTTTTCCATGCCTGAGCCGCACTTTTCGCTCCGCAGCCTCACTCGGCGGGTCTTCCTTTCCCCAAAACAAAAACAACAAAATACACAGCCACCATGGCCATCCACAAAGTAACAGCTCCCTGCGGTTCAGGGAATATCGAAATCGAAACCGGCAAACTAGCCCATCTCGCCGATGGCGCAGTGACCGTTCGCATGGGTGACACGATCGTCATCGTCACCGCCGTATCCGCGACACGTGTCAAAGATGGCCAGGACTTCTTCCCTCTAACCGTCGAATACAAAGAAAAAGCCTCTGCAGCGGGTAAGTTCCCGGGTGGCTATTTCAAGCGCGAAGGTCGTCCGACGGAAAAGGAAATCCTCACGGCCCGCATGACGGATCGTCCTCTGCGCCCACTTTTCCCGAAAGGCTACTTCTATGACACCCAGGTCATTACGCTTCTGCTTAGTGCTGATGGTGAAAACGATTCAGACATCCTTTCCATCAATGGAGCGTCTGCCGCTCTCTGCATCTCCGACATCCCCTTCGCAGGCCCGATCGGTGCGGTGCGCGTAGGTCGCGTGAATGGTCAGTTCGTGATCAACCCTACCCACAGCCAGCGTGAATTCAGCGACCTCGACCTCGTTTACGTCGGCAACAAGACCGACGTCATCATGATCGAAGGCGCTGCCAATGAGCTGCCAGAGAGTGAGTTCATTGCTGCGCTTCGTTTTGCTCAAGAAAGCATCCAAGGCATTGTGAAAGCCCAGGAAGAACTTGCTGCTCTCGCAGGTAAGGCCAAGCGCGTGGTTCCGCTCATGCTGGTGAAGGATGAATTGCTCGAAGTCGCCTACGAAATCGCTGGCGACCGTATCGAAGGAGCTTTGTATCAGCCAAGCAAGATCGCCCGTAGCAAAGCGGTCGGTGCACTGAAGGATGAAGTCGAGGCTGCGATCAAGGCGCGCTACCCAGAGGCAACAGCTTTCGAGATCAGCCAAGCTTTCGATTACCTTCAGAAGAAAGCCTTCCGCATCTCCATTCTCGATAAGCTTAGCCGCTGCGATGGACGCGGCATTGACCAGATCCGTCCGCTTTCTGGTGAGGCAAGTGTGCTGCCCCGCACCCATGGTTCAGCCATCTTCTCCCGTGGAGAAACACAGGCCCTCGCCATCGCCACGCTGGCTCCTGCCGATGAAGCTCAGGAAATGGACACCTACGCAGGTGGCCCTGACACGAAGCGCTTCATCCTTCATTACAACTTCCCTCCATTCTCTGTGGGGGAAACCGGTCGCTTCGGTGGTCAAAACCGTCGTGAAATCGGCCATGGTGCACTGGCTGAGCGCTCCATCGAGCCTGTCATTCCTCCGAAAGAAAAATTCCCCTACGCCATCCGCGTTTCCAGCGAGGTGATGAGCTCCAACGGCTCCACCTCCATGGCCTCCGTGTGCTCCGGCGTCATGGCGCTCATGGATGCAGGCGTGCCTCTGAAGCGCCCTGTGGCCGGTATCTCTGTCGGTCTCGTGACTGAGTTCGACGCGAATGACCAGATGAAGCGCTACCTGACCATGATGGACATCCTCGGTTCCGAGGACCATTTCGGTGATATGGACTTCAAGCTGTGCGGCACTACGGAGGGCGTCACCGGCTACCAGCTCGACCTTAAGCTGCCTGGCATCTCTCTCAGCATCTTGGAAGAAGCCATCGCGAAAGCCAAAAATGGCCGTAGTGAAGTTCTGGCAGCCATGGCTCAAGGCATCGCTGAAGTGAAGCCTCTCAGCCCTCATGCGCCACGCATCGAGATCGTGAAAATCAATCCCGATAAGATTGGTGAACTCATCGGTCCTGGCGGTAAGAACATCAAAGGCATCCAAGCCGAATCCGGTGCTGAAATTAGCATCGAAGACGACGGTACCGTTTATGTCTATGCTACCCGTAAAGAAGGTCTGGAGCGTGCGCTTGAAATGATCTCCGGCGTCTCTGCCGAGGTCGAAGTTGGCAAGCTCTACACTGGCAAAGTCGTCAGCACGACGAACTTCGGAGCTTTCATGCGCCTCTTCGGTAACAAAGATGGTCTCATCCACATCAGCGAACTGGCCGACTTCCGTGTCAATAAGACCGAAGACGTCGTCAAAGTCGGCGATATCGTCACCGCCAAGTGCATTGGCATTGATGATAAGGGTAAGGTGAAGATGAGCCGCAAGGCTGCCATGAAGGAGAAAGATGAAGCCGCCGCAGGCGAGGCTCCGGCTGCTTGATCTGAATCTGCCACTCCATTCCCCCACGAAGAGGCCGCTTTCGAGCGGCCTCTTTTTTGTGGCTGCCCGTGCGCCGAACCCGGTTGCTGCTGCGATCGGTTTTTTTGACCGTAAAAAAACCGGCTCCAGATGGCTTATTAGCATCTTTCGATAGGTTTAGCCCACGAAAAAGGCCACCGGTGTTGCCGGTGGCCTTTGGCAGACGCGACTGAAGTCACAGATCAGGCTCCGACCAACATGCGGGCGGGGTTTTCAATACAGTCTTTGATGCGGATCAGGAAGCTAACGGCTTCTTTGCCGTCAACAACGCGGTGATCGTAGCTGAGGGCCAGATACATCATCGGGCGAATGACGACCTGACCATCTACCGCGATAGGCCGCTGCTGGATGCTGTGCATACCCAGGATACCGCTCTGTGGTGGGTTGATGATCGGCGTGGAGAGCAGTGAGCCGTAAACGCCACCATTGGAGATGGTGAAAACGCCTCCGGTAAGGTCTGATAGCTCGATCTTGCCTTCCTTGGCCTTGGCTGCATAGGCGAGGATGTCTTTCTCGATGTCAGCAAAGCTCTTCTGATCAGCATCACGGATGACGGGGACGATCAAACCTCGCTCGGTGCCAACAGCGACACCGATGTCGTAGAAATGCTGGTGGACGATTTCATCGCCCTCAACGCGTACATTGATCTGTGGCACAGCTTTCAGTGCTTCGACGACTGCTTTGACAAAGAAAGACATGAAGCCAAGCTTCACACCATGGCTCTTGACGAAGCTGTCTTGAAGCTTGTTGCGCATGGCCATGATACCGCTCATGTCGCATTCATTGAAGGTGGTTAAGATCGCGGCCGTCTGTTGGGCGCTGACCAGCTGATCGGCGATTTTCTTGCGCAGTGGGGTCATCTTTTTCCGCGAGACGCGACCTTCTGGAGCCGGTGCTTTGGCGGCAGGCTTAGGCGCTGGTGCGGGTTTCGGAGCTTGAGCTGCAGGTGCCGGTGCTGGCACGGCGGCGGGCTTGGGAGCTTCGACCGCGGCGGGAGCCGCTGGCGCAGGAGTAGGGGCGGGGGCTGGCGCGGCAGCTGCTGCACCTTCCGTGATTTGACCCACGACGGCTCCAATGATGACATCTTCACCTTCGCCAGCGGCGATGGCGGCGAGCACACCATTGAATTCGGAGGTAACTTCGGCGGCGACTTTGTCGGTCTCCAAGGTCAGAAGGACGTCACCGACTTTGACGGCGTCGCCGATTTTGAAGTGCCATTTGGAAATTTGTCCTCCGGCGACGGATTCGCCGAGTGCGGGGATTTTGATGTCAGCCATGGTCGTTTTGGGGGAGGCTCTGGGATGCTAGAAAAAGAGATGGGATAAAAAGGAATGGGGTCGGGAATCGTCACACGCTGAAGGCATCTTCGACAAGCTTGTCTTGCTCAAGCACGTGGATGGCCTTGGAGCCTGCGGCTGGGCTGCTGGAGCGTTCGCGGCCGGCATAGCGCAGCTTATGATTGCTCAGTTCTTCGAGACGCGGGCGGATATAGTAGAAGGCGCCCATGTTGCGGGGTTCTTCTTGGCACCAGATCCATTTCTTTTGGGCGCGTGGATATTTGGCGACGATGCCTTTCAGCATCTCGTAGTTCAGCGGGTAAAGCTGCTCCACACGGATGATGGCTGCATTTTTGATTTTGTTCTTCTCACGGAAGTCGAGCAGGTCGTAGTAAACCTTGCCGGAGCAGAAGATGAGTCGGGTGACGCGTTCAGGGCTGATGGTCAGCAGCTCGTCATCCAGCACTTCTTTGAAATGAGAGCCGGCAGCCATGTCATCCAGCTTGGACACGCAGCGAGGGTGACGCAGTAAGCTCTTCGGCGTCATGACGACGAGTGGCTTGCGTGTGTCACGCTTCACCTGCCGACGCAGAGCGTGGAAGTATTGGGCAGGGGTGGTGAAGTTACAGACCTGCATGTTGCCGCCAGCACAGAGCTGTAGGAAGCGTTCCATACGGGCACTGGAGTGCTCGGGACCTTGGCCTTCATAACCGTGCGGTAGCAGCAGGGTTATATGGCTGGGGCGTTGCCATTTGCTTTCGGCTGAGGCGATAAATTGGTCGATGATGACTTGGGCGCCGTTCACAAAGTCACCGAACTGGGCTTCCCAGCAGATGAGCATGTTGGGTGTCAGCAGTGAGTAGCCGTAATCAAAGCCGAGCACGGCAGCTTCTGAGAGTAAGGAGTTATAAACGCAGAAGCGACCCTGGACTTCCTCTAGGTTGTTCAGCGGGATATGGCGCTCGCGCGTTTCGGTGTCATAGAAGACGCAGTGACGATGGCTGAAGGTGCCGCGGCGCACGTCTTGACCGGACAGGCGCACGCCATGTTTTTCGGTGAGCAGGGAGCCAAAGGCGAGAGCCTCTGCGGTGGCCCAGTCCACGCCTTCGCCGGTTTCGATGGCTTTTCTTCGGGCCGCGAGGAAGCGCTTGGCGATCGTGGGGTGCAGTCGGAATCCTTCGGGAGCTTCCAGTAGCTTTTTGCCGATGCGATGCAGCTGATCTTTTTCCACCCCAGTGGGGATGACGTTGTAGTCGTAGGCCGCTTGGGGCTCGACAGCGAATCCGTCGAAGGGATTGCCTCCGGTGTCCTTCTCCTTGCTGGCGAGGTCGGTTACACCCTGCTCGAGCTCGTCTTCCAGCTCTTTTTGTAGGGCATTTGCGCTGGGCTCGTCGAGCACACCGTTTTGCAGTAGCTCCTGCCGGAAGAGGCTAGCGGTCGATGGATGCGCTCCGATGGTGCGCGCCATGTTGGGTTGGGTGAAGGCGGGTTCGTCGGTTTCATTGTGACCGTAACGGCGGTAACAAAGAATGTCGATGAACACATCACGGCCAAATTTTTGACGGAAGTCGAGGGCTAGACGGGCTGCTGCGGCGACTTCAAGCGGACAGTCGCCATTCACGTGGATCACGGGCGCGTCGATGAGTTTAGCGACATCGGTGCAGTAGGTAGTGGAGCGTGCATCTGCTGGCAGGGTGGTGAAGCCGATCTGGTTGTTCACCACGATGTGAATGGTTCCACCAGTGCAG
>JBIKYV010000010.1:0-50467 GCA_044355075.1 Prosthecobacter sp.
AAATAGCGGTCGTGGCTGACTACGAGCACGCAGCCCTGGAAAGCGAGCACGGCCTCTTCCAGCACGCGCATGGTAGCCAGGTCGAGGTCGTTGGTGGGCTCGTCCAGGATGAGGAAGTTGCCGCCGCGCCGAAGGATTTTGGCCAGCAGAACACGGCTCTGTTCACCACCGCTGAGTTCTTTCACGCGCATGGTCACGCGTTCATCGGTGAAAAGGAAGCGCCGGAGGTAGGTGCGCACGTGCAGTTTTTCATCGCCGAATTGGACGAAGTCGCTGTTCGGCCCGGCCACCTCGGCCATGACGGTGTTTTCAGGATCGAGCAGCAGGCGCTGCTGGTCCACGTAATTGAAGAGGGTTCGCTTGCCGATGCTGACGCTGCCTTCCGTGGGTTCCTGCTGACCCATGAGCACACGCAGCAGGGTGGTTTTGCCAAGGCCATTGCGGCCAATGATACCCGTGCAGCTACCTGGCTGGAAGCTGAGATCGAGGTGGCTGAACAGCCAGCGATCACCGACTTGAGCACCAATGTCCATGGCATCGACAACCACGTTGGCGAGCGGGGGCGCGGGCGGGATGATGAGATCCATGACCAGCTCCGCCTCGGGGGCGGCGATGGCGGAGACGCGTTCGAATTCATCGAGCCGGGAGCGCTGCTTGGTGCGGCGCGCGCTGACGCCGGCGCGGACGAATTCCAGTTCATGACGCAGGAAACTTTGGCGACGGCGTTCGGAGTTGGCCTCCACGGCTTCACGGGTGGCCTTGCTTTCCAGGAAGGCGCTGTAGTTGCCGGGATGGCTGTAGATGCGGGCGTCGTCGATCTCGATGATGCGCGTGGCGATGCGGTCGAGAAAGTAGCGGTCGTGGGTGACGAAGAGTACGGCACCGCTGAAGTCGCGGAGGAACTTTTCAAGCCATTCGATGGATTCGGCGTCGAGGTGGTTGGTCGGCTCGTCGAGCAGCAGCAGGTCGGGCTGGGCGACCAGGGTGCGAGCGAGGGCAACGCGACGCTTTTCTCCGCCAGAGAGACCGCTGACGATGCGGTCGGCAGCAGGCAGGCCGAGCTCGTTCATGACGGTAGCGATGCGGGTCTCGACGCCCCAGGCGTCGTGGAGCTGAATTTGGTGCAGCAGCTCGGCCTCTTCCTCGGGCTTATAATGGCCGGACTCGTAGCGCGCCACAAGGTCCAGCAGGGCGCTGGCGCCAGACCGCACGTTGTCGAGCACGGTGGCGCTTTCCTCCAGCATGAATTCCTGGGCCAGGTAGCCAATAGCCATGCCGTTGCGGCGGGAGATGGTGCCGCTGTCGGGATTTTCGGTGCCGGCGATGATGCGCATGAGGCTAGTTTTGCCACTGCCATTGCGGCCGACGAGGCCGAGCTTTTCGCCCTCGTGCACGCTCATGGTCGCGTCGTTGAAGACCTGCTGTAGGCTGAATTGCAGGCGCAGGTCTTTGGCGGAGATGACGGCGGGGGTGGTGGGTGACATGTCGAGGAGCTGATAAGCTGCTGATGCCCGCTGAATCAATGATTGTCCGCGTTGGAGATCAGCGATTTTGTCCCGCCTCAGGATTGCGGTTAGCGGATAGGCCCGGCCTCGGTGGCGGGGAGCTGCATGGGTGGGTTGGTGTCGGGGATGCGCTGCGGGAAAGGGATGTTCAGCTTGGCTTCGAGCTTCTTGATCGTGTCGATGAGGCTAGGCGTGCGCTGCTTGGGGGAATGGTAGGACTCCCGCAGCATGGAGTAGGCGCGCTGCCAGAGTGCGGGCGTAGCGCTCTGCGCGAACTGGTAGGCGGCGAAGCGCCAGTAGCGGTTGTTTTGGCTCAGCCGATAGACCTGTAGGTAGGCCTCTGCGGCGAATTCGGGCTCATGGGAACGGCGTTCGTAGATTTCGGCGAGAGAGTTCCATAGCCGTGCGTCGTCAGGTAAGTAGCGCAGGCCTTCCTTGAGGATGGCGATGCCGCGGCGCACATGCTCTTCGTAAAGTTTGCCACGTACGATAGGCTGTAGCTTTTCATCGTAGAGGTAGTAGGAGGCGGCGTTGTAGGCCATCTGCCAGGAGGCATCGTCCCAGTAGTTGCAGTAACCGGGCTGCAGGCTGGTGGTCAGTTGGAGCAGGCTGTCAACCTTGGCCCAGTTGACGTTTTCCCATTCGTGATAAGCCTGAAGGTAGGTGATGGAGGCTACGAGGGACCGAAGGCCGCCCAGGGAGGCTGCGAAGCCCATCTGGCTGAGGTTTTCCCGCAGCCCTAGGGCTAGCGGCGCAGTCAGCAGCTTTGCCTGGCGCAGGTGCTGAGTGCAGGCCTGTTCGAGTGGCAGCTTGGCGATGCCGAGAGCGAAGAGCACGGCGAGGGCCTGGAGGGGGCGCTTCATGTCAGAGCTCTTTTTCGACAAAAAGAAGATGGGAGACGACTGCGTAGCCTAGTAGGTAAGTGCCAGTGGTAGCCGCCATGAGGCCGAACGCGGTCAGCGAGACTATCTGGCCGTTGATGACATTGTCCACGATGTCAAAAGCACTCATGTCCGGCGTGATGATGGCCAGCAGGGCTGATAGCACTTTTTTCAAAGCGCCTGCATGTCCGGTTAGGAAGTAGTCGCGGATCAGGCCCTGGCCATGTCCGATCAGGGTGACGAGGAAGCCAATGACGATGGTGAAGAGCGTGCTGCTAGCAAAGCAAGAGATCATCAGCGTCAGGGCGGTGATGACGGAGGCTTTGAAAAAGATAGCTGCGACGCCGAAGTGGAGGTTCCAGGTCAGGCCTTGCTTGCCGACAAAGCCCTGGATCTGAGCGATGGCCTCTGGAGTCGCGGTCCCTTCTTGCTGCAGAGCGGCTACGGACTGGGCTAAGACGAGGCTTTGCCGAAACCAAAGCACGCCGCTGAAGGCGATGTCCATGAGCATGAGTCCAGCGCCGATCAGTACGAGCACCCCCAACAGCTTGCCGAGCAGATATTCATGCCTGGGTACGGGCTTGGCTAGGATGGTGTAGAGCGTGCGGTCCTCTAGGTCTCGCGGCAGCAGCAGAGCGGTGGCGCAGACAGCGATGACGATGCTGAAGAGCTGGAGCGCCCCAAAGGACACGTCTTTCAGCAGCTTTAGCTGCTGCTCTGGATTCATGACCGGAAAGGCGAAACCTGCGGCGACGACGATGACGCAGAAGACGAGCAGGAAGGCCATGATCTTCATGCGCAGCAGCTGGGTCACCGTGGCCATGGCCAGAGTCCAGATGCGCGAGGGGGAAAACGACGAATGCATGGTGAGCGTGGGTTACTTTTCTGCCACTTCGAGGAAGAGCTTCTCCAGCGTGGTGCGTGGATTGCCACTTCGGACGACTTTGGCCCCCTGGCCGTGTGCCTGCACCAGCGCGTGGATCTCGGCGATGAGGTCGGGGCTCGCATCGGCGAGCACGAGTTCGGTCTCGTTATCCACGGCGATGAGTTCATCGACTCGACCTTCCCTCACCATTTGGCCATGGGCCATGATGCCGACGCGGTCGCAGACCTCTTGCATCTGCTCCAGCAGGTGGCTGGTGACTAGGACGGTGATGCCCTGCGATTTGAAGCCGAGGATGAGATCACGAATTTTGCGTGAGCCGACAGGATCGACGCCTGCCGTCGGCTCATCCAGCACGACGAGACGTGGGCGGTGCAGTAGTGCCTGGGCGAGGCCGAGCCGCTGAAGCATGCCTTTGGAGTATCCAGCCACGCGTCGGTCAGCTGCATCTTCCAGCCCAGTGAGAGCTAGCATCTCCCGTGCACGCTCGTTCAGCTCAGCAGCTTTCATGCTGCACAGCCTGCCATAGAAGAGCAGCGTTTCGAGGCCGTTAAGGTGTTTATAAAAGTAGGGGTTCTCCGGCAGGAAGCCGACATCGCGGCGACTTTCCACGAGCGTGCTAGATTTGCCAAAAATAGCTGTGCGTCCGCCTGTGGGCGTCACCAAGCCGAGGATGGCTTTCATGGTGGTGGACTTGCCACAGCCGTTTGGGCCGATCAGGCCATAAACCTCTCCCTCCTGAACCGTCAGCGAAAGCTCGCGTACGGCGGTGAAGGCGACCTTGCCGAGCCCAGCCTTGAAAACCTTGGTCAGGTTTTCCACAGCGACAGCAGGGGGTGGTAGTGAGTCGGCAGCCATTGCGCCAATGAAGGAAAGCCCAGCCAGGGTGTCAATGCGGCGTGTTCATGCTGACTGGTTTGTGCAACAGAAGATCAAGCATGCTTTTCATCGGTTTGATGAGCCAAGCTCTTCTTGACGCTCAGAGGCCACCGGTGCCACATTTCAGGTAAGTTTTCTATGCCACGCGCCTCTACCGTTACCCTCTGCTCCTTTTGTGGGAAAAGCCATGCGGAGGTGCGTAAGCTCGTGGCGGGTCCAGGGGTATATATTTGCGACAACTGCATTGGTGTCTGCAAGAGTATCTTGGATCGTGAAGCTGCTCAGGAAGCAGAAAGCACTGCGGGGGGGCTTATCGTGCCGCGCCCAGCCGAGATTCGTGCGACTTTGGATCAACACGTGATTGGTCAAGATCAGGCCAAGAAGGTGCTCAGCGTGGCGGTGCACAATCACTACAAGCGCATCCTGCATGCCCGCCAGCAGGCGGCGCGTAAGGACCAGCCTCGCAAGATGAATGATCCTAGTGATGTGGATATCGAAAAGAGCAATGTTTTGCTCTTGGGACCCACGGGCTGCGGGAAGACGCTGCTGGCGCGCACATTGGCCAAGATCCTGAATGTGCCCTTCAGCATCGCTGACGCGACGACGCTGACGGAAGCAGGTTACGTGGGGGAGGATGTGGAAAACATCATCCTGCGTCTGCTGCAGGCTGCTGACTTCGATGTGGCTCGTGCAGAGATTGGCATCATTTACATCGACGAAATCGACAAGATCGGCCGCACAACGGGAAATGTCAGCATCACGCGTGACGTCTCGGGCGAAGGTGTGCAGCAAGCGCTGCTGAAGATCATCGAAGGCACCGTGTGCAACGTGCCGCCGCAGGGGGGGCGTAAGCATCCGCAACAGGAATACATCCAGGTGAATACGGAGAATATTCTCTTCATCTGCGGGGGTGCGTTTGTTGGCCTGGATCAGATCGTCAAGCGCCGCAAGGGAAGGCGCACCATGGGGTTTGTCGGTGCGGCGGTGGATAAGGATGTAGATAAAGATGACCTACTGAAGGAAGTAGAGCCTGAGGATTTGATTAGTTTTGGCCTGATCCCTGAGTTCATCGGACGTCTGCCTGTGACCTGCGCGCTGCGTGAGCTGACAGAGCTGGAGCTAGTACGCATCTTGACCGAGCCGAAAAACGCGCTGGTGAAGCAGTATGCCAAGCTGCTCGGCATGGAAGGTGTGGATCTGAACGTCAACAAGGAAGGCCTGATGGCCATCGCCCGAGAGGCGGTGAAGCGTGGCACCGGAGCGCGTGGCCTGCGCAGTATTTTCGAGCGCATCATGCTGGACGTGATGTATGATGTGCCCAGTCGCGTGGATGTTCGCTCAGTATCGATCAATGAAGCGGTCGTGAAGGGTGAACGGCCCCCGATCGTGAAGAAGCGCATCGAGCGCAACGCTGCCTGAGGCTAGGGCATGGAGTTCATTGCGGAGTGGCACGGTCCGTGGTTTCATGGTGGGCTTTTTTCCTGCCATGCACCCGCTTTCCACGATCACGGACGACCTCGACCAAACGCTTCGCATCCGCGAGTTGCCGGATTACTCAGGCGCGATGAACGGCTTGCAGCTAGAGAATCGCAAACGCGCTGTGACACGTGTAGCTGCGGCGGTGGATGCGACCCTTCCCGTCGTGCGCAAAGCGATCACGAAGGGCGCGGACCTGTTGGTAGTGCATCATGGGATGTTCTGGAATGGGGCGCAGGCCTGGACAGGACCTGTGTTTGAGCGGCTGAGCTTGGCGCTTGAGCATGATTTGGCCATCTACAGTGCGCACTTGCCGCTCGATGCTCATCCGACGTTGGGTAACAATGCGCGCATCGCTCATGCCCTAGGTCTGACACCTTCGGCTGGCTTCTTGGATTACAAAGGCCTGAACGTCGGTGTGGCCTGTGAGGCTGAGGTGGCGCTGGACGAGTTGGTGGCACGCTTTTCGACCGTGCTAGAGGGTGGTCGGGTCCATGTGTGCGCGGCTGGGCCGAGGGTTGCACGTCGCATCGGCATCTCGTCAGGTGGCAGTGGTTCCGAGGTCGCAGCGGCTGCGCGGGCCGGTGTGGATACCTTTATCACGGGAGAGGGGCCGCACTGGAGCTACACGCTGGCGGAGGAGCTGGGCATCAATGTGCTCTACGGTGGCCATTATGCGACGGAGACCTTCGGGGTTAAAGCGGCCGCGCAGTACCTGGAGGAGCGCTTTGGCCTGCCATGGTGTTTTGTCGATCACCCAACTGGGCTGTGAGTCTTTTGGGGCATCTCTGTGCGTGACGTGACAACAGTCGTTCTGTATAAACAATGAGGAATGCATGTTTGGACGTATCGCTTTGATCCTGCTGTGCCTTTTCATTCTAGGCTGTCAGACTCCTGCTTACCAGGAGCAGGGATGGGCTTCCTCCATCATGGATAGCTATGTGGGCCGGATGACGTCTTCAGGGCAGCTGTATCATCCTGGCTACAGCACGGCGGCGCACAACACGCTTCCTTTTGGCACGGAGTTGACGGTGGCAAATCTGGCTACTGGGCGCAGTGTGCAGGTCATCGTCAATGATCGCTTTCCCCGTTATCCAGGCCTCGTGATCTATCTGTCAGCATCAGCTGCGCAATACATCGGTATGCATCCGAGGCAGTTTTCTCCCGTGAAGCTGACCGCACGTACGATCCCGCCGCGCGGTTATGGTCCGCCGGCAAGAAGCTACGCGCTGCTGCCGCAGTCTACCGCAAACGCGAGGCCTACGGTCTTGAGGTCAAATCATGTCCCTTCAGCGCCCTGGTCTTCTTTTTTCCGCAGGTTTCGCGGGGCTCGCACGCCGAATGCAGAAAGCTATCGTGGCGGGAATACTCCTCCGGCAGAACTTCCCTTGTTCTAATGGCCTGCCCAGCTTGACCATAGGGGTTGCTAGCGGCAGCTTGCGTGGGAGCATGCTGCTTCCGACCTTTAATGAGGAAATTGTGCGCACAGATCCTGAAGCTTATTACCGCCAGTGCGATTCTGGCCGCCTTGATCTATGTAGGCACGGATGCGTTTGGTAGATCCTGGCGTGGTTTTGTTATTCGAGAGCTGGCCGGGCGCGGGCTATACCTCGATTTCCAGCGACTGATCTTAAATCCCTTCGGCGGTATTTTGGCGCGTGAGGTTCAGGTCTTTTCTGATGCTGGCCGCAGCACGGTGCTGATGCGGATGGATCACCTGAATTTGGATTTCAATGTCGGCAGGCTAATCGAGGGCAGTTTTGTCTTAGAGGCGCTGGAACTAACCCACGCGCAGGTGGTTTTGCCAGTCGATGGCAACCCGATGGATCAAAAGAGCGCTCAGATTGAGATCGAAGACTTGAACGCGCGGCTCTTCATGCAGGAGGGGCGATTGGAGGTGCGTCAGGCCGAGGGTAAGCTTTCGGGCATCCAGCTCTGCATCACAGGGGAACTCATGTTGCCTACGGCAACGGCACTTTCCCCCAGCCCACCTGAACAAAATCGTACAGGAATGCAGCCCATGGATCGCCTGCGCGAGCATCGTCAGCGCATCCGTGCGGGGCTTGATTGGCTGAGCCGGTTCGAGTTTTCGCGCGCACCCCGTCTGACACTCGATATTCATGGGGCAATGAGCCAGCCCGAGGAGCTGACGGCGCGCCTTTACTTTGAGGCAGCTCAGCTCAGCTTTGCCACCTATCGCTGCGAAGAGTTGCGCGCGGAGATGGAGTATCAGGCGGGGCTAGTGGACCTCACGCGCTTTTATCTCAAGGACCGACTCGGCGAAGTAAGCGCCAGTGCATCCTGGACGATGGGCTCTGATGATCTTCACTTTCATCTCACCTCCAGTGCAGATTTGCCTGGACTGGCTCACGCGTTTTTTAGCAATGAAAAGCTTCGTGAGGTGGTCTTTTACGATTCCCCGCATCTCGCACTGGAAGGCGTGTGGCATGTGTCAGGACCTCTGGCGAATCACAAGCGTCCGGTCCACGTCACGGGTAGCTTGGATTGCGGACGCTTTGGCACGCGTGGTGAGGTGTTTGAAGGCTTGCGAGCCATGATCGGCGTCGCTCCTGAAGGCGTCTATATTCGCGATCTGCTTTTGCGTCACAAAACCGGCACCTTGGCTGCGCAGACACTCGTGCATGAGACCCAGGGAACGCGATATGATCTCGTGCTACGCATGGATCCGTCCGCCTTCCTGCCCTTTGCGCAGATGCGGCAGACGCGTGAGATCATCCAGCGCTTCGAATTCACACCAGAGTCTTCGATTCACTTTGAGTTAACGGGTTCAGGACCCGATCCTGACCCGCAGAAGTGTCTCAATCGTGGCAAGGGAGATCTCCGCCGCTTCAAATACAAAGGGCTCTACTTGGAGGAAATGCAGGCAGATGTTGAATTTCAGCACCCAATGCAGCACTACCGCAATATTCGCATCCGTCGCCAAGAAGGCATGGCTCATGCGGACCATGTGGAGGTAGATGATGAGCAAAAATGGGTGCGCCTTGAGGGTATTCATTCAGGCATCGACCCTGTTGGCGTTGTGGGCGTCTTTGCTCCACAGACCGCGGCGATCATCGCACGTTACCGGTTGCCTGAAACGACCCAGGTCGACGTAGATGGCATCATTTTTTATCGGACCCAGGGGAAAAATGATTTCCGAGTCAAGTTCCACCACCCGACGGGTAGCGGACGCTATTCCGTGCTAGGAGAAGAATACCCGATCAGCGCCCCCAAAGGTGACCTGATCTTCAAATCCTATGATTTGAAGTTTGATGTCAGTGGGCAGCTTTTTGGAGGAGACGTGAACGCGCGCGGTTCGGTAAATCTCAGCCCAGACAACGATGGGTATTCCGTTCAGGTGACGGCGGATCGCTTCTTGCAGTCCATCTTCAGCCGTAGAGTGCCTTTCGAAAAAGTGCGAGCGAATGTCTCCGAGACAGCAGGGCTGACTCGTTTTCAGGTCCAATCCAAGCTCATGGGAGGTGGATTTAATCTCGATGGGCGCCTTGGCATCTCGGGTGACCCCCGGCGCTACGCCGGAGAGATGCAGCTGAAAAACATCAGCATGCAGCGTTTTGCTCAGGTCTTTTTGAAAGGCAACGACTCCCAAGGAGATACGACAGGGCATTTCAAGTTTACCGGGCAAATGAACGATTGGTCAGCACTTAAAGGTGACGGCGCGCTGACGATTTTGAACGGTGACCTTTACGCCATCCCGGTGGTGGGTGTGCTCGCGCCAATGTTGGGCACGGTTTTGCCCAAGCAAATCGCGGGTTACAACATCGCCAAAGAAGCCGATTGCACCTTTGAGATCGCGGATGGAAACCTCATCACTCGTAACTTTGAAGCGCTAACCAATGCTTTCAAAATTCTACTGAATGGACGGATCAACTTCCTCATCGATCAAATCGACATGAATGCTCAAGTGCGCCTGCGTGGGCTGCCCGGCATCGTTTTGCTGCCCTTCAGTGAGCTGCTGGAATATCGAGGCACCGGCTCTGTCGCCGATACACGGTGGGAGGCAAAGCTGCTTCGTGGTGTAGGTCAAGCGGGGCGTGATGACGGTAGCTCGCGGAGTACAGGTCCTGCGGCCAGCCCGCCGCCAGCACCAGTTTTACCCAAGCTAAAAAAAGTCCTTACCCCGCTTTTCAAAAGCCCTGCGCAACGTTAACCGACGCTCTGAATCAATAGGACTCGTGTTGGTCATTCGTCTTGCTTTAGTGGTCGAATAATTGGCGATAAAATTCATTATCAACACTTTGGAAATGGCTTTTGGGGTTGACAAGGCCTCTAATCCCGCGAGCCTTCGCGCCCCTCTGCCCAAACGGTTCCCAACCCGCTAGCAGGGCGTGACCAACCCACCAACCCGATTTGAGACTCCAGATCCTTTCTTGCCTTCTTCTCGCGACCATCACCACGTCGGCTGAGGAGAGTCAAAAAGCCACCTCTGCGGCATCGTCTGCGCCTAGTGTAGTCGCAGGCACCGTCATCTCAGGCATCCGCACTACCGCCTACACGCACACGGAGGCGGCCCACCTGAAGTATGGTCTGCGCACGGCGGCTGGCACCCACTTGAAGCATGGCGAGATACGCAGCGCTGCGGCAGACTGGTCTGTCTTCCCCGTAGGCACCCTTTTTCAGATCGCGGGTCAGTCCTGTCTTTATGTCGTTGACGACTATGGTGCTGCTGTGGTGGGCACGCGCACGATAGATCTCTACAAACCGAGTAAAACGGAGATGAACCGCTGGGGCACACGCACGGTGTCCATTCGTATCGTCCGCTGGGGCTCTTACGCCCGTAGCTTGGCGATCTTGAAGCCGCGTGCGCCGAAAGCCTCTCATGTGCGGGAAATGGTGTCACGCCTAGCCCTGCGTGTTCCTGCCTAACATTAAGGGCGGGAGAACCGAACGCGGTAACTGTCCCGCACGCCTGGTATGCGCACATAACGCCTGGGCTCAAACCCGGAAAAATACACTATGCCTCCTGGGGTTTGAGGCAGTCGTAAAGTATGCCCACCCTCGCAGTCGATCCAGCGGATGACATCTGGCGCGCCATCTTGCCCGCGAGTGACGCTGCCCCGCTCATCACCTGGCAGCCTGACCTCGGTGCCCTCCACTTCAAATTCAAAACTACCCTTCAGGGCCACGTTCGGACATATCAGCGCGGCTCCAGCTAATTTTTGCCTCTGTGGGATCTGGCCCAGCCCAAAGTCATCAAGGCGAAGGCTGCCGGTGAGTTCTAGGCTGACCATATGTGCCACGAGCAGCTCTCTTCGCGCATCTTTGGCCAACGGGGGGCTACGCATGTCGATCCAGCGATTGATGGACGCCTGACGCTTCGAAAAGTCAGACCCAGGACGCTTTAGGTCTGGGTAAAGCCTCTCCGTTTCGCGCTGGATAACCATCCGTATCGCGGGATCGCTGGTGAAGGTGTCATTCACATTACGTAGTTGCGGATCATGGCTGTGTCGAAAGTGCCGCGCAGTTTCCATCACGCGATTGTAAACATCTGCAGCTGGAGGGCCATCGCGCAGGGTAGGAGTGCGAGTGGGTAGACGGCCTATTTCTTCGCGACTTTCACGTGCAGGTAGTTCCGTTTTTTGTCCACGTTCGAATGCACGTTGTCTTGCAATCTCACGCTGCCGCTCCGCCTGATCAAAAGCATTCTGTGCCTCAGCGCCTGCTGCCCAAAGCAGAGTAGTCAATGTAAGCCCAAATGCTCGCTGAAAGCACATATCTCAGAGTAAGGCCTGAGTGCTTGAGCTGGTCAATCCAATTCCTCAAGCCAACAGGTCTGCTTTCTTGAGGCACAATGACTTCCCTGCTTGCGCTTGCGGAGGCTGGCGGCACTCTCAGGTTCCATGAAATTTATCCCTGCTGTTCTATTCGCCGCCTTGGTTTCTTTTTGCTGGGGTTTTTTCTCCTGGATGGTACTGAGCTGGCATCAGAACGGCATGCACGACTTCAAAGACGAGGCTGCAGTGGCCAAAGTCATCTCGGAAAATGCAGGTCAGGGCCGTGGCATCTACATGCTGCCTTACCTGCAGGAGACTATGTCTTTCGCCTCCGATGCGGAAAAGGTGGAGCAGCAGGCCAAGTATGACAAAGCTCTCGAAGAAGGGCCTTACGTTTATGCTATCGTGCGCCCTGGTAAAACGACAGCGACGATGCTGCAAAGCCTAATCTATAGTGCCGTGCGTTCTATTGCCGCGGCGATCCTACTTGCCGTGCTGATGTCTCAGCTAACCATGAGTTACCCCGGAAAAGTTAGCTTTGCCGCAGCGCTAGGCTTCTTTGTCGGTATTGTGGCTGAGATGCCGGACTGGATCTGGTTTGAGCTACCGACCCGCGACCTCGTGGTCGATATGGCGGATCATTTCATCGAATGGATGCTTGCTGGGAGCGTGCTAGCACTCTTCATCGGCAAAGAGCTCAATGTGCGTAATGACCGCAACTGATGGCCTCAGTGTTTTTTTTGCAGCACTAACACAAATATCAGCTGGCCACCGCGCCATTTTGGGCCCGCGATAAAGAGTGGGCTGTTCTGTGTCAGCACGGCGTCGGTTTTCACCAGCACCTGCTGGTCGCGCCAAAACTGAAGATGTAGGTTCATGCCACCACCGTCAGCTGGCCCTTTGGAGTCGATTTTCAAAAAAAGATCCTTAGTCGGAACGACCCAGCTTTCATACTCACGAAAGACATCCTGTAGATGCTGGCCAATGACTTCATGGTAGTGCCAGGGGAAAGCCCTCCCTAGTCGCTGAGGAATGTCGGCAAACTCAGCAGGCAAGTCCACCTTCGGCATAGCGGAGGCTTCGGAGGCATCATTTGTGGCGAAGATGAGCGCACCCCAGACCTTAGCATCGGTTGCTGGCTTTTGGGGCGCTAGAGGTCGCGATAACGGCATCTCCTGAGCCGGCAGGATGGCAAAAATGAATAAGCTCAGGAGGATGAACAGGCCCAGCTTCATGGTGCGTGAGAATCAGCGGTGAGAAATACGGGCTGGTTTTTGGCATTCGTGGACATAACAGCCACCGCCTTGCCTTCGGTGTCGAACAGAGTCGTCGCCACCATGGCTTCATCGACTTCACTGCGAGTCAGATGGAAGCCAACAATTTTTCGATTCGCGGGCATTTCCTCCAGCCCATCTAGCACCAGCACGGTCGCTTGGGCTTCACCAGAATGGTAGCTGCGTGCCTGAATTGATGAGCTCGGAGCATAGATGCTGTGCACGAGCTGGTCAGTAGGCGTCTCGCTTGGCATCCATCGTGCAAAGCTAAGCGCCAGCATGGCCGCAACACCCGCCACCAGCCAGGAGAGGCGTAACCCACGGAATCTTTCACCACGGCTCGCACGGGCTAGGCTTTGGCGATTTTCTTCCTGGGCTAGGCGCGCTTGAATCTGACTGTTGAAGAAGTCCGGATATGGCACCGGCATCTCTGGCGGAAGATGCGTGCGAAGATCACGGCTTATCTGCTGCATGAACTCGGCTTCTGCCTTCAGCGGCGGGTCTGTTTGGAGATATGCCTCAAACGCTGTCTTTTCAGCAACGCTCATTTCTCCATCCAGCCAGCGGAGCAGTTTGTGGTCTTCAGTGGGCGTATTCATAGCAATCTTTCAGAAGTTCCTGGAGTTTCTTGCGCGCGTAAAAAAGACGGCTCATGACTGTCCCGAGCGTGCAGGGTATGGTTGTCGCGATGTCCTCATAGGCCATCCCTTCGACCTCCCTGAGCAGGATGACCTGACGATGTGCAGGACTAAGCTTGGAGATCGCCTGCTGGATGTGCTTGCCGAGTTCTGCATTTTTGAGCGCCATGTCGGGGGGCAAATCGGCGTGGGGCACGGCCTCCGCACCTGCTGCCACGCGATGCTCCATACGTGAATCATCGAACTCATGGTCCCCTTGGATCTTTTTCTTCCTCAGCCAATCGTAAACCACATTGTGGGTGATGCGATACAGCCAAGTATAAAATGCCGAGTCCATTTTAAAACTAGGTAGGGCACGCCAAGCCTTGATGAAGGCCTCCTGCGCGAGATCCCAAGCCTCGGTTTCATTTTGGATCATGTGATAGGTCATGGCGTAAATCCGCCCCCGATAGCGGCTTACGAGTACATCAAACGACCGCATGTCTCCAGCTTGGCAGCGTTTGACCAAGTCGATGTCCTGGACTTCGCTAGTATCAGGCGCAGCGGAGGCGGACATGTTTCGAGGATGGCGTTGATTTAGACGGGCAAGAGTGCAAGCCTATTCATGTGAAATGAATACGACAAGGTGATGGCATCCTGGTGTTCCGTCAAGATGACCTCGGAGGAAGCGCAGTTTTATGCGATGAGCACTGCTGGCGTAGGCTCAATCGATCAGACTTAGCTTATGCACAGTCTCGTTACGCAGGCTGAAGAAATCAAAAACTTGCTTCTAACTAAACCCGCTCATCGACCCCTGAAGAGCAGAGCCGTGTTTCACGGATGCCGCTGTGCCCGACACTTTCATCCCGAACTCGACAAACTCCTGAAGCTCTTTCATTTGATGATGGAATGCTTTGCCGGTGCCTAGCACCACTTCCTGAGCTTGCTCAGCGCATTGCCTGAGAAAATATGTAAAGCGAGATCCAATTGGCAACGCTTTTGCCCCTTTAGCGATGGCGAGGAACATTTTTCAAACGTCCTTTTTGGCTGCGAAATATTTACGTCGCTGCCCTTGCTTTAACGATTAGTCGGATGACGTGCGGCCAATTAGCTCACGAAGGTTAGTGTTCGCATTACCACGGCGGATGCTAGCCGCCCATGATTTGTTCATTACCCACGGCCTCGGGCACAGTCATGGAGCATAAACATCTGCCATGGGGCGACTAATCCCCCAATGACTGCCCAAGGCACCGCATTAGGCCATAAATTCATAACGGGAATCTTCCCGAAGGCTCTCAAAATTAGTCTTTTTCACGGCAATGAGTCTTTGCGCATACTGCGCTTAAGATTGGCAGGGACGATTTTTTGGAGACTTTGTGATTTTTTTGAAAAAACTCAATTACTCTTTGACACTTCATCGGCCCTTCATAGGCTGTCGACCACTTTTTCGGAATATAAGCCGGGGTGTATGAATCCTTGAACTGCTTCAAAGATTCTTGTGCCTCGGTTTTGTTGTCGAAAGAGGAGGAGATTCTTGAGTGAGTCACCGCCGTCAATTTTTAGCTGTTGTAGCTCAGTGGTAGAGCACGTCCTTGGTAAGGACGAGGTCGAGGGTTCAAGTCCCTTCAACAGCTCCATGGCGGTGGAAATCACGCAGGGATTCTCCGTTTCACGACAAACGAACCAGACCTAAGCGCACAATCCCTCACATCCAATGGCTAAAGAAGCATTCCAACGCAACAAGCCGCACGTCAACATCGGCACCATCGGTCACGTTGACCACGGCAAAACTACTCTCACCGCCGCCATCACGACGACCCTCGCTGAGAAGGGTTTCGCCGAAGCGAAGAAGTACGATGAGATCGACGCAGCCCCTGAAGAGAAGGCTCGCGGTATCACCATCAACACCGCTCACGTCGAGTACCAGACCGACAACCGCCACTACGCCCACGTTGACTGCCCTGGCCACGCTGACTATGTGAAGAACATGATCACTGGTGCCGCGCAAATGGACGGCGCCATCTTGGTCTGCTCCGCCGCTGACGGCCCTATGCCTCAGACTCGTGAGCACATTCTCCTTGCCCGTCAGGTCGGCGTTCCCGCGATCGTCGTTTTCTTGAACAAGGTGGACATGGTTGATGACCCTGAGCTTCTGGATCTCGTTGAGATGGAAGTTCGCGATCTTCTCTCCAAGTATGATTTCCCAGGTGATGACATCCCGATCGTCAAGGGTTCTGCGCTGAAGGCGCTCGAGGGTGATGCCACTCAACGTGCTAACATCATGAAGCTCATGGAAGCTGTGGATAGCTACATCCCTCTGCCAGAGCGTCCGATTGATCAAGATTTCTTGATGCCAATTGAAGACGTGTTCGCGATCGAAGGTCGTGGTACCGTCTGCACCGGCCGTGTTGAGCGTGGTATCGTCAAGAAGATGCAGGAAGTTGAAATCGTTGGTATTCGTCCAACGGTCAAAACCACTGTCACCGACATCGAAATGTTCCGCAAGTTGCTCGACGAAGGTCGTGCTGGCGATAACGTCGGTCTGCTTCTTCGTGGCATCAAAAAGACCGATGTCGAGCGTGGCCAGGTCATTGCCAAAGTGGGTTCCGTTGCTCCTCACAAGAAGTTCACAGCTGAGGTTTACGTTCTTTCCAAGGACGAAGGCGGACGTCACACGCCTTTCTTCAACAACTACCGCCCACAGTTCTACTTCCGCACCACGGATGTGACAGGCTCGGTAACCCTTCCTGAGGGTGTTGAAATGGTGATGCCTGGCGACAACGTTTCCATCACGGTGGAGCTGATCACGCCGATCGCTATGGAGAAGACCATTCGCTTCGCTATCCGTGAGGGTGGCAAAACGGTGGGTGCTGGCCGTGTGGCTACCATCCTCGACTAATTTTGCGCTTTAGGTTCGCTTGTCTGGGCCGCCGCAGGATTGAAGTCTATTTTACTTCTTCCTGCGGCGTACTCATCGTCAGTTAAGACAATGCGAGCTTTACAAGTGGATCAAAGTCGCCATCCTCTTTTTCGGAGAAAGTCAGGTTCCAATAGGTCAGTAGCTCAATTGGTAGAGTAGCGGTCTCCAAAACCGTCGGTTGGGGGTTCGAGTCCCTCCTGGCCTGCCACCTTCTTCGATATCAAGTGGACAGTGCCCAAAACATACACGTCCCCATCTTCATGAGTCGCATTCTTGCTTACTGGAACGAAGTCGTCATCGAACTCCGCAAGGCCACTTGGCCTTGGGATCCTAAAGAGAAAGGCTTCGCCAAGTACAAAGAGCTGAATGATTCCACTATTGTTGTATTCGTTGGAATGATTTTGTTGGGTGGATTTGTCGCTTTCTTCGACTTTTCATTCCGCAAGGCTTTCGATGCTTTGACGGCTTGGCTCACTGGGATGTGACCCGGCATTAACCCGTTCCACCATTTTTCGTCCCCCTTATTAATTATGGGTGCTATTCCTGCCCCTCGTGACCAGTGGTATGTGATCCACGTCCGTGCCGGCCTTGAAAACAAGGTCAAAGACTCCATGAGCCGCCGTATTCAGACGGAGGAGATGGGGGACTACATTTTTAATGTTCTTGTTCCTACGGAGAGAGTCTCCGAGGTTAAAAAGGGCAAAAAAACAGAGAGTAATCGGAAATTTTTCCCAGGTTACGTGATCATGAACTGCCATTTGTTGGATGAGCACAATCGCCTCATCGAGAAGACATGGTATTTCGTGAAGGAAACTGACGGTGTTTTGAATTTCGCTGGCGCGAAAGATCACCCCATTCCTCTGCGTCCGCGTGATGTTGAGGGCCTGCTCGCACAGTTGCGCGACAAGGAAGAAGGTGCCGTGCCGAAGATCGCCTTTAATGTGGGCGACAATGTGCGGGTCACCGATGGGCCTTTCGAAAGCCAGAGCGGCTTGATCGAGGAAATCGATCCAGAACGCGGCATTCTGCGCGTGTCAGTCAATATCTTTGGGCGTTCGACTCCGGTGGATCTCGAATACTGGCAGGTTGAAAAAGCCGAAGAGGCGACTTGATCTCAATCTCCTGCCCCCATTTTACCCTTACCACTTCCCAACCTACAGTAACGAAAACCGCCCATGGCCAAAGAAATCGTCAAACAAATCAAGCTCCAGATCAAAGCTGGTGCCGCCAACCCAGCTCCGCCCATCGGCCCTGCCCTTGGCCAGGCCGGCGTGAACATCATGGCGTTCTGCAAGGAATTCAACGCTGCCACCCAAAAGCTTGGCGGTGATGTGCTTCCAACCGTCATCACCGTTTACAAAGACAAGTCTTTCACCTTCATCACCAAGCAGCCACCAGCTTCAAACCTGCTGAAAAAAGTTGCCAATATAGCTTCGGGCTCTGGAGAGCCTAACAAGAAGAAAGTCGCCAAGATCACCAAAGCTCAGTTGCTTGAGGCAACAAAAGCCAAGCTGGCCGACCTCAATACTACCGATCTTGAGCGCGCTTCCCGCATTATGGCAGGCACGGCTCGTCAGATGGGAATCGAGATCACCGAATAAAACACAAGCAGGAGAACGGAAGTCGTTCGCCACCACTGCAAAACACCATGCAAACAAGAAGTAAAAGATATAAAAAAGCAGCCGAGATGATTCCGGCGGGGAAAGCCTTCACTCTTGACGAAGCTGCAGACCTTCTGCGCAAGCTCCCAGGAACCAAATTCAACCAAACGGTGACGCTTTCTTTCCATATGGGCGTCGATCCTAAAAAAGGCGACCAAATGATTCGCGGCACTTGCCCGCTTCCAAATGGCTCTGGTAAAACGGTTCGTGTTGCTGTCTTCGCTGTTGGCGCTGCTGCAGAAGCTGCTAAGGCCGCAGGTGCTGACTTGGTCGGCTATGAAGATCTTATCGCCAAAGTGAAGGAGGGCAAAATGGACTTCGATGTTGCCATTGCTACCCCAGCTGCGATGAATGAAGTGCGTAAGCTTGGTAAGCAGCTCGGTCCCCGTGGTTTGATGCCTAACCCAAGAACAGGGACAGTTACGGATGATACCGCTACAGCCGTAAAGGATGTCAAAGCAGGTCGCGTCGATTTTAAGCTGGACAAGAACGGTAACATTGCCACGACCATCGGCAAAGTGCAGTTCGAAATCAAAGCCCTAGTCGAAAATGGCATGGCTCTGATTGATTCAATCGTCCGTGCTAAACCCGCCTCAGCGCGCGGCAAATACGTTCACAGCATTACGCTTGCCTCGACTATGTCGCCAGCTCTGCGCATTGATGTCTCGAAATACATCAAACTCTAATTCTGCTGCCCCTACCTAGTAACATGAAAGCTGAAAAAACACTGCTGATCGAAAACCTGCTGAGTCGGGTTAACAGCTCCCCCTACATGTTCGTAGTGGATTACACCGGATTGACGGTGGACAAATTCTCCGAACTGCGCAAACGCCTCGCAGCTGCTGGTGCGGAGATTCACGTCTTCAAAAACACCCTAGTGAAAAAAGCTGCTGAGAAGGCAGGCTACCCAGGTGATATTGGAGTCCACCTTGTTGGTCAGACCGCCGTGGTAAGCGGGGGACAAGATGTCTGTGCTGCCGCGAAGGTGATGAAGAACTTTGCAGCCGAATTTGAGAAGCCTGCCCTAAAAGCTGGTGTTCTTGATGGCAAAGTGCTCGATTCTGCTGGCATCAAGGTATTGGCAGATCTTCCCGCGAAGGAAGTTCTCCAGGCCCAACTCTTGGGTGTTCTCAACGCACCTGCTTCCCAGTTGGTTCGCCTGCTCAACGAGCCTGCCACCGCATTGGCTCGCGTGCTCAAGGCCAAAACCGAGCAGACCGCCTGATGATTTTATCGTCGTGAGTGCGAGACATCGAGCTAGCCTTCCGATAGAGATCATCCTCCTTAACCCTTTGATTAGATGGCCTTTTTTGGGCCTGAACTGAAACATCCAATGGTTCCTCGCCGGAATGAGGGCTTTCATTCTTAAAATACCCGGTGCTCCGGGAGACGGCGATACCGACACACTAATATGGCAGACCTGAATAAAATCGTTGAAGAACTGAGCGGCCTTACCGTCCTGGAAGTCGCTGAACTTGTGAAATCCCTTGAAGACAAGTGGGGCGTGAGCGCCGCCGCTCCTGTGGCCGCTGTGGCTGTGGCCGCTGGTGCAGCCCCTGCCGCTGCTGCTGAGGAGAAAACCGAGTTCGACGTGATCCTCGTCGATGGCGGTACGAACAAGATTGCTGTCATCAAAGAAGTCCGCAATGTCGTCGCCGGTCTCGGCCTCGCCGAAGCCAAAGCACTCGTCGAAAAAGGCGGTGCCAAGCTGAAGGAAGGCGTGAAGAAAGAAGAAGCCGAAGAGGTCAAGAAGAAGCTCGAGGCTGCTGGCGCCAAGGTGGAGATCAAGTAATTCTCCTCTTTTTTCAACCAGATGTCGTTCTCTTTTCAGGGCGGCATCTGGAAGAAAAAGCACATTCAGACATATCTTACACTTCCTGATGCCCGTTAACTCCTCTACGCCTGCCACCTGTCTCGAAGTATGCTTCGAGAACTGGCAAGCCTGCCGGAGACCGGACATCGTATTTTTTATTCATCTGGCTATCTTCCTCATTTGCCCGATGAATCTATGTTTTTCCCTCTCAAATCTTTCGGAGCTCGGGCTGGCGGCCTGACCTTCGATTTTTGAGTGTACTCGTGGAGCCCGCTCCACATCTCCTACCGCCACCGCCCCTCCGTAGCCTCCCCACTCGCTTATGTCCCAGCGCACTAACTTTGGAAAAATCCACGAAGTCGCCGAGCCGCCGAATCTGATCGAGATCCAGCTTCGGTCGTATGAGGAGTTCCTGCAAAAAAACATTCTGCCTTCGAAGCGCAAAGACGTCGGTCTTCAGGCAGTGTTTAAGGAAGTTTTTCCGATCGAGAGTTACGATCAAAAGATGACCCTCGATTTCGTCATGTACGAAATCGGTGACCCAAAACTGACCTCCCTTGAGGCTATCCGCGAAGCCGAGACCTACAGCGCACCTCTCTACGTTACCTTCGAATTGCGTGAAGAGGCAGGGGCTAAGCAAGAACGAGTTTACATGGGGGAAGTGCCTCTCATGACGGACCGTGGCACCTTTGTCATCAATGGCGCTGAACGAGTCGTTGTTTCTCAGCTGCATCGCTCTCCAGGCATTTGTTTCGAAAGCACCCAGCATTTGAATGGACGTTGGCTATACGGTTTCCGCATCATTCCTGATCGCGGCACTTGGCTTGAGGTCCAATTCGACACCAACGATCTACTTTACGTTTACTTGGATCGTCGTCGCCGTCGTCGCAAGTTCCTCGCGACTACTCTCCTGCGAGTGATTGGTTATTCAACGGACGAAGAAATCCTCAAACTTTTCTACAACATTGAGGACATCAAGTTGAAGGAAGGTCTTAGTGAGGAAGAAATCTCCACAAAGCTGCTCTATAAAGACATTCTGGATGGTGAGCTGATCGTGGCTCGTGCATATGAGCCATTGACCGCCGGAGTTGTTCGCCAGTTGATTCAGCTGGGACATAAAACCATCAAGGTCATCACAGCATCACAAGATGATTTGATTGTCACTTCGCTGCGCAAAGATCCTGCCAAAGACGAGGAGGAAGCGCTCAAGGAGATCTATCGTCGCTTACGTCCAGGAGATCCGCCAACTGTGCCAAATGCGAAAGCGTTAGTGAAGCGTCTATTCTTCGATCCAAAGCGCTATGATCTCACACGCGTTGGGCGCTACAAGCTCAATCAGAAGTTAGGCTTGAAGACGGATACCAATGTCCGCATCCTTGACCCTAATGACGTTGTGGCAGCCATGCGCTACCTCTTCAATTTGCGCGCAGGTGAAGGCCTTCTGGATGATATTGATCACTTGGGCAGCCGTCGCGTTCGTGCCGTGGGTGAGCTTCTCGCCAACCAATGTCGTGTCGGTCTTGCCCGCACAGAGCGTTTGGTGAAAGAGCGTATGACACTCTTCGACGTCAGTATGGACGTCATGACTCCAGGTAAACTGGTAAATCCGAAAGCCTTGGCCGCAGTCGTCAGAGATTTCTTCGCCCGCAGTCAGCTGAGCCAATTCATGGATCAGATCAATCCTTTGGCGGAATTGACACACAAACGTCGTCTTTCTGCTCTTGGGCCTGGAGGTCTGAATCGTGACCGCGCAGGATTCGAAGTTCGTGACGTGCATCCTTCGCACTACGGTCGTATTTGCCCGATTGAGACGCCTGAAGGCCCTAACATTGGTCTAATCAACTCACTCGGCTCCTATGCCCGGATCAATGAGTTCGGTTTCATTGAGACACCTTACCGTCCTGTGAAGGATGGCGTGGTTTCCGATAAGATCGAATACCTCACTGCTGACCAGGAAGAGAATCATCACATTGCTCAGGCGAACAACGTCATTGGTGAAGATGGCCGTTTTGTCGGCAACAAAGTGACCGTTCGTTATCGTGGTGATTTCTTGGAGGTAGAGCCAACCAAGCCGACACTGATGGACGTGTCGCCGAAACAAATTGTTTCGATCGCCGCTAACCTCATTCCATTCCTTGAGCATGACGACGCCAACCGCGCCCTCATGGGTTCGAACATGCAGCGCCAAGGAGTGCCACTGCTTGAAGCTGAAGCGCCGCTGGTCGGCACTGGCATGGAAGGCAAAGCTGCCCGTGACTCCAGAGCAGTGATCGTGGCTGATGCCAATGGAACCGTGGCTGCTGCGACCGCAGACGTGATTATCGTCACCAAGGATGGTCATCTACCTGTAAGTGACAAAGATTTCCTGGCCAATCCTACAAAGTCGGTGAAAACCGATCCTGATGCAGGAACCTTCGTTTACATGCTTCGCAAATTCGGGCGCTCAAACGCAGGCACCTGCATCAACCAACGTCCGTTGGTGAAGCGTGGACAGAAGATCAAGAAGGGTGATGTGATCGCTGATGGTCCTTGTACCGATCAAGGTGAACTCGCGATTGGCAAAAACATGCTGGTCGCCTTCATGCCTTGGAATGGATACAACTTCGAAGACGCCATCGTGATCAGCCGTCGTGTCTCTCGTGAGGATATCTACACCTCTATTCATATTGAGGACTTTGAAGTGCAGGCTCGTGACACGAAGCTTGGACCTGAAGAAATCACTCGTGATATTCCGAACGTCGGCGATGAAGCGCTGAAAAACCTCGATCAAGATGGTGTGGTTCGTATCGGCGCTGAAGTCAAACCAGGCGATATTCTTGTCGGGAAAATAACACCCAAGTCTGAGACCGAATTGGCTCCAGAAGAGCGCCTCCTGCGTGCTATCTTCGGTGAGAAAGCTGCTGATGTGAAGGACACTTCGCTTCGCGTTCCTTCGGGCTGTGCTGGTATCGTCATGGATGTCCGCATTGCTTCTCGTGGCAACCAAAACAAAGGCGAAGAAAAGGAGAAGCTTTCACCTGCGGAAGCCAAAAAGCAGATCAAGCAGATCGAAGAAGATTTCCGCACGAAGAAGGAAGACCTCACTGAGCAGTTGACCGAAAAACTGAGTGATATTCTTCTCAATGAGAAGATTCCTCTCGATGTCGTGAACGGTCAGACTGGGGAAATCATCCTCGGCGCGAACAAAAAGATCACGAAGACTTTGCTGCGTAAGCTCGCAGAAAGCTATGACAGCATTGAGATCGATCCGAGCCCGATCCGTAACAAGATCTTCGACATCATTCAGAGCTTCGAGCAGAAGTTCGCTGATGCTGATATGGAGCGTGAGCGCAACCTGGACCGCATCGAAACAAGCGAAGATGGTGCTGCGGATGGCGTAGTGAAAATGGTTCGCGTGTTTGTTGCTTCGAAGCGTAAGCTTTCGGTCGGTGACAAGATGGCGGGTCGTCACGGCAACAAAGGCGTCGTTGCAACGATCGTTCCTGAAGAAGATATGCCGTTTCTAGAAAACGGAACACCGGTGGACATCGTCCTCAACCCTCTGGGTGTGCCTTCTCGTATGAACGTTGGGCAGGTGCTTGAAACACACCTTGGCCTTGCGGCTAAGGCACTTGGCCTGAAGATCGCTACACCAGTCTTTGATGGTATTCCTGAATCCAAAATCATGGAATACATCAAGGAAGCCAAAAAGGTTCCTGGCTACGAGTGGATGGGCTTGAATGGGAAGTCGAAGCTGTACGACGGACGCACCGGAGAGCCTTTCAATCTCGATGTCGTTGTCGGTTACATTTACATGCTGAAGCTCGGACACCTTGTTGCTGACAAGATCCATGCTCGTGCCGTCGGTCCTTATTCTCTTGTGACGCAACAGCCTCTGGGTGGTAAAGCTCAGTATGGTGGTCAGCGCTTCGGGGAGATGGAGGTCTGGGCTCTCGAAGCCTACGGTGCTGCCTACACCTTGCAGGAGTTGCTCACTGTGAAGTCGGATGACGTTCAAGGACGCACACGCATTTACGAGCAGATTGTCAAAGGTGACCACGCCCTTGAGGCGGGCACGCCTGAGTCCTTCAACGTGCTTATCAAAGAAATGCAGTCGCTTGGTCTTGATGTGAAAGTCCACAAACGTTCTGCCCAAGATGCTGAAGTCGAAGTCATCGAGCGCTTCACTGCCTGATCTCCAACCCTGAAACCCATTAAGCACTAACAACCTATGAGCGCTGATCTGAGCTTGAAAGAAATCTTCGGGGAAAAACCCGCCGGTGAAGAGTTCGACTTTGTGTCGATCTGCATTGCTTCTGCCGACCGCATTCGTTCTTGGTCCTCGGGAGAGGTCAAGAATCCAGAAACCATCAACTACCGCACCTTCAAGCCTGAAAAAGGTGGTCTCTTTTGTGAGCGTATTTTTGGGCCCACTCGTGATTGGGAGTGTGCTTGTGGTAAATACAAACGCATCAAACATAAAGGAGTGATCTGTGACCGTTGCGGCGTGGAAGTCACGCTCTCTCGTGTTCGTCGCGAGCGCATGGGTCACATTGAGTTGGCTGTGCCGGTGACTCACATTTGGTTCTATAAGTGCATGCCTTCCCGCATCGGCCTCATGCTCGACATGACAGCACGAAGCTTGGAGCGTGTCATTTATTATGAAGACTTCATGGTCGTGGACCCAGGCTCCACACCACTGCAACGCGGTCAGTTGCTGACGGAAGTAGAACTTCGTGAAGCTGAAGAGCAGTATGGAGCTGATGCTTTCCGCGTCGGTATGGGCGCTGAGGCTATTCGTGATATTTTCAGCCAGATCAACCTCGCTGAAGCGATTAAAGATCTAGAAGAGGCGATGACCAAGACCCGGTCCAAGCAAATTCGCAAGAAACTAGCGAAGCGCTTGAAGCTGTGCCAGGGCTTTGCCGAAAGCCATAGCCGCCCTGAGGCTATGATCATGGAGGTTCTACCCGTCATTCCTCCAGATCTGCGTCCTCTCGTGCCGCTGGAAGGTGGCCGCTTTGCGACTTCGGACCTGAACGACCTCTATCGTCGCGTCATCAACCGCAACAATCGTCTAAAGAACCTTCTCCAGCTTCGCACACCGGATGTTATCATCCGCAATGAGAAGCGCATGCTGCAGGAAGCCGTGGATGCGCTCTTTGACAATGGACGTCATGGACGCCCCGTCACTGGTGCTGGCAATCGCCCCCTCAAGTCCCTTTCAGACATGCTCAAAGGCAAGTCGGGACGTTTCCGTCAGAACCTTCTCGGCAAGCGCGTGGATTACTCCGGCCGTTCAGTTATTGTGATCGGACCTGATCTAAATCTCAATCAGTGTGGTCTTCCGAAGAAGATGGCCCTAGTGCTGTTCGAGCCATTCATCATTCGCCGTCTAAAAGAGATGGGCTTGGTCCACACGGTTCGTTCCGCCAAGAAGATGATTGAGCGCCGCACTCCTGAGGTGTGGGACATTTTGGACGAAGTAACGAAAGGTCACCCTGTTCTTCTGAACCGTGCGCCGACCCTCCACCGTCTTTCCATCCAGGCATTTGAGCCTAAGCTGATCGAAGGTGAGGCAATCCGCGTGCATCCGCTGGTTTGCACGGCCTACAATGCTGACTTTGATGGCGACCAGATGGCCGTTCACGTGCCGCTTTCCATTGAGGCCCAGATGGAGGCTCGTCTGCTCATGCTTGCGCCGAACAATTTGTTCAGCCCTGCGAGCGGTAAGCCCATTACGACCCCTTCCCAAGATATTCCTCTGGGTTGCTTCTTCCTAACATATCTTCGTGAGCTCCCTGGGCCCGATGGTAAAAAGAAAGATGGTCAAGAGCGCCTGCCGATCTTCAATGATCCAGCCGAAGTCGAATTTGCCCTTTCCGAAGGAGCTCTTGGGGTCAACGACAAGATCCGTTATCGTAACCCTGACTATCAGAAGGAAAAGCGCATCTACGGAGACAACTCCAAGCCTTACATCGAAACAACGGCAGGTCGTGTTCGCTTCAATGAGATCTGGCCTGAACGGATTGGCTTTTACAACAATACCGTCGGTAAGAAGCAGATTTCTGACATTATCTGGCGCTGCTTCCAGACGGTGGGACAAAAAGAAACCGTAGCTAGCCTAGACCGTCTTAAACTGCTCGGATTCCGTGAGGCGACACGTTCCGGTTGCTCCATCGGTATCACCGACATGGCCATTCCTGGAGCGAAGAAGCTTGCCTTGGAGAAGGCTTACAAAGACATCGAGGATGTCGAGAAGCTCTACAAACGTGGTCTTATTACGCAAGGCGAGCGCTACCAGAAGATCGTCGATATTTGGACGCAGGTGGGTGACCAGACTGCTGACGAAGTGTTCCGGACGCTGGAATACAACGACGGCAAGAAGATGCACAACCCTCTTTACGTCATGGTCACTTCTGGTGCTCGTGGCAACCGCACACAGATTAAGCAGTTGGGCGGCATGCGCGGTCTGATGGCCAAGCCTTCCGGCGAGATCATCGAGCGCCCGATCACCTCGAACTTCCGTGAAGGCCTAAGCGTGCTTGAGTACTTCATTTCCACTCACGGCGCTCGTAAAGGTCTGGCTGATACGGCGTTGAAGACGGCTGACTCTGGCTACATGACCCGCAAGCTGGTCGATGTGTCTCAGGACGTCATCGTGACTGAAGAAGATTGCGGAACCGTCAATGGCATCACTCTTAGCTCCATCTACCAGGGTGATGAAGAGGTTGTTGACCTCAAGACCCGTGTCTATGGCCGCACAAGCTGTGAGACCATTCACGATCCAGTCGCCAAAGAAACCATCATAGCAGCAAACCAGCTAATCCTTGAAGGTGAGGCGAATCGTTTGTCGAAAATCGGTGTTGAGAAGCTGAAGATCCGTTCGGTGCTGACTTGCGAGAGTAAGCGCGGCTGCTGTGCGATGTGCTATGGCCTAAGCCTGGCTACAGGACGCATGGTGAAAATCGGTGAAGCCGTCGGTATCATCGCGGCTCAGTCGATTGGTGAACCTGGAACTCAGCTTACCATGCGTACCTTCCACGTGGGTGGTGCGGCGATGAGCTCCTTCAAACAGCCATTCATCAACCTGAAGCATGGCGGTACCTTGCGTTACGCTGATATGCGCTCCGTGCAGACTGCGGAAGGTCAATGGGTGGCACTAACCAAGAATGGCATCATATCTATCATCAGCGAAGATGGGCGTGAACTAGAAAGCCATAAACTCGTTCTCGGTGCGCTCATCGCGAAGCCTGATGGTTCTACGGTCAAGAAGGGTGAGCAAATCGCGACCTGGGATCCTTACAACATTCCGATTATCACAGAGAAGGCGGGTAAGATTGAGTTCCGCGATATGATCGCGGGCATCACTTTCACGAAGGAAAAGAATGAGCAGACTGGTAACGAAGAGGTCGTTGTCATTGAGCACAAAGAGGACCTGCACCCGCAGGTTGTCGTGACCAATGCGAAAACGCACGAAGTTCTCGCGTCCTACACCGTGCCTGCTGGAGCTCACTTGAACGTGAAAAACGGTGAGAAAGTCGAAGCTGGTACGACGCTGGCTAAGACTCCTCGTAAGGCTTCCAAGACGAAGGACATCACAGGTGGTCTCCCACGTGTTGCTGAACTTTTCGAGGCCCGTAAGCCCAAAGATGCCTGCGAGATTGCACGTATCGATGGCACGGTGGAAATCGGTGGCCTAGTCCGTGGCAAGCGTCGTGTGATGGTGACCGACCCGAAAACGGGTCTACAGGAAGAGCACCTCATCCCACGTTCCAAGCACATCCTTGTTTTCAATGGTGATCATGTTAGCAAAGGCGACCAGCTTACCGATGGCCCTGTCGTTCCGCATGAGATTCTCGAAATTCTTGGCCCTCAAGCTCTCCGTGAGCATTTGGTGAACGAGGTGCAGGAAGTTTACCGTGCTCAGGGTGTGGAGATCAACGACAAGCACGTCGAGATCATCATTCGTCAGATGCTGCGCAAGGTGAAAATCACTGACACGGGAGACACCGAGTTTCTCTGGGGTGATCAGGTGGATCGCACCGAGTTCGAGAAGGAAAATGCACGTGTCACCGAGGAAGGTGGTAAGCCCGCTGAGGCTGAGCCAGTTCTTCTCGGCATCACGAAGGCATCTCTGGAAACCGAGTCCTTCATCTCAGCCGCTTCCTTCCAGGATACGACACGCGTTCTCACGGAAGCAGCCACATTGGCGAAGTCCGATCTTCTCCGTGGCTTCAAGGAAAACGTGATCATGGGGCACCTCATCCCAGCTGGTACAGGGTTTATCAAGAACCGTGACTTTGAACTCACGGAGACAGAAAAACCTGCCGCTGAGCCTATCCAGGACGAAGAAGAGGACGTGCTCACAGCTTAAGTCTGAGGTTCTTCCTCTTGCTAGACTTCCACAGAAAGCCCCGGTCATATTGATCGGGGCTTTTTGTATCAGATAACAGCAGTGCTTCTGTTGCTGGACCTTTTCAACGAGCGTAGGCGAAGCGCCTATAATCATCACGACGGGGTGTTTGCCCTTATACCATCATGAGCCAAGTGCTTTTTTGAGTTGGCTGTTTGTCTCTTGGTTGTGGCGATGGTACTTTGATCCGTTCTGTGAGCACTTCGTTGGGTACTTTTCGCCTATCCCTTTTTGCTGCGATTTTTGACTTTGGCGACAAGTGCCACTTTGAGGCAAGTCTTCCTGCTTATGGTGCTGCTGAAGTTCTCTGAATGGGCCGCGCTGATACAAGCGTAGCAGCTGCTAGCTCCGCGTCAGCCATCGCCGGTCCAACTTCGCAGTGATCGGGCGGATCATTTGCATGCAGTTGTCGATGGTATCTGCTGGGAATGGTTCGACACGATCTTGCGTGAGCTGATGCTGGCACTTGATGGAGCGTTGACACCTGAACCTGTTTTCCAATAAAAGTTCCGATAATGACACTGTGTGTCGGAACTTGGGAAAAGCTCTACATGATGACAACGTTTTAAAAGATCAGCGTTGGTTCTCTCTGAAATAGCTGTTTTACCCTTCTCGATGATGCATTCCCGCCGACACTTTTTGAAAAACACCTCCGCCTTACTCGCTAGCACGATGGGAATGTCTGACGCTATGCCGGCTGCGGAAAAGCAAGTGCGGAATCCACTGTGCTTCTTCACCAAGCACCTTCAGGGCCTCAGCTTTGAAGACATCGCCAGCGTGGCTGCGGAGATGGGTGTGGATGGCGTCGAGTCACCTATACGGCCTAAGGGACACATTGAGCCTGAGCGCGTGCAGGAAGAACTGCCAAAGTATGTTGAGGCCCTGAATAAGCAGGGACTGGAGCTCATGATTCTGACCTCTGGCATCAATGAAGTTAGCGCAGATCAGTACACCGAACAGGTGTTACGCACTGCCGCACAGCTAGGTGTGAAGCGCTTTCGCATGAATTATTACAAATACGACCTGAAGAAACCCATCTGGTCGCAGCTCCAGGACGTGCGGCCAAAGCTGAAGGATCTGATCCAGCTGTGTCAGGAGATCGGCATTCAACCTATGTTTCAGAATCACAGCGGCCGTGACTACTTCGGTGCACCCATTTGGGACATGTACAGCATCATGCGCGACTACACCCCGCAGCAGTTCAGCTTCTGCTTCGATATTTTCCACGCCACGCTGGAGGGCGGGCTGCAATGGCCGCTCAGCGTGGCTTTGACGGCCGATCACTGGGGCGCGGTTTATTTCAAAGACTTCCAGTGGCAGGGTAAAAAAGCCGAAGGTTGCCCACTGGGGCAGGGGCAGATCAGCCCCGACTTTGCGCGCATGCTACGTGATCGTCAGTATGGTGGTCCCATCTCTCTGCATGTGGAGTACCTGAAGGGTGATGCCAGAGACACTGCTGTGCTGAAAAGCTTCCGCCAGGCGCATCTCCGCGACCTAAAGGTGCTGAAAGAGTGGATGGGCTGGGCTTGACCCGCCCGCTAGCGCATGGTTCACCACTAGCCATGCACTACTTCATCACTGGCACCGACACCGACGCAGGCAAAACCTACGTCACCTGCTTGCTTATCGAGGCACTGCGCCGCAACGGGTGCGACGCTGTCGGTTACAAGCCTTTTGCCTGTGGGGATAGACGTGACCCTCTCATGCTTCAAAAGGCAAGCGGAGATATGCTCAGTGTGGAGGAGGTGAATCCTATCTTCCTGAAGGTCCCGGCATCCCCTTTCGCAGCGGCTTTGTTGGAAAACCGGCCTTTTGAGGTCGAGACTGCACGGCATGGTTTTCATGCTTTAGCGGCACGGCATGCTCAGGTGTTGGTGGAGGGTGCTGGGGGGTGGGAGGTGCCCTTGGTGGAAAAGCTGACCCTAGCGGACTTTGCTGAATCCCTGGGCCTACCGGTCATTGTCGTGGTGAATAACAAGCTTGGCTGCCTGAACCACACGCTGCTAACCGTGCGCAATATCCAGCAACGTGGCCTGCGCTGCGCGGGCGTCATTTTGAATCATGCGCACGACGAGCGCGATGCTGCCAGCATTTCGAACCGCATGGTTTTGGAAAGATTCCTCAATGTCCCAGTGCTTGCGGAAATCATGCACGGCGAGACTGAGATCGACTGGCCCGTTGCGCTGGCGGATGGATGAATAGCTCGGTAGTCGATGGTTGGTGGGATTGGATTGCAGTTGACGGACGCGTGGGAAAAATAGTGGGGTCTAATGCCAGTGATCTCCACCATAGCAATGCCACGCAGAATGCTGCTAACGGGGCATGACTTTGACTCCATGCCCTAGCCTTGGTATGTTGTGGCATGAAAATCGATGCGATTGCCCGTTTGGAACGTCATGCCAAGAGGTTGGGGGAGATCGCGGCGGTGCTGGGAAAGTATGGGTTGGCGGACTTGTTCGGTGGCTTTGATTACCCCTGGCTGAATGATCGGCTGAAGAGTGCGGATGGGCAGGCGTTGGCAGGGATTACTACCGCGGCGCGGGTTCGTTTGGCGCTGACGGAGCTTGGCACCACGACAATTAAGCTGGGGCAAATGCTGAGCACTCGCGCAGATTTGATCGGGGCCGAGCTAACGGCTGAGCTGACGGAGCTGCAAGCGAATGTGCCTGCCGAGCCGTTAGGTACGGCACGGCAGACGCTGGAGATGAGTCTAGCGCGTCCTGTGGCGGAGCTTTTTGCGGAGTTTGAAGAGGCACCTGTGGCGGCGGCCTCGATCGCTGAGGTGTATGGCGCGCGTCTGCATAGTGGGGAGCGTGTGGTGGTGAAGATCCGCCGCCGTGGCATTGAGTCACATATCAGCACTGATCTCGAGATCTTACAGGCGTTGGCGGAGTTGCTGGAAAAGCACACTCCTTCGGTGCTTCCTTACCAGCCGGGGGCGATTGTGCGTCAGTTCCACCGGACACTGCAGCGCGAGCTGGATTTCACTTATGAAAAACGAAACTTGGAGGAGTTTGCGCGGCATTTTGCAGAAGATCCGCAGGTGCATATCCCGCAAGTTTACCCTGACTTCTGCACGGATCAGATCCTAACCATGGAGCGCTTGGATGGCATCTCGGGCACGGACATTCAGGCGTTGAAGGAGGTGAGCGAGGATCTGGGGGAATTCGCCCGACGGGGCGCGAACATGTATCTGGAGATGGTGTTCCGCGATGGTTTCTACCACGCGGACCCGCATCCAGGGAATCTAATGCTGCTGCCAGGTTGTGTGGTGGGTGTGCTGGACTGTGGGCAGGTGGGGCGGATCGACGATGAGCTACGTGATGAGGTGGAGGCGCTGCTCATGGCCATTGTAGAAAATGATTCGGATCAGGTGACGGAGCAGGTGCTGCGGTTGGGGGCTGTGCCGGCGAACTGTGCACGCGATAGACTGCGCGCGGATCTGGATGACTTCATGGCAGACTACATCGGCCACCCGCTGCGAGATATCCGCGTGGGACATGCACTTTCGAGCTTAATTGAGATTGTCCGTCGTCACCACATCACGCTGCCGCCATCGTTGGCGGTGCTTTTGAAGACACTGATTCTGCTGGAGGGGACCAGCCGACGGTTCAGTCCGGAGGTGAGTCTGGCGGAGCTCATGCAGCCTTTTTGCCAAAGGTTGATCCTTCGCCGCCTCTCTCCAGCGCGACTGGGTCGGCGGGCCCGCCGTGCTTTCCGGGATTGGGATCGCCTGCTAGCCTTGCTGCCGCGCGACCTAGCGGATCTGATCGCACGCTTCCGCGATGGCACGCTCACCGTGCATCTCGATCATCGGCACCTTGATCCCATCATCAATCGTCTCGTCCTTGGTGTGCTCACGGCGGCGCTGTTCTTGGGTTCCTCAGATCTCTGGAGTCGTCAGGCTCCGCCCTTACTCGGTGGGGTTTCGATCTTCGGAGCGCTGGGTTACGCGATGAGCCTTTGGCTGGGTTGGCGTCTGCTCCGGGCGATTCGAAAATCAGGGAGCATTGATTCGAAGAATTGAGTGTTGCTTGGGCAGTCGTGAGTTTGCTTTAGCGGTCCATTTGGGGATCTAAGAACTCTTAGCGGTTCTGATACTGACCGGCTCCATTTTGCTGAAAGTAAGCATCTCGCATGCGGCGCAACTCTTGCAGGCGGGAAAGGGTGGATTGGTCATCCTGTGCACGTTGCACTTGCTGGGCACGCACAAAAGGGTTGTTTGCTCCCATGTTCCGCCAGGGGCCAGGAGGAACCTCATTCACATCGACAAAGCGCCAATCGCAGCGGCTCATGCTGCGAATGCCAAGGTAATCCCGAATCGCAGGGGAGATGTCGATGCCTGCGCCGTTGTTGCTGCTGTTTTTTGGACGTGCGCTGCCGAAAACATAGGCGTGGTCATCTGTCACAAAAGGGCCACAGTCTTCCCATTGAGCATAGCAAACACGGTTCCCATATCGGATAGCAATCCATTGGCCTTTCAGTACGCTTTTACCAGGGCGAACAAACTTTTCTCGAAACCACGGGATGACACTCGGGGCCTCGGTCTTGTGTGAGTTGTAGTCCAGGCAGTCGTTGTATGGCAGAGCCACATAGAAGGGATTCTGCCCAGGAGTGAAGCCCACTGGGCAATAGTTCGGCCCGCGCTTAGCTGGGTCAGGGTCATCGTGGCCGCCGAAGTTTTTCATCCACTCCGTATCCCATGAGCTTTTGTCATTCGGAGTAGGATTGTTTACCGTGGGTTGCTCTCCGACCCAGAAGACCGTGGCGACGATGTCCGTCTTCCAAGGGTAGCGCGTGTAACCCATGCGCGGCATGGTGGGTGTGTTGATGCGCGGCAAACTCAAAGTAGGTGCCTGGCTCATCATGGATTGCGGCATGGAACTCGCTTGTGCTTGGCTGGTGGCGGCTACTGCGCTTGCTGTCACCCTGGGCAACGATTGAGCCATGAGGCCCATTTCGAGACTCAGGCACGCGGCCAAGAGGGTCATGAAAAGCCGGTGGTTGATAGGTTTCTGCATCATGCGTCCGCTGGGGGGTGTCGGATGGCGGTCTGCAATCTAGCCGCAAAGCGGCTTGGGAGGCAATTTTAAAAAACTAACCTGCCTGCGCAACCTGCGGCTAGAGCTCTTTAGCTCATGAATCGCTAGATCCTTTGCCATCATGCCGTGTGCAGTTGGGAAACCAAGCTTGTGAACGCAATGACCCGAGCGTTGGCGGCGTTTGAAGGCTACATGAACGCTGTCTTTGTCGTCCTTCTGGCCCCCACGGTCCTTTTTGCTGTGAGCACGCCCGCATCGAAGCCAAAGCCCGCATTTCAATACGAATCTGGTGACATCCACGTGAGTATCCCCAGCGCCGATGAGCCGCGGGTGAAGGAGTTCGGCGTGGCCTCGGTGCGGGCAGCGGTAAAGTATCTGGACGATGGCTCGACATGCTGGGTGCGCGAGAAAAGCTGTGTGAACTGCCATACGACAGGGCCTTACCTCAGCGAGCGGCCCGCTTTGATCCCGCAACTCGGCAAACCGAGCGAGGAGATCCTGGCGGACTTCATTGAGTACGTGCCGAAGGAGATCAAAGAGGTGAAGGAGACCGCCACGAAGAGCGGCTACAAGCATATGCCGGGTGCTTTCACGGCGGTTTGGCGCTCACTAGGTCTTGCGGAGTGGGATAAGCACCTTACCGGCAAGACGAGCGAGCACACGGAGAGGTCGATTCGCGACATGTTTGAGCGCCAGGCCGCGAGCGGAGCCTTTGTGAGCCATGGCGAGGTTGAAATCCCGCACATCACGACCGATTTCGAACTCTCGCTGCAAGCCGTGCGCACCATTACCGCAGCTCCTGGATGGCTCGTAGGCCTCAAGGATGAAAAATTGATCACAAAGGTCGAAAAGCTCAAAAGCTGGCTGCGCGCTGTAGAGCCGAAAAATGACTGGGATCGCGTTTTAAGTCTCCAGCTCGCCTTTTACCTGCCGGAGCTTGTGCCCGACGAAAAACGCGAGGCCGCTTTGAAGCTACTTTCCTCCAAACAACATACCGACGGTGGCTGGAGTACACGTGATTTTTCTGCACTGAACGACTGGCACTTCGAGGTTAGCGACAACGTCAAAAAGCTCATCACTAGCCTCCCAGATAGCGCCAAGCCCGAGAGCGATGCCTATATGACCGCGCTCGCTGTCGTGCTGATGCGTCAAAGCGAAGTGCCTGCCAAAGACGAGCGTCTGCAAAAGGGCCTCACGTGGCTGAAGAAGGAACAGCGCATCTCCGGCCGCTGGTGGATGCACTCGCTTTATCGTGGCAATTACCACTTTAGCACCTACATCGCTACGTGTCAGGCCATGAAGGCCTTGGCACTGTGTGATGAATTGCCAGCGCTAGGTGCTGAGTAAGCATTGAATGCGGCGTGGTTTGCAGCATGGTCACCACCCGATTTATGCTGCGTTTTGCTTTCGTCCTGTTCCTGTCCCTCGCCGCTTCCACTTATGCCGCCGACCTTGTTTTGAAGCCCGGCAACCTGCCCGCTGTGCTCGAACAAGCCCGCAAGGCTCCCAAACCTGTGCGCATCATCGTCGAGGATGGCGTGCATCCGATCACGGAGACGATCACTCTCGGCAAAGACGACTCGCAGGTGACCTGGAGTAGCAAAAACGCCGTCTTCATGGCTGGAAAGCCGATTACCGGCTGGGTCAAAGAGGGCGCGATGTGGAAAGCGGCGCTGCCCGACAAGGCCTGGAGGTTTGAGCAGCTCTGGATCAATGGCCGACGTGCTACGCTGGCTCGCTCGCCGAACAAAGGTTACCACCACATCACCGATGCTGTCGGAGCGGGTGTGTTCCCGGATTTGAAAGAGAACATGAACTTCCACGCTTTCAGCATCCCGGAGGAGCAGTTCGAGGTGCTCAAAGGCATCCCACAGGCCGAGCGCGACGACGTTTTGCTCACCGTGACGCATGCCTGGGCCGTGGGGCAGTGCCGCATCAAGGCATTGAACGATGAAGCACTCGCCGTGCAGATCAAAGGCCGCGCGAGGTATCCCTTCGTCGAATTCGAGCCGGATCAGCGCTTCTGGATGGAGAACTACCGCGCCGCTTTGGATACGCCGGGCGAGTGGTTTCTCGATAAGGCAAAGGGCGAGGTGCTTTACCTGCCGCTGCCCGGCGAGGACATGACGAAGGCGGAAGTCATCGCGCCGGTGCTAACGAAGTTTATCGTCATGAAAGGCGCACGCGACGTGCGCTTCGAAGGCATCTCGTTTCAATACAGCCAACATCTGTATCCCGTCGATGGCCTCCACGACGGCCAGGCCGCGACGACGAGCGATGGCTGCATCGAGATTGAGGACTCACGCGGCATTCATTTCGAGAACTGCGAGATCGCCCACACTGGCCTGCACGGCATCTGGTTCAAAAACGGCTGTGCGGATTCTTCCGTGAAGCATTGCCACCTCCATGACCTCGGCGGCGGCGCTGTGTATGTCGGCGAAACGGCCCGGCCGAATGAAGAACGCGTGAATCATCACATCGTCGTCGATGACTGCATCATGCAGCACGGCGGACGGCTTCATCCGAGCGCTTGCGGTGTGGTCTTCACGCACACGCAGCACTGCGCGGTCACGCATTGCGACATCGGCGACTTTTACTACACCGGCATCAGCGCCGGATGGAACTGGGGCTATGGCGACACCGCCTCGCGTGAGACGCTGGTGGAGAACAATCACATTCACCACCTCGGCTGGGCTTACCTGAGCGACATGGGCGGCTTTTACGGCCTCGGCACCTCGCCGGGCACCATCATTCGTGGGAATCACGTCCATCACATCGCCAGCCATCGCTACGGTGGCTGGGGGCTCTACAATGACGAAGGTGCCACCGACACGCTGATGGAAAACAATCTCGTTCACGACACCTGGAACGCGGGCTTTCATCAGCACTACGGCTACTTCAACACCGTGCGGAACAACATCTTCGCCTTCGGCAACTCTGCGCAGATTCAGGCCAGCCGCAACGAAGCCCGCCTGCGTTTCCGCTACATGAACAACGTCGTTGTGTGGGACCCCGCATCGCCGTTACTCGATGGCGGCGAATGGAACTGGAAGTTCTTCGACAAAATTGATCGTGGCGATCCCAAGGACAGCCTCATCTTCCGCAAAAACCTCTACTGGCCCACCGACGGCAAAATCCCCGCGAAACTCACGAAGTCGCATTTCTCATGGGACGAATGGCGCAAGATGGGCCGCGACAAGGACAGCCGCTTTGCCGATCCTATGTTCGAAAACCTCGCGAAACGCGATTTCCGCCCCAAAGCGGGTTCACCCGCAGAAAAGCTCGGTTTCAAGCCATGGGATCTCACTTTGGCCGGAGTTCGCAAAGCCGACGCAAAGTGGCATAAACTTGCTGCGAAAGGCCACGATTACCCAACTTGGGATGCTGATGCCAAACCCTGGCCAGCGCCCCCTTACCAAGTGGATCAGAGCTTTGAACTCGCTTTTCTCGGCACTCTCGGCATTCGCAATGCTAAATACTCAAGCGAAAATAAAGGCGAGAGCATTGGCGTGACCGACGAAACCGGCTCGCCCATCGGTGGACTGTCCAAGCGCAGCCTCAAAGTTCAGGACGCGCCTGGCTTGAAGCACAGCTACCATCCCGTGCTTGATATCTATCCCAAGTGGGCCGAGTCCGGCACTTACCATGTCAGCTTCGACATCATGGCCCAGCCTGGAGCCGATTGGTTCTTTGAGATGCGAAACAAAGGTGGTGATTTTGCCGCAGGTCCATATCTGCGCTGGCAAAAAGGCGCGCTCGTGGCCAACAATAACGCGAGTCAAAAGCTCGTGGATTTGAACCCTGGCGAATGGCTCCGCATCGAAATCAATGCCACTACGGGAGCCGCGACGTACGACGTGACAATCACCCGCCAAGACAACACAAAGATCGAATTCAAGTCCATTCCCTGCAAGCCGAGTTGGGATACTGCTACCTACCTCCTTTTCAGCGCCCTCGGCACCACAAAGACCGCGTTTTTCATCGATAACGTGCAGCTCAAGCAGCGCTGAGTTTTAGCTCGATGGCTTGCGTGCAAGATCAATTCCATGTGGATCACATGGGATCCCCGATCGGCCTGGCCTTTAGCCCATGATCTCTACCGGGCAGTCGGGCAGGCTAGCCATGAAGGCGCGGCCATAGGGCTTCGTCAGTAGCCGTGGATCGAGGATAGCGATGATGCCTTTGTCCTTTTGCGTACGGATTAGGCGACCGACGCCCTGGCGTAGTTTCAGGATGGCTTCAGGCACGCTGTATTCGCTGAAACTGTTCAGTCCCTGCTCCTCCAGGTGCTCCAGCCGACTGGCCACGACGGGATGATCGGGCACGGCAAAGGGCAGGCGGGTAATGATGACATTGCTGAGCGCCTCGCCAGGCACATCGACACCGGTCCAGAAGCTGTCCGTGCCGAAGAGCACACTGTGTACATCTTTCTTAAACTCGGCTAGCATCTGATGCCGTGGCATGCCGCGCCCCTGAACGAGCAGTCGCCAGCCGCGGTCATCGCAGAAGTCCTCCAGCCGGTCGGCCATGGTGGTGAGCTGAGAGTAGCTGGTGAAGAGAACGAAGGCGCGGCCCTTGGAGAGGTCTAGGAAGTGCTCGATCTTCTCCTGCAGCGCATCGGCGTAGCTTGCGTCCTTCGGCTCAGGCATTTTTTTCACTAAGTAGAGCCGCATCTGCTTCTTGAAATCAAAGGGGCTCTCAATGCTAGCGGCGCGTGCCTTTTGAGCACCGACGCGTTTGCGGAAGTAACTGAGCTGGTCATCATCACCCACACCCAGAGTAGCGCTGGTGAAGACGCAGGCTTTGCCACCTGAGAAGAAAATCTCCTCCAGCTTGGGTGCAACATCGATCGGGGCGCTGTGCAGGGAAAGGTTGCGCGTGTCGCCGCTGCTGCGTTCGGCCCAATACACATGACCGTCTTCCGTTTGGTCAAGAAAGGCGGCGAGTCCGGCACGCAGCGCGGTGAGTCGCTTCGCGATGTCATGCAGTTCTAGTTTCTGTGCCTCGCTCTTGGCGGCATCTCCGGCCTTCAGGGCAAAGCTGGCTACGCGCTGCAGGGGGAGTGCCAGTGTGTTTTCCGTCAGCCCTGTGTCACGGATGCGGAATTCTTTGCCATACGGGCCGCTAAAGCGGCAGCGCGCCTCGGCCTCGCGGAAGAACATTTCCGCTGAGCCGATGGTTTGGGTGACTTCGCGGATGGCATCACTATCACCCACGCTGCTGAAGAAGCCTTTGCGCGTCTTCGGGTTGTAAAGCCGGCCGAGTTCGAATCGGATATTGCTCTCCGTGACATGGATTCCGAAGGCCTGCGCGGCGATGTTTTCGATCGTGTGCGCCTCGTCCAGGATCACGAAGTCACGCGGGAAGATGAAGTTCGCGTCATCGGCCAGCACTTCCTCTGCTGAGGCCAGTAGAGTGAAGAAAAGTGTGTGGTTCAGCACCAGCACATCGGCGGCAGCCATGCGGCGGCGCACCTCCTGATACACGCAGCCGCTCCCAGGTGGGCAGCGGCGCGGCGTGCAGGCATGAGGCTCGCTGCGGACCATGGACCAAAGTCGCGCGCCAGGGGTGAAGTCCATCTCGCTCAGCGTGCCGGTGGGGTTGTCCCGCTGCCAGTCCATGATGAGCTGGAGCTCGGCTGCCTCGCTGCTGCTGAAGAGATCGCCAGTCTGGGAAAAAGCGCTCTTCAGTCGTGTAGGGCAGAGGTAGTTGTTGCGGCCTTTCAGCAGCTCGGCGTGGAAGTCGCCGACGATCTTTTTCACGATCGGGATGTCCTTGTGAATGAGCTGCTCTTGAAGGTTGATCGTGTGGGTGCAGATGATGGCCTTGCGCTTTTGCTCGATGGCATAGGTGGCGGCCGGGATGAGGTAGGCGAGCGATTTGCCGACGCCGGTGGCGGCTTCACAGATGAGCGCCCTGTTTTTTTCCAGCGCCTCGCCGACGAGCTGGGCCATGCGCTGTTGCTGTGGGCGGTATTCAAACTGGGGAGATTCCGCTAGCCGACCCTCCTGGGAAAAAGCCAGATACATCCGTTCCGCAAGCGTGGGGCCGGTGGCTCCTGGGGTGGCTTCGAGGATGCTGATCATGCAGGTGGTTGGACGGAGACGTGGGGCGGGCCTTTAAGCCATTTTTTCTGCCACCCGCCGGGCGAAGTAGGTGAGGATCATGTCTGCGCCTGCCCGACGGATGCCGAGCAGGGATTCGAGCATGATTTTCTCCTCGTCCAGCCAGCCCGAGGCAGCAGCAGCTTTGATCATCAGGTATTCACCACTCACCTGATACGCGGCGATGGGTAGCGTGGTGGCAGCGCGCAGCTTCGCGATGATGTCCAGGTAGGGGCCGGCGGGTTTCACCATGAGGATGTCCGCGCCTTCGGCTTCATCGAGTGCGGCTTCGCGCAGGGCTTCGCGGGCATTCGCGGGGTCCATTTGGTAGGTCTTTTTGTCGCCCGCCTTGGGCGCAGAATCCAGTGCGCCGCGGAAGGGGCCGTAGTAGGCGCTGGCATACTTCGCCGTGTAGCTCATGATCGACACATCGGTGTGGCCCGCGCCATCCAGGGCGGCACGCAGGGCGGCCACGCGGCCATCCATCATGTCGCTGGGTGCCACGATGTCCGCCCCGGCCCTTGCATGACAGAGCGCCTGGCGACACAGCACCTCGATGGTTTCATCATTTAAAATGCGGCCGTCATCGCTCACGAGACCGTCGTGGCCATCGCTGTTGTAGGGGTCCAGTGCCACGTCAGTGATGACGGTCAGCGTGGGATGCGCAGCCTTCAGGGCTCGGATGGCGCGTGGTACTAGGCCGTCGTCGTGGTGGCATTCTTCTGCGCCGCGTGTTTTCAGCTCATCCGGGATGCGGGGAAAAAGCACAATGGCAGGCACACCGAGCGCGTGGGCCTCGCCCGCCTCTTTCACTAGGTCCCGCACGCACCAGCGCTGGCAGCCGGGCATGGCGTCGATGGGCGTGTTCACCTCTCCTCCCTGGAGAAAAAGCGGGTAAATCAGGTGGCTGGGTGTCAGCTCAATCTCACGCACGAGATCGCGGATGGCAGCGGACTGGCGGTTGCGTCGGGGGCGGTGGGGCAGGTTCATGAAAAAGTGGCGACGAGAGCCGGGGTTCGGAGCATGGGCCATTAGCTGCGGCTGCGCTGGGCGGCCACCAAGATCTGCACCCCGATGCCTGACAGCATGTCGATCCACAGTTTTTCTCGACCTGCCCATTTCTCAGGTGACCAGCGATTGCCGATGCTTGTCGCATCCAGCAGTACCAGCAGCTCTGCACTCTGCTGGGTGGCTTGGAGTGCGCGGTTGATCTCCAAGACCAAGCGCCGCTGCACCTCGGCTTCGGGTGTGGTCGCTAAGTTAAAAACGAGGGCGGCGTGAGGTTGCCGGGGCTTCCAGTTTGCGGTGAAGTCATCTTCCTCCCCATGTGGGATTACTGCGAACTCCGGCTGAATCATCTGCCCAAAACGCTCGCGTACGCCGCGTGCCCAGACCTCCTGGTGAGCTGGGGTGCCATGGCTGCCGTGCACCAGTACGGTGACGGTTTCGTGCCCGCCCTCCGCAGCCTGCAGCGTATGCAGCAGGTAGTTGTGCCAACCTAGCTTGCGCATTCGCCGGGCCAGCATGGCATGAGCCCGCCAGATGGTGAAGCCAGCCAGGGCCAGCCTGGGCAAAACCACCAATACCAGCAGCGATCCCGCATAAAGATGCAGCCAGGGCAGGGCTGGGCTCGGTTGCTGCGCCAAGCCTCCCGTGCGGTGCATGGCAGGCAGCTCCTGTAGCGGGATTTCGACTCCTAGGAGTGCAGAGGCAGGGCGGAAAAGTGCGCCAAGGAAGTGTTGTGCGGTTTCTTCGGATAGGATCGTGCTTTCCCATACTGCACGGTATTCATGTGCCCAGCCGCGCGCATACAGACCCACGATGCTGCCCAGTGCCATCAGTGCGGCGGCTAGATGCAGCCAAGCGCGGAAACGACGCTGCCAGCGCTCACCCGCTGGACCTTGGGCCAGCATGGTAAAGCGTTGATCCACGCTGATCCCAGTAATAGGCTCCCCTGGCTCGGCAGTGGGCCGATCCAGCCCAGCGAATGATAACCGCTGAGCCAGCCAGATCAGCAGGGAGCTGTCTTGGCCCTGCCTCATTTCCATGACGAGAGACCAGAGCATCACCGCCGCATTCCATAGCATCAGACCGACCAATGGCAGAGCCAACAGATTGAATTCAGCCTGCTGCCCTAGTCCAGCAAGGATGTAACCTGTGATGGCTGCGGCCACCCAGCCTAACGTCGTCACAAAGCTGCGTCCAGAGATCGTGCTTAGACGCTCCATCAGCCTAACCAACGTACCATTGCAACCAATGACTTCCTCCTCTAGCCAGCGTGCACGGCGGAGCAAAAAGGCCGCCTCTCGCTGTCCAAGCGGGTCCGTCTTTACCTCATCGGCCGTCATTCCAGCACAAGTACGCACGGTGGCTTCGCGACGGCGCTCCTCACTCAGGAGTGCCCCATCAGCGTCTCCTTCCTCGACCGCGCGCCAGCGCAGGATGGTTTGCCAGTCATTCCAGTCCATGCGGGTCAGCCATGCTTCAGGCGGATGTCCTTGATGCCAGTCGTTTTCAGCAAGGACTGGAGTCTTTTCAGGATGCGCGGTCGCTCCATGGATAACGCGTGGTGAACGGTGGGTTGCAACACGCGCACTGTCAGAATGCCACGCTGAAAGCTATCTGGACGGGAATGCTGAAAAAGAAAATCACCCACGATCTCACGCCAAGCGGCCAGGACCTCCTCCATCTTCATCCTGTCCCCCAAGCCTGCCTGAGCAATGACCCGACCGACGAGATCCGCCACGGATTGTGCAGGTAGATCGATCACCGGCCCCTCATCGACACCGCGCCAAGCGGAGATCAGCGCGTGGCGTAGGCGTTGGCGGGCAGTGGGATGTCGTCGCTCGGACATAAAGCTCATCATGGGTGTAGGCCTGCGGAAATGCGAGAGGGAAAAACACTCTCCTTGCATCCAGGTGGTTGCCGCCGTCTTGGCTCTCTCGGTCGCCTTGCCGCCTTGACGCCTCTTTCACTCGCCCTTAATGTCATGCAACTGGATGAAAACGCCCTCATTTTCTCGCCTCGCCCTCGGCACCGCTCTGATGGCGGCACTTTGTATCCCTGCCACTTCGTCTTACGCTTTTCTCGGGCTCTTTGAAAAGAAAGAAAAAGAGGTGCCTACGGGCAATGAGCGTGAAGCTCAGGAAAGTCAGGCAGCAAGTCTTCTCGAACAAGGCAGACAGGCCCAGCTAGAAGGCCGCAGCGGACGTGCTCAGAGCTATTACCAGCAGATCGTCCGCCAGTATCCCTTTAGCGCCGCAGCGGCAGAAGCCTCCTACGCGAATGCGGGCATCATCCGCCAGAGCAGCTCCCTGCAAGAATCGTTCGATGCCTTTCAGAACTTCCTCACCCAGTATCGCACCAGCCCTCGCTTCGACGATGCTATCCAACAGCAATACGAGATTGCGGAGATCGCCAAGGGTGGAAAAAAAGAGCGCAGCCTCATTCTCATCCCCGTGAAAATGGGCGGTGAAGACGTCGTCGAGATGTATAGGCAGATCATCGTAAATGCACCTTTCGGCAAGCTCGCCCCACTGTCTCAGTTTAGTATCGGAGAGGTTTACCAAGACATGGGAGAAAAAGCCAAGTCAGTGGCTGCTTACCAGAGTGTGGTGGACAACTACCCCAACACCAAGCAGGCCGATGAAGCCCAGTTCCGCATTGGTTCCATCAGCAGTGTTGCCGCCAGTCGTAGCGAGGACAAATCCAACCTCACTGCCGCCCGCGATGCCCTCAATACCTACATGACAGTAAATCCGCAAGGTGAGCGTGCCACGGAAGCGGAGATCGGCCTGCGTCAAATCAATGCCGTGGAGGCTGGGCAGTCCTTCCATGTGGGTAAATTCTACATGCGCATGAACAAGCCCAAAGCTGCGGCTATTTACTTCAATGAAGCCCTGAAATATGGCTCTCCCGAAGTCTCCGCTCAGGCCAGAACCCTACTCGCTGAGCTCGCCGCTGCTGATCCGGAAGCTCTGGCTTCTGCTCAAAAAGGCCAACCCGACCAAGACTACACCGTCTCTAGTGCCAAAAATCTGAAAAATAGCGATGACTATATCGGTCCCATGGCCCCCGAGCTAGCGCGCCTGGGGCAGAAGCCCAGCATGAGAGCTGGCAATGACAACTTCCTGCCCGTCCCACTCTCAGAGCCCGTTCTTCCCACCAAGCCCGGTGCTGCTCCTAGTGATGGTACCTTGCTGCCCCCCGTGCCTGCCACGGAAAAGCCAGCATTGCTGCCAAACGCGCCCAGCGGCACTCTTCTCCCTGTGCCCGCCCTGCCTGCTAGACCGACGGGTGAGCTGCCTGTGCCACCCAAGCCTTCAGCACCCTGATCGACCTCACTTCTCTCACCCGGATGAACCCACTCCGTTTCCTCGCCCTCGCAACGCTCCTCACTCTGACCAGCTGCGCAGGCTATCATTTGGGAGGACAGAAGCCCTCGCATTTGCAAGGGCTAAGCAAACTGGCTGTGCCGACCTTTGACAATCAGACCCTGGAGCCACGTCTTTCTTCGGTGGTTACCAACTCGCTGATCAAGCAGATTCAAACCGATGGTTCCTACCAGATCGTCTCCAAAGATGATGCCGAAGCTGTTCTTCAAGGCACCATTACCCGAGTCGAGCGCTCTCAGTTTCGTTCCTTTCGCCAAAATGTACTGCGCACCGCCCAGCTGCAAATGCGTCTGACCTTGAACTACACGATCAAAGATGCCGCCTCAGGCCGCACCATCCACAGAGGCACCTCCTCTGCGATTTCTTATGTGATTCTGGATTCCAACGTACAGAATTCTGAAGCGCAGGCTCTGGATGACGCTGCCCAGCGCCTCGCAACCAACGTTGCCAACGAAATCTCCGAAGGCTGGTGAGCACAGACGAGGAAACTCCTAATCCTGAGCTGACGGAGGCTGACGCCGCCGAGGACTCGGAACCCCTCGAATCCATCGAAATCAGCGCGAACAGCCTCAGCCGCACCCTTCACCTCGTCGCCACGCCCATTGGCAATCTGGCCGATATCACGCTGCGTGCCCTGGACGCATTGAAGCAGGTGGATCTCATCGCCTGCGAAGACACCCGCCACTCAGGCCGTCTGCTCAGCCACCACGGCATTCGTGCCCGGCTGGTGAGCCTCAACGAGCACAATGAAGCACGACGAATCCCTGAACTCATCGCCCATCTCCAGGCTGGTGGTAGTGTCGCGCTCATCTCTGACGCTGGCATGCCCACCGTCTCTGATCCTGGTCAGAGGTTGGTGCAGAGTGTCGTGGCTGCCGGTCTGAGGGTAGAAAGCCTGCCAGGTCCCAGCGCCGTGCTCACCGCCCTCGCCGCCAGTGGCTTGCCAACGGTGCCTTTTTATTTTGGTGGATTTCTACCTCACAAAAAAGGTCAGCGGGAAAAGGAAATCCACGCCGCCCTTCAGAGGGATGCCACCAGCCTTTACTTCGAGAGTCCCTATCGTCTCGTGGATACCCTAATCATGGTGGCTGCGGCTAAACCTGAGCACCGCGTCGTCGTCGCGCGTGAGTTGACGAAGAAGTTTGAGGAATTCCAGCGTGGCACGGCACAGCAAGTGCTCTCACACTATCAAGCCAAGCCTCCCAAAGGCGAAATCACGCTGGTTATTGCCCCCGTGGATTTGCCGAAATGGGTGACGTGGTGATCCCAACCCAAGCTATCCCATGACTCCCGCCCCCTGCGATCTCGGCAACAGCCCCGAGGCCATCAAAGCCTCTATCGTTAATCACGTCCGTTTTACCCTTGGTGCCTACGTGGACAGCGCCAGCGCCAACGACTGGTGGGTGGCTACCTGCCTCGCCGTGCGGGATCGTGTCATGGACAGCGCCACAAAGTCGCGCTCCCTGCACCGTCAGGCCGGCGTTCGTCGCATCCATTACCTCTCCCTCGAATACCTCATGGGGCGTCTGCTGGAGAATAACCTGCGCAACTCCGGACTCTACGATCCGGTCAAAAATGCGTTGAAAGAGCTGGGTAAAGACCTGGACACGCTTTTGCAAAACGAACCTGACATGGGTCTCGGCAATGGTGGTCTGGGACGACTCGCCGCTTGCTTCATGGATAGCCTCAGTACGCTGAATCTGCCCGCCATCGGCTATGGCATTCACTACGAGTTTGGTTTGTTCCGCCAAGAGTTTGTGAACGGCAAGCAGGTCGAGCATCCCGATGCCTGGATGCGCGATGGCTCCCCCTGGAAGATCGCTCGTCCTTCCTACCGGCAGAAGATTCACCTCTACGGACGCGTCATACAAAAGTTCGACGATCACGGCAATCCGCACTGCGAGTGGGTGGACACCAAGTGTCTCCTGGGCCTGCCATGGGATATCCCCATCGTTGGCTACGACAGCCATACGGTGAACGTGCTCCGTCTCTGGCAGGCACAGGCCGATGAAGACTTCAACTTCCAGGTCTTCAACGAAGGTTCCTACATTGAAGCTCTGCGAGAAAAAGCCATCGCCGAGACGGTCTCCAAGGTGCTTTACCCCAACGATTCCACCGAGTCGGGTAAGGAGCTGCGTCTGGTCCAACAATACTTCTTTGTTGCCTGCTCCCTGGCTGACATCGTGCGTCGGTTCAAAGGTGGCTACTCCCTGCCATGGAGCGAATTCCCCTCCAAAGCAGCCATCCAGCTCAATGATACGCACCCAGCCGTCGCCATTCCCGAGCTAATGCGCATCCTTATGGATGAAGAGGGTCTGCCCTGGGCTCAAGCCTGGAAGATCTGCCAGGAAACCTTCAGTTACACCAATCATACCCTCCTACCCGAAGCCCTGGAGATGTGGTCTGTCGGCCTTTTTGAGCGCGTGTTGCCCCGCCATCTCCAGATCATCTACCAGATCAATGCGCAGTTCCTGGACGGTGATGTCGAGGCGAAATGGCCGGGCGATAGCAACAAAAAGCGCGCTCTTTCCCTCATCGACGAGCGCGGTGGCAAATACGTCCGCATGGCCCATATGTCGGTCCTGGGCGGTCATGCGACCAATGGAGTTGCAGCGCTGCATACCCGCCTGCTCTGCGAGCGTCTCTTCCCTGAGTTCCATGAGCTCTACCCTGAGCGCTTTGTGAACATCACCAACGGCGTAACCTTCCGCCGCTGGTTGGATGTATGCAATCCACAGCTATCCTCCCTCATCACCGAAAGCATCGGTGAAGGTTGGAAAAAGGATGCCTCCAAGCTGCGCAAGCTTGATCCCTTTGCCAACGACCCTTCCTTCCGCGAGCGCTACCGCAGCATCAAGCGGCAGCACAAAGTCGCCTTGGCCAAAATCATCCAAGACACCTGTGGCGTGCATGTCAGCCCAGATGCCCTCTTCGACGTGCAGATCAAGCGTCTGCATGAATACAAGCGCCAGCACCTGAACCTCCTGAACATCGTCACCCTCTACCGCAGCATCTTGAATAACCCGAACGCGGATTTCCATCCTCGCGTCTTCGTGTTCGGTGCCAAAGCTGCACCAGGTTACTACCTAGCCAAAAACATCATCCACTGCATCAACGCCGTCGCAGCAAAGGTGAACCACGACCCACGCGTCGGTGATAAGTTGAAGGTTGTTTTCCTGCCGAATTACGGCGTCTCATTGGCAGAAAAGATCATCCCTGCGGCTGACCTCAGTGAGCAGATCTCCACCGCTGGCAAAGAAGCCTCCGGCACGGGCAACATGAAGCTCGCCCTCAATGGTGCCCTCACCATCGGCACATTAGACGGAGCCAACGTCGAAATCGCGGAAGAAGTCGGTAACGACAACATCTTCATCTTCGGACTCACGGTGGAAGAAGTCACAGACCTGAAATCACGTGGTTACAACCCTTGGGAATACTATTGGGCAAATGAAAACCTCCGCGCTGTCATTGACTGGATCGGCAGCGACTACTTCACTGGTGACGCAGCTGATTTTAAACCTCTGCGAGACAGCCTGCTCGAACACGGCGATCCCTACCTCTGCCTCGCCGACTATCAGCCCTATGTCGATGCCCAGGCTAGGGTCGATGCTGCCTACAAGCAGCCCGATCACTGGTCCAAGATGACCATTCTCAATACATCCCGCGTTGGATTCTTCAGCTCTGACCGCACCATCCTAGAGTACGCTGACAAAGTCTGGAACCTACCCCACGTCGAAGTACATTGACGTTGGCTGAGGTGGGGCTTGGCAAGGCGCGCGGCCCTGGTAGCCTGCGCGCCTTATGACCACCCAAACCTGTCGCTGGGGCATCCTCGGTGCTGCCTTCATCGCCCGCAAAAACTGGCAGGCCATCCGCGATGCCGGAAACGCCAGCCTCGTCGCGGTGGCCAGTCGTGATTTAGCTAAGGCGCAGGCTTTTGTCCATGACTGCCAATCTTCAGCGCCTCATCCCGTGCTCCCCGAGGCCATGGATGACTACGCTGCGTTGATCGCACGACCTGATATCGACGCCGTCTACATCCCCCTGCCGACGGGCCTACGCAAAGAATGGGTTCTCCGCGCTGCTGCTGCCGGTAAGCATGTGTTGGTGGAAAAGCCTGTCGGCACTCAGGCGGCTGATGTCGCAGAAATCATCGCCGCCTGTGATAAGCATGGCGTGCAGTTCATGGACGGCGTCATGTTCATGCACGGCCAACGCCTACAACGCCTGCGTCGAGTCATTGATGAAGAAGTCGGCACTATCCGTCACATCGCTTCGCAGTTTAGCTTCCGCGCCGACGACAGCTTCGCCCACACCAACATTCGCGCTCATGGCGCGCTTGAGCCTCTTGGCTGCCTGGGCGACCTCGGCTGGTATTGCCTGCGCTTCACCCTCTGGGCCATGAACCATGCGACGCCGCTGCACGTCACCGGTCAAATTCATGAGGAGGTGCGGGCGGCCGATGACGTGCCGCCTGTGCCGCTCGCCTTTTCTGGCACATTGACCTTTGCTGGTGGCGTCAGCGCTTCTTTCCACTGCTGTTTCACCGCAGCAAACGCCCAGTGGGCCGTCGTTAGTGGGGAAAAAGCCTTGCTGCAGGTGTCGGACTTCGTCTTGCCTTTCTCGGGCGCGCACACACAGTTTAGCCTGACCCGCAGCCAGTTTCTGCTCGACCACTGCCGCGCTGACATGCTGGGCGGTCATCACATCGAGGCTCTAGACGAGCCTAGCAACAACGCCCCCGGTTCCCAGGAGGCCAGCCTTTTTCACACCTTCTCCAGCCTCGTGCTTTCTGGGAAAAAAGATCCTTACTGGCCGCGCATCAGTTTGCTCACCCAGCAAGTGCTCGATGCCTGCCTCACCTCCGCTCGCCAAGACAGTAGCCCCATCCTGCTGTAATCGATCCTTCACCATTCATCCTCCATCACTCCCAACGCATCAATGTCCGAAGCCGCCGCCACCACCCCGATGATGAAGCAATACCTCGCCATGCGGCGGGAGCTTCCGGAGGATGTGCTGCTCTTCTTCCGCCTCGGGGACTTTTACGAGCTCTTCTTTGAGGATGCGAAGACCGCCTCCCCCATCCTGAATGTGGCGCTCACTAAGCGAAACGGTATCCCCATGTGTGGCGTGCCGTATCACGCCGCGCAGGGCTACATCGCGAAGTTGATCAAAGGCGGCAAGCGCGTCGCCATCGCTGAGCAGACGACGGAACCGGTGCCGGGTAAACTCGTTGAGCGTGCCATCTCACAGATTCTCAGCGCGGGCACCATCAACGACACGAATCTGCTCGACTCCAATCGACCGAATTATCTCGCGGCGGTGTTTCGTGATGGAAAAGGCAAAAAGCTCGGCCTCGCCTATGTCGATCACACCACGGGCGAATTTGAGGTGGCGGAATACAAGGATGCCACGGAGCTCGCCGATGAGCTGGAGCGGCTCCAGGCTAGCGAACTTCTCTTCAGCGAGGATCAGGCCGATTTGATCGCACAGCTCGGGCATCCTGCCGCAGCGCTTGGCGTGGAGAGCTACCTGTTTTTGCTCGATCAGGCGCAGCACAGTCTCACGCAGCATTTCAAAGTGCAGTCGCTCGATGGCTTCGGCTGCCAGGATCTCGGTGCCGCGCTGTCTGCGGCTGGTTGCATCCTACAATACCTGCAATTCCAGCTCCGCCGCAGTGTCGATCATATCCAGCGCCTCCGCGTCGGCCAAACCAACGATGTTGTCCTCATCGATGCAGCCAGCCAAAGCCACCTCGAACTCGTCAGCGCCCGCGGCGGCTCGCAGCACACCCTCTTGAGCGCCCTCGACCGCACCTGCACGCCCATGGGTGGGCGCAAGCTCCGCCATTGGGTCCTCCACCCCTTGCGTGATCTCGATACCCTCACACAGCGCCAGGACATGATCGCTACCTTTGTTGATGAGCCCATGCTTCTTAGCCAAGTGCGCACACTTTTGAAGGAAGTGCGTGATTTGGAGCGCACCAGCTCCCGCCTCAGCCAAGGCAGCGGCAATGGACGTGATCTGCAAGCGCTGGCCGTTTCGCTAGAGGTCGTACCTTCCTTGAAAGCGCTTCTATCCGACTGGTCGGATCGCTCCGACGTATCCGGCGTTCTAACGCAGCGCCTCCATGACCTCTCCGCCCTCTCCTCCGAAATCCAGCGCGCCATCTGCGACGAGCCGCCCATGCAGATCAAAGAAGGCGGCGTCTTCCGCGAGGGCTATCTCCCCGCGCTCGACGAACTCCGCGCCGCCTCCACGCTCGGCCGACAGTGGATTGCCGACCTGCAAAACCGCGAGATCGAGCGCACCGGGATAAAAAGCCTCAAGATCAAATACAACGCCGTCTTCGGTTACTTCATCGAGATCACCAAGGCCAACGTCGGCAGCGTGCCCGCCGACTACCACCGCAAGCAGACCACCGTCAACGGCGAGCGCTACATCACCGACGAGTTGAAGCGCATGGAGGACAAAATCCTCGGCAGCGAGGAGCGCAGCAAGGCGCTCGAATACGAGCAGTTCATCGAGCTGCGCAGCCGCGTGCTCGAGCACCTCGCGCAGATCCAGGAAACCGCCGAAGCCATCGCCGTGCTCGATTCGCTCGGCTCGCTCGCCGAGACCGCGCGGCTCTTCAATTACACCCGTCCCGTCCTCAACGAAACGCGCAACCTCTTCATCCGCGACGGCCGCCATCCCGTGCTCGATCAGAACCTCACCAGTGGCGAGCGCTTCGTGCCGAACGACGTCACCTTGGAGCCCGAAGAAAGCCGCCTCATCCTCATCACCGGCCCGAACATGGCCGGTAAGAGCACTTATCTGCGTCAGACCGCGCTGCTCACGCTCATGGCGCAGATTGGCAGCTTCCTGCCTGCCGCCAGCGCGGAGATC
>JBIKYV010000208.1:0-5289 GCA_044355075.1 Prosthecobacter sp.
AAAGTAGGACGCCGCCAGATTCAAAACCCCTCTCCGAAAGGTTAGGGGTTTTTTCTTCCCTCCTCCTATTCCCTCCTTTATAGATCGACTTTTCGGAGATTAGGTTCCCCACATGACTGCAAACGAACTCCAAGCAATTAACCAACAAGTCCAAGGCCTCTCTCCGGCTCAGAGAGTTTCTTGGGCGATAGGGCACGGCAAAGCAGTCGTGACGACTAATTTCCGCCCCTACGAGGCCGTTATTCTGCATCTTGTCGCTCAAGCTGACCCAAATACAGAAGTCTTGTGGGTGGATCATGGCGCTAATTTTCCAGAAACTTATCGCTTCGCCGAGGCTTGCCGCCAAAGACTTCAGCTTAACTTGAAGCCTTACCTTCCCTTGATGACCAGCGCGCATTGGTTAGCCCTCAATGGTGGCCAATTGCCAATGCCCGACGAACTCGAGCGCGTTGAATCTTTCAGCCGAATCATGAAGCTTGAGCCCTTTCTTCGCGGAATGAAAGAGCTTGCTCCTCAAGTCTGGATTACTGCACTACGCCGTGAGCAAAATCCACAACGTGCCGCTACTCTCCAATATGTGATGTGGGACGAAAAATTTAACTGTCTGAAGGTCAACCCAATTCTCGATTGGACACCCAGCGAGCTCGAATCTTACCTTGCCGAGCATCAACTGCCAAACGAGCGCACCTATTACGACCCTGCCAAAGGTGATGAAAAGCACGAATGTGGGCTTCATGCTAAACTCGTCACAGACTCCAATTAAGCGTTCGTCCTGACTCTTCCTCCTGTATCATGTCCGCTATCACGCACCTGCAATACCTCGAAAGCGAAGCAATTTATGTACTTCGAGAAACAGCGGCTCAATTTCAAAAGCCTGCTTTACTCTTTTCCGGCGGTAAGGATTCCATCGTCATGGCATGGTTAGCTCGAAAAGCTTTCTATCCTGCTCGGATGCCCTTCAAACTACTCCACGTCGACACGGGCCACAATTTCCCGGAGGCAATGACTTATCGCGATTGGTTCGTTCAGGAAATCGGCGCTCAGTTGGTGGTAGGTAGCGTTCAGAAAAGTATCGATGAAGGCCGAGTACAGGAAGAAAAAGGACCCTACGCTAGCCGTAATAAGCTACAAACGGTGACACTTCTCGATACGATTGAAGAACACCAATTCGATGCCTGCCTCGGTGGTGGTCGCCGAGATGAAGAGAAGGCTCGCGCAAAAGAGCGTTTCTTCAGCCATCGTGATGAGTTCGGTCAATGGGACCCCAAAAATCAAAGGCCTGAGCTCTGGAATATCTTCAATGGGCGCAAGCATTTTGGTGAACACTTCCGTGTTTTTCCTCTCAGCAATTGGACCGAGATGGATATCTGGCAATACATCCGCCAGGAAAACATTCCCCTTCCTAGCCTGTACTTCAGCCACAAGCGCAAGATCATCGACCGTCACGGGCAGCTGCTCGATACGGAAACTGGCTTTATTCCTCTTCTGGATGAAGAAAAATCGCAAGTGAAGGAAATGATCATTCGCTTCCGCACAGTCGGTGATGCGACCTGCACAGGTGCTGTGCCGAGTACAGCCTCAACAATTGATGAAATCGTCGCAGAAGTCGCAGCCGCCCGCCAAACGGAGCGTGGAACACGTGCCGATGACAAGCGCTCTGAGACGGCCATGGAGGACCGCAAAAAAGAAGGCTACTTTTGATCTGACGCAGAATCCACCCATCAACCTTTTCCAAGTTTATCTATGGACGTTCTCGTCAACCCCACTGAATCCAGCCTTCTCCGCTTCACTACCGCCGGCAGCGTTGATGATGGCAAAAGCACGCTGATTGGTCGCCTGCTTTACGACTCTAAATCCATCTTCGAGGATCAATTGCTTGCCGTGGAGGAATCCTCCAAACGCCGTGGCGATGCCCATGTGAACTTGGCATTGTTGACGGATGGCCTTCGAGCTGAGCGCGAGCAAGGTATCACCATTGATGTTGCTTACCGCTACTTTGCGACTCCGAAGCGCAAGTTCATTATTGCGGACACCCCAGGCCATATTCAGTACACGCGGAATATGGTGACAGGCGCTTCCACAGCGGACCTAGCCATCATCCTTATCGATGCACGCTTGGGCGTTATCGAGCAGACCATGAGGCATACCTACTTAGCCAGCCTTTTACGCATTAGTCAGATAGTGCTCGCGGTAAACAAAATGGACTTGGTCGATTTCGATGAAGATACCTACCATAAGATTGTGGCGGATTACATGAAGTTCGCCAATGGCTTGGACTACACCCCGAACATTCGCCCTATTCCTATTAGTGCTTTGAATGGAGACAACGTGGTCGAAAAATCTGAAAAAACGGAGTGGTATGATGGCCCGAGCCTGCTCCAGCATCTTGAAACTGTTCAGGTCCATGCTGAGACAGCTGCTGACAAGGCACGCTTCCCTGTGCAATGGGTCATTCGCCCTATCTCAGACGCGGATGACGCTAAGCTCGGCAATTTGCATGACTATCGCGGCTTCGCAGGTCGAATGGCTAGCGGCACCTTCAGTGTCGGCGATGAAGTGTCCGTGCTTCCTTCAGGTATGAAAACACGGATTACGGGTATTCACACCTTTGCTGGAGAGCAGCACGAGGCGACTCCACAATTAAGCTATAGCATCACGGTTGCAGATGAGATCGATACTAGCCGTGGTGGCATGATTGTGAAAGCCACTGAACCTGTTCACACAGAGCATGAGTTCGATGCCATGATCTGCTGGTTTGCTGACAAAAAGAATCTCAAGCCACGTGGACGTTTTCACCTGCGGCATACTACAAACGAGGTTCGCGCCGTCGTTACGGATGTTCTTTACAAGGTGAACATAAGCACTCTGGAGAAATCCCAGGAAAGTCAGGAGTTCAACCTCAATGACATCGGCTGCATCCGACTTCGCACTTCCTCACCGATCTTCTTCGATGCTTATGCAGAAAACCGCACGACAGGCAGTTTCATCCTCGTTGATGAGCAAACCAACAATACCGTAGCAGCGGGCATGATTCTGAAACCTGTAGCGGATGGGTTTGATGAAAGCTCTGAGATCTCGATCTAACGAACACAAATGATAATTGCAGCCTTTCATAACAAAGCTGCGATTGATGATTGGATGAAATAAGGCCGCCGGATTTTCTCTGGCGGCCTTATCATTTCCGTGAGGGTAGGTTATTTCATGATTTCAAAGACCGCTTCTACCTCAACAGCTGCTCCAGTGGGCAGTTGCACAAAGCCGAGCGCGCTGCGGGCATGGTAGCCATCACCTTCTTTGCCAAAGATGCTATGCAGTAGATCCGAACAACCATTGATGACGAGATGCTGATCCGTGAAATCGAGGGTCGAATTTACACAGCCCAACACCTTGATTACTCGCAGGCCGTCTAGCGTGCCATGTGTGTTCCAGACTGACCGCAGGATTTTCTCTGCACAGTTGCGTGCGGCCTTATAGCCATCATCGACTGTTAGGCTATCTCCCAGTTTGCCTTTAAGGTCACTGACATGGCCTGAGGTAATGAGTTGATCGCCGGAGCGGATGCAGAGGTTTAAGTAACCAGGGCTTTGTTTTTCAAAGTGGATTCCTTGGGCTTCAGCGTTCTTTTGGTATGACATGAGAAAGAGTGAGAACGATGATCCTCGTGCAGTCTTGCTTCCTGGCAAGTCGTGAGAAAATACATGAAGTCGGCTCATTACTTGCAACCCCATAAGCATAAGGTTTATGGACTGCTTTTTTCCACGGTCTGAAGCTCATTGGTGTCGCATAGGGTTCTTTTTCTCTGTCTTTTCAGTCGGGGGATTTTGTGGGAGTTATTCTAGGAATGGCTGATGAAGACGAATTGATCAAAACAGGCGCCATGGACCTTGCTCTGCGGTTTTCGCTTATGCGTCTGAGGTGGTGCTGACGGGTGATGCTGGCCTAACAAATCAAGCGCGTAGCGCCCAATCGAGTAGCGATTGCGCATCGCGCCATACACCGGATTCAGTATCATTAAGCACGACGACGATGCGTCGCTTGCCATTGCGTTCGCCACTCGCCACTAAGCAATAGCCAGCAGCATCGGTATATCCTGTCTTCATGCCATCGCAGTAGCTCGAATTACGTAGCACGCGGTTCGTGTTTGACATTACTGTTACGCGTCCTGTGGGCCATTTGAAGGTGTAGTTTTGCAGTTTTACGATCTTGCGGATTTCTGGCAGTTTGTCGCATTCACGTGCAATTACGCCTAGATCACGCGCGGTGGAGTAGGGTTCATCGCCATCGCGTGAAGGCAGCCCGTGGGGGTTGCGGTAGTGGCTGTTTTGAAGGCCGAGCTGCTTGCAGCGTGCATTCATCTTTTCTACAAAGGCCGTCACACTGCCTGCATTGTCACGTGCGAGCGCTTGTGCGATGTCGTTAGAGCTTTTCACTAGTACAGCGGTTAACAGCTGCCTGCGGCTGAATTGTTCGCCCGCTTTGATGCCGAGCCGCACTGGTGCGCATTGGGTATCGCTCTGCTCTACTTTCACGATCTTATCGAGATCTCCTGCTTCCACGACGAGTAGCGCGGTCAGTAGCTTGGTTGTGCTGGCGATGGCACCTCGTTTGTCGGCATTTTTCTCCCAAATCACTTCGTCGTTGGTGGGGTCAATAATGATTACGCGATCGGCTAAGATCTGTGGAATCGGTCCGCGTAGCTCTTTCAGCTCGATCAATCGGCGCACGCGCTTGGTTTTTTCGAGTTCGTCAGCGAGTTGCTTTTGCAGTAGCTCGACCGTTTTCTCTTTCGACACTAGATCCAGTCGCTGTCCTTCCACAATCTGACGCTGCTTGGCGATCTCTGTTTCACGGCGGATGATATCTGCTTCCTTAGCGTTCACTTCCTCCTCGCGCCACTTTAGGCGTGCTTCTTTTTCAGGGTCATCACAGCTGGTGGCCAGCAGGACCAATGCGCTAGTGAGCAGAGTTATTCGGAAAAGGTTCACGGCGGAAAATCACGGAGGTTAAAGCTCGGCCAGGATTTGCTTCAGTCGTGCGGCGGGCCACTGGCCAGGAGCGTTCGACGCGCCAATGAAGCCGTAGTTCAGCAGGCTGCCTGCCTTTGCAAGCACCAAGCGTGACGTCCTGCCCCATGGTCCCATGCCCATTGTGGAAATCCGCAGTCGAAGGGGCGCGGCTGTGATCTGCAGGAGACGGATCAGATCTTCGTGCGAGTGTAGGTAGGTTGCTAGCTTCACCGCATCTAGACCGGCGCTCTGAGCGAAGTCAATCGCGCCGCGCAGCACTGCA
>JBIKYV010000209.1:0-5272 GCA_044355075.1 Prosthecobacter sp.
GTTTGCTGTGATAGATGTCGATGGTCATGGTCTTGCTCATAGGTAGATTGGTGGGTGAGTGGCTTTATCAGAGTTGGGCGAACCTCTCGGATCAGGCGACGGCGAGCTGGAAGCGTCGATGACACGACAGATGCCATCCGAGCCATTGCCTGCATCCGTTTTGTCAGCAGTTGCGGTCATTAGTGAAAGCGGTTGTAGATGCGAGTCCAGAAAGGCGCAAAGCTCGCGAGCAGCTTATCGTATGCAGCTCGTTCCGCCTTTTTGCGGGCGGCGTCGATCGCACCGCTGCTGCCCCAAGCGATCGTCAATCCTGAGCGGGATTCGCCCTCCTCAAGTGCGCCGTAGATATAGCCGGTCTTTGTGTCCATCAGGATGGCCGAGGCTGTGGAGTTGATCTTGTATCGCTTGTTGGGTGCAAGGCCAAGCGTAAGTGTGGACAATGGAGCAATGACGTCGTTGTCGCTGAACTCGGTCGCGAGCGTGTAAATGAGAATAGCGTCGGCCTGCAATTTGGCGGCTGATTCGCGAAGGTCGAGGTCGGAGGAAAGTGACTTTGGCAGCAGAAGACGATTGAGTGCGACTATGCCAGCGACGCCCTGCAGCTTGGCAAGCGTGTCGATGTCTTGTTCCGTCTCAATGTCGCGTGTCGTGACGACACTATAGGCACCGGAGCCAATGCCCTGTGCTGACTGCGAGCGGTATCCGCTCTCCTGAATCCGCACGACTGCGATATTGGCCGGGAACTTGATTGCCGGGCGTGCCACGAAAGCCTTCTTGACTCGCGGATCAGTGAAAGTGCTCAGATCGGCTTGACGACCAGGAGTGACATAGCTCGCGCATGAGCAAAGGAGCGATACAGCGAGCACAACGATGAGGTTTAGTGGCTTCATATCTTGGAAGAGGCGCAAGCAACGACAAACGCCCAAGATGAGACATGGAGGTAAATTGCGCAGATGTAACTTAAGCATAATATACACCAATTGACAATTTTATATCAATCCTTTTAGGTTAATATTAAATAAATCAAATTTATTATTATTTTTAATAAATCATGCATAGCAGCGGATACTCTAATAGCACGATGCCTTTCATTCGAGCCGTTGCCTGCATCCGTTTTATTCACCCTTGGTTGGGCGCTGATGTCGTTCATCCTGACGATGAGTAGAGATCGGCGAGTAAATCACCAAGGTCAGAAACGATTGATCGATCTCAGCCTTTTTGGTTTTGGCGGCAATCTCTGGTGCCTGCTGTGCAGCTTGCACCTTGGCATCCTTCAGAATCTTTACCTGTTCTTCTTTCAACTCCGCGACACGATGCGGTTGAAGCATCTTTCCCTCAAGACGGAGGAGAGCTACGCGGGTTGGGATCGGCGCTAAGTTCTCTGGCACGAGAAGAAACACCCGGTGGCGGCGGAGAGCTGGGCGTGGTGTTGGCTCTTCCTCAGCCTCTCCGTGGACCCGCAGAGCGGCATCCAGCGCCGGCACCATCCGCAGCATCCAGCAACGGCTCGGCCATGTGGATGTGCGCAGGACGGAGATTTACACGCAGTTGGCTAAAGCGATGCGGGCGTGATCAACCGCCCGCTGGATGAGCTGTGAAGCAAGTGGGGCGTCTTTTTGCGTTGCGTGCGGGAGGGCCTGCCTCCTTTGGCTTTTCGGGAAGCGAGAGTTGCCGGCTCAGGTGTCTGGGAGGAGCTGTTCTAGGGCTTTCCAGGCGAGGGTGGCGCAGCGGAGGCGCTGGGGGAATTTTCGCACGCTTTCGAGGGCCCGGAGCTCGCCCAGGGCTTCTTCGTTTTGCACCTGGCCCTGCCCGCTGAGCATGGAGTGAAAATCAGCCAGGAGGGCGCGCGCGGCGTCAGGACTGGCCCCCTTGAGTTTGAGGGTCATGAGGCTGGCGCTGGCTTGGCTGATGGCACAGCCCTGGCCTTCGAACCTGATGTCTTCGAGCTGTCCTTCAGGGCCTAATTTGACCCAAATATCGACCTCATCACCACAGGCGGGATTATGACCACGCACATGATGGGACTCAGATTCCTGCAGTCTACCTTGGTTCCGCGGATGGCGTGAGTGGTCCAGGATGACCTGCTGATAGAGGGCAAGAAGATCGTCCGAGGGAGCCATGACCGCTCAGGAGAAAAATTTTACCGCCTGGTGCAGCACCTCGATGAGGCGATCCACTTCTTGGTGCGTGTTGTAAAAGTAAAAGCTGGCTCGGCTCGTACCGGGAACCTGAAAGCGACGCATGAGTGGCTGGGTGCAATGATGCCCCCCACGGAGCGCGACGCCCTTTGTGTTCGCATATTCCACGAGGTCATGCGGGTGGGTGCCCTCGATCGTGAAAGCAGCCAGCGTGGCGCGCTCGGCGGGAAGCGGTGGCCCCAAGACACGTAGTCCGCGCACTTCGATGAGCTTTTCCATCGTGGCCTGGATGAGTTCGCGACCATGATCATGGATGACATCGATGCCGATGGTTTCGAGGTAATCGATCGCTGCACCAAGGCCGATGACTCCGGCGATGTCTGGCGTGCCTGCTTCAAAGCGAGCAGGTGCATCTTTGAAGGTGCTGCCCTCCAGCGTCACGCTGTCGATCATCTCACCTCCGCCATGCCAGGGTGGCATGGTGGCGAGTGCTTCGCGGCGGCCATAAAGGACGCCGATGCCAGTGGGCGCACAGATTTTGTGACCGGAGAAGACGTAAAAATCAGCACCGATGGCACGCACATCGACGGGCATGTGACCGATGGCTTGAGCCCCATCCACAAGAGTGACAATGCCACGCGCGCGAGCCCAGGCGCAGATGTCGGTCACGGGGTTGATGGTGCCGAGGGAATTTGAAACATGAACGCAGGACACCAGCTTGACCGAACCTTCTGCCATTAGGGCCCGCATAGCGTCTAGGTCGAGCGTGCCGTCGTCCAGGACTGGCACGTATTTCACCACAGCACCGCAACGACTGGCAGCGAGCTGCCAGGGCACGAGGTTGCTATGATGCTCCATGCCGGTGGTGACGATGACATCGCCTGGGCGGAGGAAATGATTGGCCCAAACCTGGGCGATGAGATTCACCCCCTCGGTGGTGCCACGGGTGAAAATGATCTCGTCAGGTGATTCAGCTCCAATGAAGTTGGCGACTTTGGCGCGGACCTTTTCAAATTGCTCAGTAGCTCGATTGCTGAGCTCATGAAGACCGCGGTGAACATTGGCGTTGTCACGCTCATAGTAGCGCACCAGGGCGTCAATCACCTGACGTGGCTTTTGACTGCTGGCAGCGCTATCGAGGTAAACGAGCGGATGCCCCGACACCTGCTGATGCAGAATGGGGAAATCAGCGCGCAAATGAGAGAGGTCTGGCATGATCGGTGAGGGCAAAGGAAAGGCCCAAAGAGTTACGTGCCATCTGCCTGGCGGGCTCAGAAATACCCCGCCAGGAGAAGTCGGTTCATTGCCTTACCGGCCCAGGTTCTTCGCGCCATTGACCTGACTGTTCACCCTTAGGCGAAGTCCGTTTAGGCGGATGAAGCCGGTGGCGTCGTCCTGGTTGTAGGCCTTCGTCGGATCAGCCTCCATGGTAGCGATGTGCGGGTTGTAGAGGCTGAACTTGGACTGACGACCGGCGGCATGGATGCCACCCTTGTAAAGCTTGACGCGCACGGTGCCGGAGACGTTTTTCTGGCTTTCCGTGACCAGGGCCTGAAGGGCCAAACGCTCTGGAGCATACCAGAAACCATTGTAAACCAGCTTGGCATACTCGGGGATGAGGCTGTCACGCAGGTGCATGACCTCACGATCCATCGTGAGGCTTTCAATCTGGCGGTGGGCGAAGTGCAGGATGGCACCGCCGGGCGTCTCATAGACACCGCGGCTCTTCATGCCGACAAAGCGATTTTCCACCATGTCCACACGGCCGACACCGTGCTTGCCGCCAAGTTTGTTCAGGGTCTTCATGACCTGGAGCGGGTTCATGGGCTTGCTATTCACGGCCACGCAGTTGCCTTTTTCAAAGTCGAGCACCACATACTCGGCCTTGTCGGGAGCATCCTCTGGGAAAACGGAGAGGGTGGTGAAGTAGTCGCGATACTTGGTGTCACCGGCGTTGAACCATGGATCTTCCAAGATGCCGGCCTCATAGCTGATGTGCAGGAGGTTGCGGTCCATGGAGAAGGGCTTTTTCGCACTGGCTTGAACGGGGATTTTTTTCTCCTCGCAGTAGGCGATCATTTCCGCACGACCGGGGAACTGGTTGCGGAAACGCTCATCACGCCAGGGAGCGATGATTTCTAAATCAGGAGCCAAGGCAGCCGTGGTGAGCTCGAAACGCACCTGATCATTGCCTTTGCCGGTAGCTCCATGGCCGATAGCGGTGGCACCTTCGGCTTTGGCGATTTCGACCATTCGCTTAGCGATCAATGGACGAGCAATGGATGTGCCGAGGAAATACTGCCCCTCATAGATGGCACCGGCCTGCATCATCGGGAAGATGAAGTCCTTGGCGAATTCCTCCTGCAGGTCATCGACATAGATTTTCGAGGCGCCAGTCTTCTTGGCTTTGGCGTTCAGGCCTTTCAGCTCATCATCCTGGCCGATGTTCGCACAAAAGGCGATCATCTCCGCGTCGTAGGTTTCTTTGATCCAGGAAAGCAGCACGGACGTGTCGAGGCCGCCAGAGTAAGCGAGGACGATTTTCTTCTTCATAGAGGGTCTAGAGGGGCTGCGAGAGTAGGCCATGAATCCCTGCTGGCAAGCGCGGCGGGGCAAGATTGTCTTTCTCTGGAAAGTTAGGCTCCTAAGGACCTCCCCTTCCCACCCCGTCGAACTCGGCATTTGATCCAAACCTAGACGCCGCCGAAATATGGCCCAATAGGCCATGAAAACCTATTTCAGGTGGCCTGCCGCAGCCCAAACTTCATCCAGGCTAAAGACATCCGTCATGTACGGGCTGATTCAAAGGCTAGATCAGCAGCTTGATGACCCCAGCCTATCGCCACGATTCAGGAATTCATGGCGCCCCATGAGATCCGAGCCTGGTGATGCGGCGCATTCACTCCATGAACGCAGCGGGATCTAGGTGGCGGGATCAGCTTCTCCATGGCATAACAAACAGCGTTTCAAAGCACTCAAACGACACTTATCATGACGCAGTTAGCAATCGACAAGCAGAACGAAACTGAGTCTCACGCCAAGCAGCATATCCGAGCTCCAGAAGACACGCTGATCGAGAAGAGCGGCACTTGATGACGTGTGTCGCGCTTACCAGATCCTGTGATAGCGATTGT
>JBIKYV010000069.1:0-17586 GCA_044355075.1 Prosthecobacter sp.
GACGTCTCCCCAATCCAGGCAAGCTGAATGAGGCGCTGGGGAAACCTCACGCAGACGCAGATACATGGCCAAAACATCAGCCTCAGCCGGCCAAGACGCCTGCCAGGGATGCGAAAGATTGACCTGATAAATATCCCCTGCAGCAATATAAGCCTGGGCCTGGCACACCGCGTCGATGAATTGCTGGCGCGAAACATGCGGGGTAAAATCAAGCTGAGCCACCGTCCCCTGCCGGTCTGGACTAGCCTCTAGCAGCCCAGACAGTGTCTGCCCCTGCTGCCACCAACTGCCGGTATCGTGATCGTAGCGAAGCACCTGCCGGTATTCCCCGAGGAGGAATTCGCCATCGTAGCCGACCCAACCATACAGGCCTCCGCAGCCGCCCTGCGCCAACCTGTTTTCCACCGCCGCCCAGTCTCGATCAATGCTGCCGCTGAAAACAGACACAGGCTCCGCCATCAGCATCGAAGTACTGCCTGGACCTGCCACCGCGCTATCCAGCCAGAGGAATCCGGGCCGGTGCGCAAGCTGCCGCGCGACCTGCACAGGGCTGCCTAGATCTCCGAGCCGCTGCCATGGGCCAGACCCAGGCATGGGGGAGCTGGAGATCAGGCTGGGGCAAACGGTGGGGTGGGACATGGGGCAATAGGCATCTACTCTGCCCCTGAGCCGGCGCCACGGGCAAAACACAGCCAATGCACATTACGCGCCGTGACGCCAAGTCGGGCGTCGGCAGCGAATGTCCCAGACATCACGGGCCATCCTCCAGGAATCACGCAGCAGGCTCACCTTACCCCCTGCGACTTCTTGCCAATCGATCGGCACCTCCCGAATCCCGCATCCCGTATCCAGCAGTGCCACCATGAGCTCGACATCAAAGGCAAAGCCCTTGATCCGAAGACGGGTAGCAATGCGTTCGAAGGCAAGACGAGGCAGCAGCTTTAGCCCGCACTGCGAGTCATAGACCGGCACGTTCAAGAGCTCCGAAACCAGCGTGGCATACACACGGCCGAGCCAATGACGTTTCAGCAATCGCTCGACCTTTCGACCTAACATTTTCACCCGAGAGGCAAAGAGTGCCGTGGGCACCTCTCTAGCATCCGCCCGCATCGCCAGCAGCCGGGCCACCTCATGCGCCGAGCACGAGCCATCTGCGTCCACGAAAGCAAGCCAATCCGCGCCCACATGATCCGCCCAGCCTGCATACACAGCTCCGCCTTTACCCAGATTTCTCTCCAGAACCTTCAGCGGCAGCAGCCACGGAAAGTCCACTCTGAGTTTCTCGACAATCTCGCGCATGCACTGCACCTCTGCGGCGCAGGAGCCATCCTCCACGACCTGGATGCGCACCTGCCCCGAGAAGGCCTGCATGGCTCGACACAGATCTGGCAGAAAAGCCCCAATGCGGCCGCTCTCCCGGTAGCAGGGAATCACGAGATGAACGCTCGACGTAGGCATACTCATGAAGCCATGCGTTTCTCCAGCAGCCGCAGCGCCAGCATCATCTCCGCCAGCACCCGCTGCATTGTGTAAAACCAGCCCCGCCAGCCATCCAACAGCGTGCCTTTGACTAAAAGCGTGTAAATCAGCGTGGCAGGCACGGCTGCCCATCCCGTATGGCGTAGCCGATCCTGCACACGCAGGCTCGCCGGATCAGCCGCCAACAGCTTTTCCGCCTCAAGCAACGCGTACTTATCCTGAGAGGCGATCCAGCGTGACAGCGGCTTGCGGTCATCGTGATCAATCGTCGAGCGCAACGCCTTGACCAACCCCTGCACCGACAACAGCTGGGTATGTCCATCCTGGCCGTAGCGGCAGAAGCTTTTCTGAAAAAGTACCGTGCGGGGCGGGTAAAGACTGGCCCGCAGGGGCTGGCCAGCGATGAGGTATCGAAACCCAGCCTGGTAACCCGCAGCGCTGTCATCTAGCCCAGACAGCTCCTGCTCAAAGCCAGTGCCCAACACATAATCGGCATCCAAGGCAAGCACCCACGGCGTGCGCACGCAATCTAACCCGTGATTCCACTGGCGCGAATGATCATCAAAGGGCCGTGTCTCGAACCGCACATTTGCAAAACTCAGCGCGATCTCCCGAGTGCCATCTGTGCTGCCACTGTCCAGCACAACCACCTCCGCCGCCCAGCGTAACCGGGCCAGCGTGCGCTCCAGATTCGGTGCCTCATTCCACGTTAGGACCAGCGGCGTGATGTCGGTCAGATTCATGCGTTAGGTTTACGCGCTTCCATGAGCAGGGTGTGCGGCGAGCTAGGAGTGCTTTCCCATTCCAAGGCCATCACTGGCGCATCAAAGAAGGCTGGATGCTGAGTCTCGGTCACGGGCAGGACCACCGCCATCTCTGCAAAACCGACAGATAACAAAAGTTCCTCCAGAAAGGAAGGCGTGAGAATCGTAAGGTGCTCGCGGCGACAAAAAATGTAGTTTTCCAACTTCCCTCCGATCGAAGAGCGACGATCCGGAAAGTCTGAGAACCAGGCGCTATTTCCGGCCAGATACTCACGCATAGCAGCATCCCCATTCGGGCCGCCGATACGAACGACACCACCTGGTTTCAAGATGCGAAAGAGCTCCGCCAAGTGCCCAGCCAAGTCAGGCAAATGCTCGATGACATGGTGGGAATAGACCGCATCCACGGAGGCATCTCGAAAAGGCAGTCCCAGGGACAGATCTGCCCAGACATCACACTTTCCGGTGAAGCGATTGGCATCCACGTTGATCCAACCAGGAAGGTAGTTTCGCTGACCAGGGCCCAGATGAACCCGCACCCGTTCAGACCCTCCTGTCGGCGGTGCTTGAGTGACACGATAAAAAGCCGCGCTCACGCGCATGAGCGGCCCCGCTACGGAATAAAAGAGTGCTTTGGCGCGGCGAGAGATCATGAGGCTGAGACAATCATCGGAGGCTCTGACAGTAAAGACTTTCCAACGCTTTCGCCATCGCAGGCGCAGAGTAGGTGCGGCGAGCGAGGTCCGCAGCACATTGCCCTAGTTGTCTGCACTTGGCTGGATCTGTGGCGAGTTGATCCATGGCCTTGCCGAGACCCTCTTCCCCATCTTCAGCAAGCAACACCGCACCCTGTTGGGCAGCATCGACCGCCAAGGCAACCCCTGACGTCGCCACGCAGGCCATGCCAGCAGCCATGGCCTCCAGCAGGGCGATGCCGAAATTCTCCGAATGCGACGGCAAAACAAAAACGCGGCAGGCGCTCAGCGCCGCCAATCGCATCTCACCGCCTAGAAAGCCTGTCCAGGTCACCACTTCCGAAAGGCCGAGCGCATCCGCCTGTTCTTTGAGGAGTAACTCATACGAAGCATCACCCGATCCCGCGATGACCAACTGCCAACCCTGCTCACGGGCTTGGCAGGAGGCAAAGGCAGACAGCAGTGACTCCAGCCCTTTTTTAGGATCAAGGCGGGATAAAAAAAGGAAGCAGTAGCCACGTGCAGCCCGAGGGAAGGCCGCTTGAAAAACAGAAGCTGGCGGCAGAGCATCAAAAGCGCCCAAGTCCATGCCCAGTGGCACCACCGCCGACCTTGAACGAATGCCAAGCGGCGCTAGCTCTGCCGCTTCCGCATGGCTGGTGCAGTGAATGGCCGCAGCTCGATCCAACCATGGCTTATCCAACAGGCGGAAGGAAAGGCCCTTGAGCCAACGCCGACGATTTTTCATACCCCAGGCGTTCAGGGTGCCTAGTGGGCGAACCCAAAAAGGAACAGCGTGCCATTGTGCAGCCATGCAGGCTGCGCTGGAAGCAAAAGAAAACACCGCATGCACATGCACGCCATCGTAGTCCGCCACATGTCGCAACAGCCACCAGCCAAGGGGCAGTGACACCTTGTAAAACTCCGTCTGCTTTGGGAAGTGCCGAAGCCGCCAACCACCAGGCATCATCTGCCAATCCAGACTTGGCTTTGCCAAGCGCAGACCAGCACCGTCATCGTCGGTCGTTACCACATCCACCTCGACCCCCTGCGCCACTAAAGCGGATGCCATGGCGGGCAGCGCCATGCTAGGCCCGCCCTGGGAGGGCGACAGCGAAGGGATCACATGCAAAACCTTCATGAGCACAAGCCGAGCTTCTCCATGCTGTGTCGCAGCATGAAGAGACTCCATTTTTGATACCACTGCGGCGTCGGCACTGGCGCACCTTCTGAAGCTATCGCCAGGGCTTGCCCCCAGTCGCCCCCCAGCCATTTGGGGTAGGGAAAAAGAAAGCCTCGCTTCTTTTGATTCACCACCCAATCGGGAATCTCGGGCACCGCTGCGGTGAGCAATCCTTTGTTCGGCAAAAATCGCTGAGCAGCTGGGATCGAAGTGACTTTTTCCACCAACACACGATCCACGAACGGCACACGCAGCTCCAGGCCGTGTGCCATACTCATCACATCGCCATCACGCAGCAGTTGGTTGCGCATATAGCAGTTCATCTCTAAAGCAGAGATTTGATCCCGGAGATCCGATGAATCTGTCTGATCCGTCGAAGCGGACGGATCAGACAACCCAGCAACCCAGGCAGTCAGCGCAGCCGCTTCTGCTTGGGAAAAAATTCCCCTCAGTGCGGAAAAAGCTGCCGACACAGCACCTGAACTACAGAGGTAGTCTGCCATCCTGCGGTGCTGTGACTTGCCCTTCTGGAGTAATGACGACAGACCTGGCAGGCGGCTCAGCAGCGGATGCAATCGGCGCATCTGCGGGATCTTGGTGAAGCTAGCGTAACCTCCAAACAACTCGTCGCCGCCCAAGCCACTGAGCACGACCTTCATGCCATACTGCTGAGCCAGCGACGACACGGTGAAAGTGTTCAAGCCATCAATGCTAGGCTGGTCCGTGTGGTTCAGGAACTCACGAAAAAGTCGGCAAGCCACCTCAGCATCCAGCCGCATCTCATGATGGTCCGAGCCAAAGTGATGCGCCGTGTGGCGTGCCAGTCCACCCTCATCAGCCGCAGGGTCATCCACACTGATGGAGAAGCTACGGATGCCGCGATGACCTGTTTCGCACGCTAATGCCAGCAATGCTGTCGAGTCGATGCCACCGCTCAGAAACACACCCACAGGCACATCACTGACAAAGTGCTGCTGCACACTGTCGAGCAAGGCCTCACGAGTGCGTTGCACTGGATCACCAGCAAGCTCACCACCAAAATTCAATCTCCAAAAACAGCGGCGTTTCAGCGTGCCCGCGCGCCAGACCAAGGTGTGACCTGCTTCCAGCATGCGCGCCTCATTCACTAAGGTCAGCGGTTCTGGCACCGTGCCGGTTTCCAAGAAACCACGTACGGCTTGTGCGTCTAGGGTGGGTTGGAAAAGGCCTGAGCCAGTCAGTGCGCGCAACTCAGAGGCAAAAGCCAACCTACCCTGCGCCTCATGCACATACAGAGGCTTGATGCCAAGTGGATCACGAGCCAGCAGCGCCGTTTGCTCGACTTCATCCCAAAGGCAAAACGCAAACATGCCCCGCAGCCGCTCGACCATGCGTTCGCCTTCTTCACGATAAAGATGCAGCAGAACCTCCGTGTCTGAACTGGTCTGGAAGAGGTGGCCGCGCCCCTCTAGCCATGCACGCAATTCACGGAAGTTATAGATCTCACCGTTGAAGCAAATCGCATAGCGACCCTCGCCAGAAACCATCGGCTGATGGCCGCTTGGCGAGAGGTCCAAGATCGCGAGTCGCGTGTGTGCCAGTCCGACCGTCTGCGCCGGGTTGATCCAAAGCCCAGCATCGTCCGGACCGCGATGCCGTAAGGCGCGCTGAAACTCGGCAAGCACTGGCCCAAGGCTGCCGCTGCAGGATGACTCAGTTTGAAGGATGCCAGCTATCCCGCACATAAGCGTTTCAAGCCCGCGGTCTGCACACCAGCGTGTCGCGGCTTTGCTCCACCGTCGTCACAGGCTCCATGGTGGAAGCATTCAAGATCTCGTAGCCTTGGCTGTGAAAGTATTGCCAAACGGCGCGATCGCACTCGGGGTTGTGCAGCTCGACCACAAAGACTGGTCTGTGCTGTTCGATTAGGGTTTGGGTATGTGGCACCGCTAAGCCTTCGAAGCCTTCGATATCAATTTTCACAAGGTCGGGTGGCGGGGCGACGGAGAGCGCATCATCGAGAGTGTAGACCTGCACTTCGGACATGCCGACATGTGTCTCCACACGCTGTTGATAATCCTCCCTAGTCGCACCAATCCAACCGCCTGGCAGGTGGCTATTGGTGTTGCCGCTGAGAATAAAGGCAGAAGTGCCAGTCTGGTTGCCAATGGCGGCATGAACCCAAGAGACGTTCTGGAAGGCATTTAGCGTGACGTTCTCCTGTGCACGGTTCAGGCATGAAGCATCTGGCTCGAAGGCCACCACACGTCCGGTTTTACCGACAGCACTGGCGAAGAAACAAGTGTAATAGCCGATGTAGATGCCGCAGTCCCAGACTGTCATACCGGGGCGGAGCAAATGCCGAGATAGGGTCTCCAAGATGTCCTGATCATAACGCCCGTGCCAGTAAGCTTCCCGGCGTCGCACCAAGTCCACCCGGAAGATAAGCCCTTTCGCAGGTCCCTGAATGACCGGTAGTTTCACAAAGCCCGCACTGTCACCAAGCAGAGTGGTGACGGAGCGGTAGGCGGCTTCTTTGACCAGGGTTCTAAAGTTCATAGCAATCAAAGGTAGATGGCGAGACGATACCCAGAGACTCTAGAGCACGTGACATCGCTTGCTGAAAGGCAGAGAAGCCATAAAGCCGGACTACCTCTTGGCGCAAGGCCTGTGGCTCATGCAGCCAGGGTTTGTCATGCGTGCGGTGGAAGAAGGAGAGGATGGCATCGGCGACGGCCTCAGGGTCACGCGGCGGCACCACGAATCCCAACCGGCCACCATCCACGGCCTCAGGGGAGGCGTCCTCACTGCCGACGAGACAGGGACGGCCACAGGCCAGGGCCTCTAAATACACGATACCAAAGCCCTCACCTGTGCTTGGCATCACATACAAGTCACAAAGGCGGTAATGGTCTGCCAGCTCTGTCGCAGGCACAAAGCCAGCGAAGACCACATGAGGCTGGACGCCCAGCTCCTCCGCTAGAGCACGCAGTCGAATTTCATCCTCCCCACGTCCGGCAATGATGTAACGCAAGTTAGGCAGCGCAGGCAGCAGCCTTGGCAGCGAGCGCAGAACCACATCATGTCCCTTGTAACGCTCCGTGGAGGAGAGGCGGCCCACCGTCAGGATCACAGGCTGACTCTCTTCTAATTGATAACGCTGGAGCAAATAGGTAGGCTTCGCACCTGGGGAAAACTGCGCTTCTTGAAAAGTGTCCGGCACGACTGGCATGCGCGCCAGCGGCACACCCGCCTCTTGGTGAATCAGTTGACGTGTGTAGTGACTAACGGGCAGAATACCTGTGGCTGCACGCATAGCCGCTCCAAAAAGGCCCGTTAGTCGGCCCCAAACCTCGATGCCATGGGCGGCAGTGAGGCAAGGAATGCCCAGCCGGGTCAGCGGGGCCAATGCCTTCATGAAGTGTGGATGCGTGGCTAGGATGAAGTCTGGACGTTCGCGCAGCGCCCAGGTCCATCCTGATGCAGTGAAGGCGAGCGTGCGTCTCCATCCATGCAGATGACCGAAGGTATGTAGTTCATCTCCTCCAACCCGATCATTTCTGCTGAAGACCCTGAGGCGAACTCCCGGAAAAAGCGTACGCAGCGCTTCCGCGCAGCAGGCGGAATAGTGCTGGATGCCTCCGGTCTCCTCCAAGCCACTGGCCCAGAGGTGGATGCATGATGGCACTTGCTTCATCTTAGGTGTAGCGGCGGCGTGACGACGCTGCACGCCCCTGATTTGACCTAACCAACGGCTGCACAGCGCCAAGATCATAGAACTTTTTGAACAGCAGGTGATGCACGATGGTGGCAAAGACTGCAAAGGCTGCCACAGAGCCAATGACCTCGGACATTTGCCCGCCTGGCTGGATCATGCCGATGGCAGGCAGCATCCAACGGGCGCAGCCCCACTGGTCTCCCTGGGCGAGGCGGTCTGCAGCACGCAGATCCATCCAGCGCAGCGCCATGCCAAAGAGGAGAAAGCCGACAAAAAGCCCCGTCCAACCAAAGTTCACATAGAACTCTAGCACCTGCCCCGCACCAACACTGGTGCCGTCGGCAAATCTTTGCCCGGTGAAGCGGCTTACCAGATCACCTCCACCCCCTGTAACCGGTTTACCTGGCCAAAGAATACGTGGCACCCAGGCGATCGCAGCAATGAGCAGGGTCTCGCCGTTAGCAAATCCCACCCGCCCCAGTTCCAGATGACGCCAAGCCTTACCCGCTAAGTCATTCTGGTTCAAACGAGAGTCCACCACCTCCAGATGATCTTGCCGGGAAAAATCGAGGAGCTGAAAATCCTCAAAAATGCTCACGACACGCTCAACACGACTTCCCAAGGCAAACTGCTCACGAACCGCATCACGGATGAGCTCTCGCTCGATCATCCAGTTGAGGAAAAAGCTCAATCCCAAGTAGAGCACCACGGCCAGGACGGCGAAGGAGATCCAACGAGGACGGTAAAAACTCAGTACCAACAACCAAACCATGGCCGCCGCGCTGGCTCCATAACCGGCGAAACCCATGAACAACATGGTAATCACCGGAATGACAGCGGTAGCTACAAGTCCCAAGAGAAGATGGGCATGGCTACGTTGCTGAAATGCCTGCCAGCAGTAGAGATAAAGACCCGCGACACTGCATGAGCAACCCGCCGTGGTGAGCGTGCCCAAGCTGGGCAGTAGCCGGAACACAGGCGCAAAGACGAAAAAGGAAAGAAAGGCCACGATGACCAGCGTGCCAGGAAGCTGTGTGGTTAGTTCACGGCATGGCAGAAAAGGTCTAGATTCGGATCGGCGGCTGACGAAAAACGGGCAGATCAGCACTCCCAGCACAAAGGCTGCCATGCCCAAGACCGTCATACGGAAGCCATAGAATGTCGTCTCAAGCGTCAGCCCACTCTGCACCAGCATGGCGTGGCGGGGCGTGTAGTTGGGAAAGGTGTGTATCCAGGCAGAGAAGGCGTGAATGACCGAGAGAGTGACCGCATAAACCAGCGGTAAGCCAAGTGCGCGTCTAGAGCGCCACTGCACCGTGAGCAGCAGGAGCAAGAGGCCTACGTAGATGAGGAAGAGACCGAAAAGGTTGTCCTTGGTAGGGGAGTTCAGGAATTGCATTTTCTCTCTCGATTCAGGCTTTTCTTCTCTCACAAACTTCGCGGCAGATGCCAGCAAAATCCTCGGCGGCCTGCCGCCAAGAGCGGACTGCAGAAGCTGGATCCATGGACTCCATCTTTTCCAGCCATTCCTGCCGATGATCCCGCGCCCAGACAAGATAGTCCATGAGCGCTACGGGATCGCGGGCTGGGATGGACCATCCAAAAACTCCGCGTTCCAGCAGTTCCTCCACACCCGACTCCTTGGTGGCAAGCACGGGTAGCCCAGCCGCAGCAGCCTGCCAGAGCACAGCCGCAAGACCCTCCTCCAAGGAGGGTAGGACGAAGATGTCAGCCCATTCGTAATGGACACGCAGCTCTGCCTGCGGCACGCGCGGAACAAATTCAATCCAAGAGCTCCATTCCTTCTGCAGAGGAAAGGCTGCTTGACTGGGCTGACCCACCACACGGAAAACCACGCCCTGTCCATGCATCTGACGCGCCACTTGCATGATCTCCATCGCCCCTTTTCGGAAGCTGAAGGTGCCTGTCATCAAAACTCGCAGCGGCTCTCCCGCTAGATTCCGGCGCCGTCTTGCCTCCAGAGCCTCTTGTCGAGGCATGAATTTCGCGTCGTTCAATCCCGGCACCATCACTCTGACGGCACTCTCTGGGTGGCCCTGTTGCAGAAATGTTCTATGGCAGAAGCGCGACAGCACCACGACGGTATCAGCCAGTTTATATTCCTTTCTTTCCCTGGACATGATGCCTTGAAGAGGCCGCTCCAGCGGTGCATTCGTGCGCATCACCTCCGCCTCAATCTGCGCATCTTGCCAGTTAATGTGCGTGGAACCACGGGCTAAAAGCCTGACCACTGCCGTTCTCGGCGCACGCAGATGCTCCAAAGACACACTGCTCCATGTGTAGCTGACATCCCACCGCTCCCGGCCAAGCCGTGCCGCTAGCCAGCGACCGAACCAAGCATGCAGCTCAACCATCAGGTCTGGAAACGTTGCCGCACCACCTAGCCGCTCTACGATCCGCACGACCAAACCGTGTAGGTAATGGCTGCGCACCAACTTGCGAGGCACGCCAAAACGCTCGACCACAAAGGGTGGATAGTTGGTAAAAACCCGCACCTCATGCCCCAGCTCAAGCAGCCCTCGCGCCAGCCCAAAGGCATGAAAACGGCCATGAACGCCGATGGCGATCTTCATTGGCGATCGACTAGCCAGCTCCAAAGCTGCGCGGCGCAGAGCGGACACCGTCTCCGTCGCCACAGTTTCCCAGCCACGACTTGCACTATCCGCCCAAGCCGCCTGGGACATAGCCGCCAGCGCTTCGCGGTTCTCATGCAGGGCACGCAGACTCGTAGCGAAAGCGTCGGGTGTCCGCACCGGCAGCACCCAACCGCTCACGCCATGCTGAATGATGTCTGCCGCATCGCAATTCTCGGTCACCAGCACAGGCAGTCCAGAGGCTTTGGCATGAGCCACCACTACCGCAAAACCGTCCTCTAGTGTCGGCATCACAAACACATCAGCTGCTGCATACACCTTGGGTAGCTTCTTCTCCGGGACTCGAGGCTCAAACGAGATCAACCCTGCGGCTGATTTTGCCAAAGGCATGGCTTCAGGAACCACCGTGCCGACAAAAACCACGTCTGCGATGTCCTGAACGCGCCGAGCCAGTTCCACCAAGTCTAAGCAGCCCTTCCGGTGGGAGAACGTGCCCACAGCAACTACGCGAAGCCGCTGCCCTGCGAGCAGACGTTTTTTCCGCGCCTCCATGACTTCAGGCGATGCATGAAAGATACGCAGATCCGCAGCCAGATGGATAACACAGAGCCGAGCGGCAGGGATGGCGCGCTGCTCAAACGTGCGCCGAGAAAATCCGCCAAGGATGAATATCCGGTCGGCCAGCATATACTCCCGGCCCTCGCGCGCCACCATCCAGGGGGAAGGCTTCGCCACGACCAATCCAGCGCGCCTTTCCTCGGCAGCAAGGATGTCCCTCTGCTCCTGAATGTGCGAGGAAGCGCGCACCAGCACACGCAGCACAGGCCCTCCCAGGCATTCAGAAAAGACCTCCTCAGCCACACCTGAAAAAGCAAGCACCGCATCCAAGTCACGCCCGCGCACGGCAGCGGAGGCCCTGCGGGCGAAGTAACGGTGCAGCAACGGCTCCAGCCAGCGGCTAAGGCGCAGTTTTTCAGCTAGCCTAGAGATTAGCCCATGGCTCAATACACTAACCACCACGCTCTCCGGCACCCCCCAACGCATGGCAATACCTGCGGGGTAATTCGTCACCACCGTGACCTGATGCCCCTGACGAATGAGCTCACGCGCCAAATCGAAGGCGAAAAAGCGGCCATGGACGACAATGGCGATTTTAAGAGGCTGGTTCATTCAGGTGAGATGAGAAAGGACAGAAGCCTGGATGGCGCGCAGCCTATCAGCATAGGTATGCGAGCCTGCCAGCAACCGCTGACGCGCGGATTGGCGCATGACCTGACGCGCCGTCTCTGGCAACTGGAGAAGATCATGCGCCCGTGCTGGCAAGTCCACGAGGCTGGAAAATAAGAAGACCGATTCCCCAGCACTACCCAACAGAGCACGATGGTCCGGCGTGTCCTCTACCAACAGGCAACCGCCCATGGCGGGCAACTCATAGCTGCGCATGGAGTGACCGTCACGGTTCGCACGCCGAACTAGGCACAAGTTTGCCCCAGCGGCAGCGACGATGCGGCGGCATTGCTCCTCATCGGCATGACCATGCGCATAGGGGGATAGGTCCGGGTATTCTTTCCAATAACCGCCCCAGAGTGAAACCGGCACCCCAGCACGCACCAGCGCACGCACCGCCGCGACCCGATCCGCATCCGCTCCACCAATGAAAACCAGGCGCTGGCCCCAACGCAGCTGATCTTCAGCAGAGACCTCTCGGGGTGGATGATGCTGCTCTGGCGCGTAGGCAAAAGGCAGCCAAGAGACGCCCGGCCCACCGAGCGCCTGCAGTTCCGCCTCATTCGCGCGACGCGGCGTGAAGACATGCGCATAGTGCGGCAGCGCACGCAGGAACCAAGGCGCGCGGTGCGCGGCATTCCAGGGATCATCGGTCAAAAAGTTCACCACGGTGGTCCCAGCGCTTTTCATGGCCAACAAAGAACGGGCATCCAAAGGCGCGATACCGGTGGCAAGAACGAGGTCTGGCTTTAACGCTAGACAGCGCGCCTGAACCGCACGGCTAAAATGGCCAAGCCTCAGTGGACGATGCCCTAGCAGGTGCCAACAAACCCGGCGCACCAAAGACGGCCCTACAAACGCGGCATTCACATCCAGGATCTCCACCTGCCACCCCAGCGAACGCGCCGCATTCAGGAAATGCCTACCCACATGCGTGGGCGCAGGATTGGCAACGAGAACAAGACGCATGAAAAAAGCAGAGTTCAGCAGCTGAGGCGCTGCCAAGCTTCGTGAAGGCCGGCAGCAGCTTTTGCCACGCTGTAGAGGGCCACTCTTTCGCGGCAAACCCTGCGCAAAGACACTGAACTATGCGCCCAGGCCATGCAACGCTCCAGGGCAGCAGCCAGCGCAGGTGCCTCATTCACCGCGAAAACCTCCCCCGTGCATCCGGGTAAGACTAAGTCTGGCGCACAGCCGACCGCATCGCTCACCACCGCAGGCAGGCCGTGATGCAAGGCATCATTCACCACAAGGCCCCAAGTCTCCATCTCCCTGCTAGGCAGTAGCAGCAGGTCGGCCGCATGGTACCAAGCACTCAGACCTGACTGGTTCACAAAACCCGCAAAATGCACCGGAACACCAGGTAGCACGCGACAAGCTGCCTCAAGCTCAGCACGCTTTTCACCATCGCCCACAAAAACAAGGTGAACCCGCTGGCGCAATGACTCTGGCAGCGCAGCCACCGCCCGAGGGATTAAATCCACCCCCTTGCGCCAGGAGAGCTTACCCGAAAAAAGCAGAACCCAGGCATCCTGTGGGATGCTTGCCGTTTGCCGCGTTGATGCGCGCAAGCTCTCACGAGCATCATCCCCGGTTTTAAACAGCGCCGTATCTACGCAATAAGGCGAGTGAATCAGCTGCGCGTCTGGCACACCTAGACGACGGTAATGGGCACGTGAACTCTGCCCGAGATAGAGGCAGGCCGCGCAGCGCCGGTAGAGCCTGCGCAGCAAGAAATCGCGCATCAGCCCACGCCACCAAACTCGACTTATCCGCGCGGCATCGCTCGTCTCTCCCCGAAAGAATAGCGGCACTTGATGCTGCAACGCCCAGCGAATCGCCGCCCGGTCCAGGGGGTGATGATAACCCAGCGCCAGTACTGCTGTCGACTTGAACTCATCGAGCGCTGCCACCAGCCCCTCATCCGTGACTTTTTCATAACCCTCAGCCGCTGGCTGGAGCACACAGCTAGGATAGCCCGCCAGCAGGTCAGCCTCCCAGCAAAAAGAAGCACCAAACTCCCGATCACGGTAACCGCGCACGCTAAAGTCTGATCCATAAACGACACGAAGAGGCACTCCTAACTCCGCCGCTGCACGCCATACCGGCGCATGATACTGCACCGGATGCGTCTCCACGATGGCGAGGGTGGATGGGATAGAGGTGCTCATGGTTTCATACCGGGACGTGAAGTAGCCAGCAGCACATGCAGCGGCACTTTCCCAGGCAGCGTGGTGATGGAATGCCCGGGGAGTTCTGGAGGCATCTGACCAGCGAAGACAGCGGCATCCACCTGACGTGCCGCCAAAGCTGCCAGCACTGCCTGGCGATCCTGCTGCCATTGACGAGCATAGACCAGATTATCCCCGTCATGGAACCAGCTCACCTGACAGCGGCCCCGCGCGGCAGCCGCCAATGCACGCAAGCGTGCCGCCTGATTAACCTCCACCTCGTCAAAAAGCCCACCAAGCACCGACACCGCCCTGGTCGACATGCCAAAAGCCGCCAGCATCGGCTCGACACCACGGTGGCCTACCCGAGCCCGTTCCAGATGCTCTGCTAGGCGATCAAAACTACCCGAGTCAGCCAGCCCAGCCAGAGGTGAGCGGAACAGCGTGTAATGAACGGCCACACGACGAGCTGCTGCCTTTTCCAACAAAGAACGCACCTCCAAATAGCCGGCCCTGCGGGCACGCATCTCCGCCATTTCTGTCGCCAAGGCTTGCCACCCCTGCACTAATGACCCGAAAGTCAGCAGCGCCAGCATAACAGAAATGACGTGACGTCGCCTACCCTGAATCCAGCTAGCCAGCCAGGGCAAAAGCCAAAGGAACCCAGAGAAGAGCAGCAGCATACCCAGCGGCGGAAAGTAGCGCTCTACGACCTGCTTGGAGCCAGCTGCCGTGTTCAAGAGCCAAAGCGCGGACAACACCACCCCCGCCGCTAAAGCGCGCTCCTGCTTGCGGGAAAAAGCCACCGCCAAACCGGCACACCCGACGGCTAACAGCCAAGGAGGGATACCCCCGCTTACGAAAAGAAAGGTCTCGGCTAGGCCCACTTCCTCCCCAGGCTTGAACTTCACCACGCCCAGCATCGTCTTCACCAGACGCACCGGATCTGCTAAGAACCAAGGCGTCGCCAAAAGCGCACCTAGCAAGAAACCGCAAGACCATACCAGCAGCCACCGCAACCAGGGCCAGCGCGGGTCCCAACACACCAGGGCCAGCGCGGGTAGCATGGGCAGCAAGGTCATCTTGCTGCCGAGGGCCAGCCCGGTAAGCAGCGCCGAACCCAAAACCCTTTCCAACGTCAGACAGCCTGCCCGTGCTGCCGTCAGCGCTGCCAGCGCTAAGCCCCAAGCAAGCGCATCAGAAGTCGCCATACAGCCATGCCGCCAGTGTAGTGGAAAACACGCCGCCGCCACGCCTAACGCCACCGCCCATGGCCAAGGCGAGCCTAGCCGAACCGACAGCCACACGGCCAAGGCAAAACCCATAGCAGAACCAAATGCACTGACCCAACGCATCCAAGCCCAAGCTTGACCAGGCTCTAGCAGCACCTGCCCGATGTGTGCAGCTAAGCCATCCGGCGAACGCGGCACGCCCTGACTCAGGGCGGAGACACCCAGGTGGGCCAATGCCGCATGACGCATCAGGCCACCTGGCCAGATCAACCGCTGCGGCACGGTGCCTAGCACCGGCCCAAGGGATGCTTCATGCATCTCTGCCTCGTCCGGATCGTAGAGCATCGGCTCCGACGGCACGGGGATAAAAAGCAACCGTAGCAGCAGCGCAAGTGCAAAGGCCAAAAGCGCTGCCCCGCTGGGTAGGTAGCAGCGGAGTTTCTGGATCGACGTCATCACCAGGCTCATCATGGTTTTTCCATCCAGTTCAGCACTGGGGCAAACTGTGCCTCATAGTGCCAACGCTCCCGCACCAGGGCATGGCCACGGCGGCCCATTTCCGCCACCTCGGCGCGGTGGTCTGCCATCCAGCGGAAGACCTTCGCTAAAGCATCAGCATCGTGCGGCGGGCAAGGTAATGCGCAATCAGCATCAACAAAGAAGGATCGCCACTCAGGATCTTCTGGCACAATGATAGCGAGTCCTTGTGAAAGATAATCAAACGCCTTGTTCGAGGCTCCGACCATGTGTCGCATATTGATGTCAGCCTCATGTATCTTCAGCAGGCATAGCCCCACATCATGCTCTCGTGACCGGACAAGCACCTCGTGATGGCTCATCGGCCCTAGGTAGGAAAAGCGTGAAGCAATGCCGCACTCAAGCGCAGCCTGCTCCAGGGTCTGCAAATCATGCCGATGGCCGGAGGGCAGGTAGCCGATCAGTGTTACCTCGACCACACACCCAGAGCGCGCTGCCGCCTCCAACACATAGGGCCCGAAGCGCTCCGGCACGATGGAACCGTGGTACAGCACGCGCAGGGGAGCGTCTTGCGGACGCCGCGCTGACTCTTCCGGCACCTCATCCAGGCTCGGACAGTTCCACACGCAGAAACACTGGCCACATGGGTGCATCACGCCTTGAAAGACTTTCAGCCGCTGCTCATTCGGCAAGATCACCACGTCTGCCCGCCTAGCCAGAGCCGCCCGTGCCTGCCAGATCTTTTTCGCCACGCCGGAGTCCATGACCGTGCCAGGGATCGGGCTGTCATGCTCATGGTAAACCACACGGCAGGCAGGGAAAAGCCGCCGGATGAGCTCCGCTGCCGGGGTGGACAGAATATCGGAGGCGTAGATCCAGGCCGGACGCCAACGCCACACGCGCCACAAGCACCAGAAGGTGAAGCCTAAAAAATGCAGCTTTTGCAGCCAGCCGGGACGCTGAAAGAACATCCTGCGCACTCTTACACGTGGATGCGGAGCAAACTCCAGCGTCACCGCCCCACTGCCTGCCAGCCCCAGGAACTCCACCTCCCAGCCAGCACGCGCCAGCATCCGGGAGCTGTGCTCCAGCGGCGGATAGCCACCGGGGTTTGTGTATTGGAGATAGAGCACGCGGCGTGCAGGTGGCGCGGGCACAGCGTGACAGCAGCCCGTCGCGTCCATCTCCAGCAGAAAACGCCGCTCCCCATAGCGGTGGTGGTGCCATACCTGGGCGGCAGTGTAGCGCCTCTGGTGGGTGCGATGCTCTACCGCTGCGGGCAGGGCTGAAAGCATCGCTTTCAGTGCAGCAGCTAAGCCAGTCTCCTGGCGGTGACGCCAGACATGCCGCAGCGCACGCACCCAGCCCCAGGGCTGCATTACCAGAGGAAAACGCAGGCAGGCCAGGAGCACCTCATTCCTGATCCAGGGCAGCACCGTGTGCTGGTTATCCACGCTGGGGCGGTCATGCCAAGCACGCAGCCATGGGCAGGACAGGATCTCCATACCCGCCGCATGCGCCTGTAGGCAAAGGTCTGTCTCCTCCACGCCATAAGCTTCTGCCACCGGCACATAGCCAGGAAGCTTTAGGTAAAGCGACCGGCGCGTAACCGAGGCGCTGCCTGAAAAGGACCGAACTAAAGAAACCTCTGGCAGTGCAGCCAGCACAGGCCGCTCCTTTAAATAAACCGCGGGTGACATGACCACCGCGTCTGGAAACGCTTCCATCACCGCCATCGCACGGGCAAAGTAGTCCACGTCCAGCGGCCAGGAATCATCGTCAAAGCTGGCCACCACCTCACAGGCAGCCTCTTGGAAAAGCCGATGTCTACCGCCGCCAGGCCCCACACGGCTCTCAGAAAGAAGCATTCTCACCGGCACAGGCAAGCTCTCCGCCAGCTCAGGCTCCGGCCGCCAGCCGCCGTCTCCATGCAACAGGATCTCCTGTGGCAGCGGATCACAAGCACAGATCCGCTCCAGGGTCTGCCTCAGCACAGATCCACTGCGGTAGGCTGGAATCGCCACACTCACCGGTACGATCTTCATG
>JBIKYV010000210.1:0-5220 GCA_044355075.1 Prosthecobacter sp.
CCCTGCTAAAGATGCCTTTGCCAAGCGCTGGGCTGCACGATTGCCGGACTTACACGTAGGCTCAAAGCCAGGTGAGACGGTCCGTTTCCAGTTTCGTGGCACGCGTTGCGCCCTTTACGACATAGTGGGGCCTGATGCAGGGCAGGTCATTGTTAAGGTGGATGACCTGCCTGCGCGTATTGTTCCACGCTTCGATTCCTACTGTACGTATCATCGGCTGGGCACGATGCTAGTCGCGGAGGCTTTGCCGGATGCAGTTCACAGCGTAGAAATCACAATTCACCCAGACCAACCCGACAAAGCCGCCATTTTGGCCAAACGGGGTCAAAAGATTGATGCTGTAGAACGCTTTCGTGGCACGAATTTTTATCCTGGAGCTATGCTGATTCTAGGTGAGTTAGTTGAAGAATAGTGGCTCAGGTCTCAGCTCGCCTTTTTCCCAGCAATCGATTATCACTCCAGTCAGAGGTATTCCCATTAGGCCGGGCTTGACGCCCAAGGTCTGACTTTGCTCAATCATCATATGCCTCGCACCGCTATCCTGAACGTCGTAGGTCTGACGCCAAGACTCATCGGCGACTTTACTCCTGCCATAAGCGCTTACATGCAGCGCATGCAGAGCACTGTCATCAAACCGGTCGTTCCTGCGGTGACCTGCTCCGCACAGGCGACCTATGTGACCGGTAAAATGCCGTGCGAGCATGGTGTCGTGGCCAATGGCTGGTATGATCGTGATTATGCGGAGCATCGTTTTTGGAAACAACCTGAGCAACTGGTCCAGTCGCCGAAGCTTTGGGACATGTTGCGTGCCGCAGACCCAGACTTCACCTGTGCCAAAGTTTTTTGGTGGTACAACATGCACTCCACTGCGGATTACACGGTCACTCCGCGCCCACTTTATCTCAGTGATGGAAGCAAGGTTTTTGATATTCACACCCAGCCCATGGGAATGAGAGAAAGCTTAAAAAATGACTTAGGCGAGTTCCCCTTTATGCATTTTTGGGGGCCGAGTTCGGGTATTGAATCCTCTCGTTGGATAGCAGCTTGCGCTCGCTGGATTGAGGAGAAGCACGGTCCCAAGCTCAGCCTCGTTTACTTGCCGCATCTAGACTACAATCTGCAGCGCGTCGGTTTGCGCATGGAACTTATCCAGGATGATCTCCGACAGATTGATGAGGTGGTCGGCGACCTGATTCGATTCTATGAAGGGCGAGGCATGCAGGTCATCTTGCTCTCGGAATACGGAATCACAGATGTGGAGCAGCCGGTGCATCTCAATCGGGTTTTTCGGGCTCAAGGATGGTTGTCGATTAAGGACGAGCTCGGACGAGAGACCTTGGACCTTGGTGGATCGAAAGTCTTTGCCATCGCAGATCATCAAGTTGCTCATGTTTACCTAAACGACCCTTCGTTGGGTGACAAAGTCCGGCAAGTTTTGGAAGCTACGCCTGGTGTGCAGCAGGTGTTGGGACAGGTGGAAAAAAGCTTCCATCGCCTAGATCATGAGCGCAGTGGTGATTTCATCGTGATTGCCGACAAGCGTAGTTGGTTCACGTATTATTACTGGGAAGACGATGCTCGTGCTCCTGATTTTGCCCGCTGCGTAGATATCCATCGCAAATGTGGCTACGACCCCGCTGAGCTGTTTGTTGACCCAAGTCTACGCTTTCCAAAAGGTAAACTGGCATTGCGACTTCTGCAGAAAAAACTAGGATTTCGCTATCTGATGGATGTGATTCCCTTAGATGCCAGCTTGGTGCGAGGTAGCCACGGACGCGTGCCAGAAGACGTTTTGGATTGGCCTATTCTGATTGGCCCCATGCAAAGCTTCCAGGCCCAAGAACCTATTTCAGCAGACGCTGTTTGTTCACACCTTTTCCATTGCGCCAAATCGTGATTTTGGGCTCGGTTTTGGACCGAGGAATCAGAGTTTACGCCTTTTGCAAGTAAGTGAAGACGATAACACCCAGGATAAGAAAAAAGGCGGCGATCAGCATTCCAGAGAACATGATTTAATGATTAAAACTGTCTCTTTGTGAGCGCTAGTAAAATTTTGCGTTGCAATCATGAATTGAGTCGGCATTCTATCTCCCCAATTATGGCTAAAACTTGCTGGCTCGAACGCGAAAAACGCAAACAAAACACTGTGAACAAATACGCTAAACTCCGTGAGGAGTTGAAGGCGAACAACGACTACGTCGGTCTGACGATGCTTCCTCGTGACGCTAGTCCTACAAGATTGACTAATCGTTGCCGTGTTTCTGGGCGTCGGCGCGCTTTCATTCGTCGTTTCCAGATGTCACGTATGACTTTCCGCGAAATGGCCTCTGCAGGCTTGATTCCTGGAGTCACCAAGTCCAGCTGGTAATACACACATTTTAATTTCGAACGACGAGCCCAGGGTCAATCCCTGGGTTTTGTTTTTTTTGTTTTGGCATCATTTTTGTTCCATTGGTGTTAATTTGAATGCCTTAGATTAGATTCATGCCGTTCAATCGGTAGCGGGTTTCGATCAAATTGCTCCCGATCTTGCCTACATACTCATACATCGCCGAAAATACCGAAGATGCCTGCTTGCGCTGCCGCAAGGGCTTTGACCTGAGGCGGCCTATCGACCGAGAGCCATTGACCCATTGTCCCCTCTGTCGTCGTCCTGTTCGTAAGATTCTGACCAGCTTTGCTGTTCCCAAAATCACGAAACCGGTGTCGATCAGTGATGCCAAAAAAGCTGGTTTTACCATTCTCGAAAAACGCTGCGACGGCAGTTATGAAAAACTCTAGCTCAGTCGAGTCGCTGAAATGCTTCTAAGCCCAATGGATTATTGTATGTTTTTGGCTTTCAACGCAGTGGCTCACCCCGCTGAAGAAATGACCCCTCTTGGACTCTTGGGTTCATTTGGAGCCGTCATGTTTTTCGTGCTGCTAAATGCATTTTTTGTAGCGGCAGAATTCGCCATTGTGAAAGTGCGCAGCACGCAGCTGGACGAACTCATTTCTGAAGGCAGTCGGCCAGCAGTTCGGGCACGACAGGCGCTCAGAAATTTGGATGGTTATTTATCCGCAACCCAGCTTGGCATCACCCTTGCCAGTATTGCTCTGGGGATGGTGGCAGAGCCTCTTGTTGCCCAGCTCGTGCAGCCTTTGATGAAAAGCATGGGAGTTCATGATGAGGCCATTCTTGCCTCAGTCTCCATTGGCTTAAGTTTCACTTTAGTGACCTTTTTGCACGTCGTGTTAGGTGAACTGACGCCCAAGTCGTTGGCTATTCGTAAGTCTCTCAGCACCACGCTTTTTGTGAGCGGGCCATTGCAGTTTTTTTACACGTTGTTTAGACCTGCGATTTGGGTTTTAAACGGCACTGCCAACCGACTCCTGAAATTGATTTTTAAAGTGGAGCCTGCTACGGAAAGTGAGATAGCTCATAGTGAAGAAGAATTGAGGCATATCGTCGCGGAGAGCCAACGATCAAAAGAAGTTACGGAGACGGAGAAGGATATCCTGCTCAATGCACTTGGTCTGAATGATCGCTGTGTTCGAGATGTGATGACGCCAAGGAATGCCGTCATTTCTTTGGATATTGAGGATGCTTTTCAGTGCAATTGGGCTCGTGCTGTGGAGCACCAGCATACGCGTTATCCATTGGTGGAGGGCCATCTGGATCAGAGTCTTGGAATGATCCACATCAAAGACTTGTTGCCGCTTGCGAATCAGTCTGAAGTTGATTTGAAGAAAATCTGTCGGGAATTGCCCATGGTTCCTGAGATGATGCCGATCGATAAACTGCTTCGGTTTTTCTTAGATAAGCATGCGCACATGGCGCTTGCAGTGGATGAATATGGGGGGGCTGTCGGCATTGTGACCTTGGACAATGTTGTCGAAGAGATCGTGGGTGATATTCAGGATGAATTCGATCAAGAAGTGAGTGAGTTTCGGAGAATGGATGAGAATAGCTTCGAGGTTGATGGCACCTTGAATTTGTATGAACTCGCTGAACACGCGGGTTTGGAGATCGAAAGCGAAGAGGTCACGACCATTGGTGGCTACATGACGCATTTGCTGGGTCATCTGCCTAAAGTCGGGGAAACCGTGACGATCGCAGACTACGAGGTGGTGACGCTGAAGGCAGATGCGCGAAGGGTTCATCAGCTGCGATTCACCCGCCGAAAAGCTTTGGGGCTTGATGAAGGCAACGAGGTGAGATTGTCAGATTAGGATCGTTGAAGTCGCCGCTCATCGGCTCAAGTTTCATGATAGCCTGTGCCGAAGCCATGTTTGGCAAAAATAAAGCCCCGCTTTTCAGCGGGGCTTTGGAAAAAACAATCTGTTAGGGGAACTTAGGCGCGCTGATAGTATTGCTGATAAACGCTGTCATTGAGTTTCAGCTTCGCGCGAGCTGTATCAAGGGCTGCGCTTTCAGCATTGAGGTGATACTTCACAAAATAGCCGCTGGTGACATGACGTGGGCTGTAGGGGAAGTCACGCTTACCGAGTTGGTCGATTTGCTCGAGTTTAACTCCGGCTTTTTCGAATTCGGTGCCGATATTGTTGACCAGACTTTCGACCGTTTCTTCCTTGCCTTTGAGGTCGAGGATGATCAGAGCTTCGTAGTTGCGTTTCATGGAGGTTAGGGGTGTTGGTTGCGGTTTGGGGTAAAAAAATCAGACGGAAACGGAACGGTTGAAACGATTCATCGTGGCTTCAATGCCTGCGCTGAAGCTATTCATGATGGCATCAGCCGCAGTTTGAATGACCAAGGCGAGCGTGGGTTTTTCCTCTTCCTGAAAGGTGCCAAGAACATGATTAACGAGACGTTTGCCGTCAGGTCTGCCATTCATAGCAGCGATTCCAAGCTTAAGTCTTGGGAATTCGAGGGTGCCGAGACTCTGGATCATGGATTTGATTCCATTGTGACCTCCTGCAGAGCCTTTTAGGCGAATTCGTAGGCTTCCCAAAGGCAGATCTACATCATCATAAACAGTCAATGTCTCATGAATCGAGATCTTGTAAAAGTCGGTGATAGAGCGGGCACTGCGCCCTGATTCGTTCATGTAGGTTTGTGGCTTGAGAAGCCAGCCTCCGGAGAACTTCGCCAAGAGACCATGATGCCGCTTTTCCTCTTGGAAAGCGGCATTCATGCGCCTAGCTAATTCATCAACAACCATGAATCCTATGTTGTGTCGGGTGTCGCGGTAGTCTTTGCCTGGGTTGCCGAGGCCTATG
>JBIKYV010000211.1:0-5215 GCA_044355075.1 Prosthecobacter sp.
GCATGGAGATAGGGAAGAGACAAAGCACGTGCTTTGCTGCTCCAGGCTTTCTGAAAAAGAATGCTTCTTCAGACACTGCCTCCCAGCATCAGTCTAGTGATCTCCAGCCGACGGTAGGGCTGCGCTGTTCACGCCTCGATTTTAAAGATATGCAAAGAGGTGCCGACGGGGTTCAGCTCCACATAGTTTTCCGAACCATGCCAGGTGTAGGTCTGGCCGTGCATAAGGTCATGCACGCGATAGGGGCGGCTGCTATCCAGGCCTAGGGCTCCCAGGTCTAGTTGTACAGTGCCGGCGACGGTGCTAAAGCCATTCAGGCTGATGACGCAGAGGATTCGGTTCTGCTGGTCCGGGGTTACTTTGCTGTAGCACAGGATCTGATCGTGGCGGGTCGGATGGAAGACGAGGTTGTCGTAAAGTTGCATGGCCGGGTTTTCCCGGCGGATGCGATTCAGGCGGGCGATGAAGCCCTTGATATTCCCTGCCGCGTCGTGGTCGCGCTGGCGTAGCTGGAATTTCTCGGAGTCGAGGTATTCCTCTTTGCCGGGCAAGGGCTGATTTTCACACAGCTCGTAGCCGGAATACATGCCCCAGCTGGGCATGAGCGTGGCGGCCAGGGCAGCGCGGAGGCGGAAGACACTGCTAGGCGCGTTTTGCAGGTAAAAAGGCAGGATGTCAGGCGTGTTGGGCCAGAAGTTACCGCGATAGTACCAGCGCATTTCGCCCTGGGTCAGCTCCTTGGCGTAGTCTGTCAGCCCCTGCTTATCCTCGCGCCAGGTGAAGTAAGTGTAGCTCTGGCTAAAGCCGACCTTGCCGAGCACCTGCATCATCTTCGGTTTGGTGAAGGCTTCAGAGAGGAAGATAACCTCCGGATGCTTTCGCTGCACGGTGCTGATCAGCTCCTCCCAGAAAGCCACAGGCTTAGTGTGTGGATTGTCCACGCGGAAAATTTTCACGCCCTTGTCCACCCAGAAGAGCACGACGTCGGTGAGCTCACGCCAAAGGTTTTTCCAGTCGGCGCAGTGGAAGTTCAGGGGGTAGATGTCTTGATACTTTTTGGGTGGGTTTTCGGCGTAACGAATGCTGCCATCAGGGCGCTGGTAGAACCAGTCAGGATGGTCTTTGACGTAGGGGTGATCGGGGGAGCAGTTGATGGCAAAATCGAGCGCGATTTCCAGGCCGCGCTGATGGGCCTCGCCGACCAGCCACACGAAGTCTTCGACGGTTCCCAGCGCGGGTTCCACCTCCCGATGCCCTCCCGCCGGGCCACCGATGGCCCAAGGGCTGCCGACATCGCCCTCGTGTGCGGTGAGAGTATTGTTTTTCCCCTTCCGTGCGGTGACGCCGATCGGGTGGATCGGTGGGAAGTAGATGGTATCAAAGCCCATGGCCTTGGCGTCATCCAGGCGCGCTAGGCAGTCGCGGAAGGTACTATGCTTGTCCGCGCGTCCTTCGGCATTGCGGGGGAAAAACTCATACCAGGCGGAGAAGCGGGCCCGCTCGCGTTCGACGATGACTTTTAGCAGTTGGCTGGTGGTGGACAGGCTGCGGTCGGCGTAGGCGTCCATGAGCTCCTGAAGCTCCTCGGAGATCAGTACCTCCATGATTTCCTCTGGTGGTAGGGTGGATAGCAGGTCGGCCACGTCATTTAGCTCCTTGGCGCACTCCGGTGCTCCTGCGGCACGAGCGCGTTTGGCAGCTTCACGCAATAGCTTGGCCCCTTCCTTCACTTCGACAGGCACGTCGGGATCTTGAGCTTGCACACGCACGGCGAAGGTCTTTTTCCAGCCTTTGTAGCTGTCCGCCCAGGCCTCGACCGCATATTCCCAGTGTCCGATGGTCTCAAAGGCGCAGGTGCCATGCCAGCGGTCGTTGTCCACGGGACTCATGGGAGCCTCCAACCAGTGCTTGGAGCCGACTTGCTTCCACTTGAGCACGGCGGACATGACCACGTGGCCATCGGTGAACAGATCGCACCAGACGTCCAGCGGCTCGCTAAGGATACGCTTGATGGCGTGGCGTCCGCCCTCCAGGCAGGGGTAGAAGTTTTCGATGACGACAGTGGGAGCGTAGGCAGCGGCAGGCATGTGGAATCGGGAACGAGGCACATTCATGGCACGGGAAACCGCTGGCTTCAGCAACGAAAAGCGCCAGGGAAGATTCCTTCATCCATCGGTGAGGCGCTGCCATCATGAAGATTGCTGCCATCCGCGACCTGAGGACACTGCTTTGACATAGGTCGAAACGGAGCCTTGTCCTGCGGCGTTCTTTGCAGGTAGCATCCTTCTCATCGCATGAAAATCCCCCGCACTGCCATCCTCGGTCTGCTTTTCGCCAGCCTCTCTAGTGCCGCCAGCCTCGAAGAACCTCTCGCTGCGCTACGTGCGGTCCAAAAGGAAGGTGAAGGCAATGAAAAAGCTACCGCCGCCTGGCAGCAGATCGCCCAAGCAGATCCCTCCGCCCTGCCGGAAATCCTCACCGCCATGAACGGCGCCAATCCACTCGCTGAAAACTGGCTGCGTGCCGCTATCGGGGTCGTCGTGGATCAGGCCATCGAGGCGAAGAAGCTGCCCGTCGAGGCCGTGCAGGCCTTCCTTATGGACACGAAGAACAGCGCCGCGCCTCGTGTCGTCGCCTTTGACATCATCCAGCGTGCGCAGCCTGAGTTGGCCGAGAAAATCACCCCGCAACTGCTCGAAGATCCTAGCAGCGAACTCCGCCGCCATCCTGTGTCGAAACTCACCAGCACTGGCGATGAAGCGCTGGAACAGGGCAAGAAGGACGCCGCTTTGATCGCCTTCCAGCAGGCCATGAAAGGCGCTCGCGATGAAGACCAGATCAAAGACCTCGCCAAAAAACTCAAGGACCTCGGCAGCCCCGTCGATCTTCCGACGCACTTCGGTTTCGTGCGCCGTTGGAAGCTCATCGCCCCCTTCACGAACGTCGAGCGCAAGGGCTTCGACACCGTCTTCCCACCCGAAGAGAAGATCGACCTCGCCACCACCTACCCCGGCAAGACCGGCGAGGTAAAATGGACCGACTTCACCAGCACCGACGAATACGGCCAGATCGACTTCAACAAGCCCTACACCATGCTCAAAGAGGTCACGGGTTATGCGTACACTGAGTTTGAGTCTAGCGAAGAGCGCGAGGCCCAGATCCGCCTCGGCTGCAAAAACGGCTGGAAGGTCTGGCTCAACGGTCAGCTCATCTTCGCCCGAGATGAATACCATCGCGGAGCCAAGCTCGACCAATACAAGCTCCCCGTGAAGCTCCAGAAGGGCAAAAACAAGATCCTCGTCAAATGCTGCCAAAACGAACAAACCGAATCCTGGACCGTCGAGTGGCAGTTCCAGCTCCGCATTTGCGATGACACGGGCACGGCGATCCTTGCTGCTAAGTAATCCCACATTTCTTCCTGCGTTATGAAGCCCTATCTGAATCTCCTTTCATTATTCGCCCTTCTGCATTTGTCATTGGCGCTTGCCGCCGACTGGCCGCAGTTCCGTGGCCCGAATGCTTCCGCTGTTTCCACCGAAGCCACGGCTCCGGGACCAAAGGTCGCCATCGACTGGAAGGTGGAGCTGCCGGGGCGTGGGTTGAGCAGTCCGATCGTGGTGGGAGACAAGGTCTTCGTCACCTGCTCCAGCGGGCCGGATCAGGCGAACCTGCATGTGTTTTGCTTCAGCGCGGCCGATGGCAAGAAGCTCTGGGAACGCGTGATGAAGGCCACGGGCCGCACGATGGCGCACAACAAGACCAGCGTGGCCGCGCCGACACCTTGCAGCGATGGCGAGCGCGTCTTCGCGCTGTATTCATCGAACGATCTCTTCGCCTTCGACCTCGCGGGTAACCTGCTTTGGCTGCGCGGACTGACCTTTGATTATGCCAATGCCAGCAACAGCCTCGGCATGGCCTCCTCGCCCGTCGTCGTGGGCGACACCCTCGTGGTGCAGAGCGAGAACGACAGCGAATCACTGGCCGTCGGCATCGACGTGGCCACGGGCAAAAACCGCTGGAAGAAGGAGCGCCCGAAAGCGGCGAACTGGACCAGCGCCGTGGTCTTCAAAGGCGCGGTCGCTTTACAATCTAGCAAAGGCCTCACTGGCGTGAACCCACGCACCGGCGAGATCGAGTGGGACTACACCGACGGCGCCTCCACCACACCCAGCTCCGCCGTGACCGAGAATGCGATCTACGTCCCCTCCAACGGCGTCACCGCTTTGACCCCCGAGAAAGGCTCCGTCTCCCAGCTCTGGCGCGCCACCGGCCTCAAGCCAGGCACCGGCAGCCCAGTGGTAGTCGCTGACTCCCTTTACGTGCTCAATGGAGCCGGCGTGCTCGTGAAAGCCAGCCTCGCCAATGGAGACGAAGCCTGGAAACTCCGTCTCAAAGGCCCCATGAGTGGCTCGCCCGTCGCCGCTGGCAAATACATCTACATCGCCAGTGAGCGCGGCGACTTCCAAGTCGTCGATACCACTGCGAAAGAGGGTGAGGTCATCCACAGCGTCGAGCTGAAGGAGACCGTGCTCTGCACGCCTGCGATCAGCAACGGCGCGGTGTATGTGCGCAGCGACAAGACGCTGTGGAAGCTGAAGTGACGCCAACAGCTCAGGCCAGCCCGCGCGACCTCATGGCCGCCAGGGTCCAGTCATATTCCTTCACCAGTTGGTCCACGACATCGCCCGCGCGCAATTCGGGCGGTAGTACTTCCCAGGTATAGGTTTCCATCTCGATATGCTGGCACTTGCCGGGGTTTTGGGACAGCCAATCCATGGCTCCGAGTAGATGATCCTGAGTGCTCTCGAAGCCATCCCAAGGAGGGGCATGAAGAGGAATGTGGAAATGCACGCGCCACTCTTCGCCTAAAGCCTCTGGAGGCGTGGTGGCGGCAAAGTGCAGTGCGTCAGGCAGGTCCTTGAACCGACGCAGCGGCGTCATCTCACCAAAGCTGGCGATGACTTGATGAAAGTAAACTGGCTCATCAAAGGAGCGCAGCCTAGCCAGCATCTCAGGCGTGGGCTTCAGCCGCAGGGCGGAGCTAAAGTGTAGCTTGCTGATGCGGATGCCTGCCTCGGTCAGCCGACTGAGAGAGCGCTGTGCGTCCTCATACTCAATGGCGAGATGGCAGGTGTCGTAGTTCAGCCCGATGAAGCGGAAGAAGTCCTTGTCCCTCGGGTTCCGATCAAAGTAGTGCGCGAAGAACTTCAGCGAC
>JBIKYV010000070.1:0-17361 GCA_044355075.1 Prosthecobacter sp.
TGACAGGTGGAGTTAGGCACTCTGCGTTCTGAATTAAGAATGGGTGCCCAGCAAATTCTCATAGAGGGCTTGGGTGCGGCGGGCGATGCTTGCCCAGCTGAAGCGATCGACTGCGCGTTGTCGCCCTGCCAGAGCCATGCGACGACGCTTTTCAGGATCGGCCATCAGCTGGTTGATTGCCTGCGCAAGATCATTGGCAAAAGATTCTGGATTCGTAGCCTCAAAGGGGCTTTCTTGTTGCTGATCGAGAGGCACGAGCAGTCCAGTTTGCTCATGCAAGACGACTTCTTTGATTCCGCCCACGGCGCTGGCGACCACGGCTGTTTCGCAAGCCATGGCTTCAAGATTGATGATGCCAAAGGGTTCATAAATCGAAGGGCAGCAAAACACATCTGCATGAGAATACATCGCGATTTTCTCCGACACGGGCAGCATGGACTGAATCCAGATAATGCCTTTTCGCTTAGCCTGTTGCGCCGCGACGGCAGATTCCATCTCGGCCTTGATTTCGGGAGTATCAGGTGCGCCAGCGCAAAGAACGATTTGGAAGCCAGTGTCCATGCTCTCGATGGCACGCACGAGATGCACGATTCCTTTTTGTCGGGTTATTCGCCCAACGAATAAAACATAAGGCTGGTCCGGATTGACACCGTGTTTCTTGAGGATGTCAGGCGCCTCGACTCGATGATATTCATCCGGGTCGATGCCATTGTGAATGACGTGAATTTTATGCGGATCGACTTGGAATAAGCGGAGTAGGTCGGCCTTGGTTTCCTCCGAGACGGCGATGACCGCGTCTGCCATTTCTATCGAGGTCTTCTCGAGCCAACAGGTGAAATCGTAGCCTCCGCCGAGTTGCTCTCGCTTCCACGGGCGAAGCGGCTCCAAAGAATGCACAGTCAAAACCATCGGCACTCCGTAATTCAGCTTAGCCAAGAGCCCGCCAAAGTGGGCGTACCAGGTGTGCAAATGAACGATCTGTGCATCGATTTTTTGGGTGTTAAAGTCGAGGCAACGTTGAAGAGCTCCGAATACCGATTTTAGATTAGCAGGGCAGGTCCAGCCTGTGTTGTCGAGGCCCTCACCATGAACTGCGACCCCTTTTTGCACACCGTCCTGATCGCCAAAACAGCGCACCTCGACCTCCATCAACTTAGCGAGCTCTTGTGTCAGGTATTCGACATGCACGCCCGCACCTCCGTAGATATAAGGCGGGTATTCGTTGGTCAAAAAGAGAGACTTCATGGGGCAGGTAGTTGTGTATCGCCAGACCGTGGAGAAGGGCAAGCGAAACGAGTAGATGCGCTTGTAGCTTGAGTTGGGCCGAGGGCTTGCCACGTTACCTGCTCATCCATGCTGTATATTTCCACGCGCGGTCAGACCCGCCCTCATACGTTCACTGAAGCTGTCGAAGCCGGCCTCGCTGCCGACGGAGGGCTTTTTTTACCAGAAACACTGCCCTCGCTTCAGGATCGTCTGCCTGGCTGGGGCTCGCTGAGTTATGCGGAACTCGCAGCTGAATTTCTCAGCTTATTTGCTCCAGAAATCAGCCGGGAAGAATGGGGGCAACTCACAAACGAAGCATACCAGCGCTTCGATACACCTGAGGTTGCGCCGCTTCAAAAACTCGATGCTAAAACCTATGTCTTGGAGCTCTGGCATGGCCCGACCTTGGCCTTCAAGGATTTTGCGCTTCAGCTTTTGGGCTTACTTTACAAGAGGCAGGTCAAGCTCAGTGGAAAGCGATTGGCGGTCTTGGGGGCGACTTCCGGAGATACCGGCAGTGCTGCGATTCATGGCTGTATGGGGCAGGATGGAATCCAGATCTTTATCCTCTATCCCACCGGACGTGTCGCACCTTTGCAAGAGCGCCAAATGGCTTGCACCGGCGCTGCAAATGTATTCGCGATTCCTGTGCCGGGAACCTTCGATGATGCGCAGCGCATCGTGAAAGATTGTTTTGGTGATTCTGCCTTTGTTCGTGAGGTAAATCTCTCTGCTGTCAATAGTATCAATATCGCCCGAGTGCTCGCGCAATGTGTATACTATCTGTGGGCATGGCTACGTCTTCCCGAGGCAGATCGAGCAACGGTGGAGTTTGTGGTGCCTACAGGAAACTTCGGCAATGTCCTGGCAGGATGGCTTTGTCAGCAGATGGGAATGTCTTGTGGTTCATTTCGCGTCGCAACTAACCAAAACGATATCCTACATCGCTTCTTTTCCAGTGGGGATTACCAGCAGGGTGAGGTTCTTCCCAGCCATGCTCCGAGCATGGACATTCAGGCAGCTTCGAATTTCGAACGTTACCTTTACTACTTGCTGAATGGAGACCAAATCAAGGTTAGTGACGTTATGCAGTGCATGAAGCGTGGGGAGCGTGTGAGCTTTCCTTTTAAAGCAAATAGTTTCCGTAGCAGTCGAATGAGTGATGAAGAGATACCTAATGCAATTCGCAAAGTTTGGGAAGATCACCAGTATATCGTCGATCCCCACACCGCCTGCGGCTTCACCAACATGGCTGCGGATCGGGTTAGTGTGGTGCTAAGTACTGCGAGCCCAGCGAAGTTTCCAGAGATTGTGCAAGTCGCCACTGGTGCCGAGCCCCAGCATCCGTCGCTTGAGGTGCTTAAAAGCCGTCCTCTTAAAACCTATCCCCAGCAGGCGACTGATGTTGCAATCAAATCCTTCATTCGGTCCAACCAGTCCTGAAAGACTGTGTAGAGTGAAACCGCCAGTCTTTGAAAACACTTCGAGAGCCAAAAAATCTTCACTTTCTGATAGAGCCTTTGCCAAAGTATGGTCTGGCGTTGGGTCTTTAACTTTTGTTAATAAACGCATTGTCCAAAGAAAAAATCAGCCATCTTGTCGCTATCATTCTGTTGGGGGTGTCTTGTATGACTATGCTTCCTTGTTTAGGCTGTCGTGGTTCGGCTATACCGCGAATTTTGGCAAAACGACCTGTCTCGTTTGGTCCAGCTATTGAGGTCCAAACTCGACTCCGATAGCAAGCGGCTTGGCTTATTATGTGGCGCAGTGCCCTCGGTTGGCACTCTGGTAATGAGACGCAGCTGATATCATTCACGAGCGCTTATTGACCTCTCAGCCTACGCATTTTTGTTTTTTGGCTCATTCTAAGGTTCACAAAAAGGAATGTGAACTCTATCACCCAAACATTCTTCGCCACACCCTTGGCCTGTGATTTCGAAGACTGGATTGTGAAAAACTCAAAATTATCGTTGCGCGATAGGGGGGCTGTGATACGACTCCGGCCCCCTTGCCCCAGAGGTAAGGATCATCCCCCTGTCTATCGTATCTATGCGAGTTCGTCCGTCCGTTAAACCCCTTTGTGAGCTTTGCCGCATCATTCGACGCAATGGCATTGTCCGTGTCGTCTGCAAAAATCCGCGTCACAAGCAGCGCCAAGGCTAATCTCCTTTGTAACCAACTATCCGCACCTTCCTTTATGGCACGCCTACTTGGAGTTGAAATCCCGAACGAAAAAAAGATCGAATACTCATTGCCTTACATTTTTGGCATCGGTCTTCCACTGAGCCGCAAAATTTTGGCTCACACCAACATTGATCCGAACACGCGTACCGGAGAACTGACGGATGACCAACTTGCGCAAATTGCACAAACGGCGCAGGCGTTGAAAATTGTGATCGAAGGTGACCTTCGTCGTGAGCAGCAGATGCACATGAAGCGTCTATTGGGAATTAACTGTTACCGTGCTACACGTCATCGTCGTGGTTTGCCTGTGCGCGGTCAGCGCACTCACACGAATGCACGAACACGCAAAGGACCACGCAAGACCGTCGGTGCTCAGCGTAACCCTGGTGCCAAGAAGGGTAAGGTCTAATCACTTAAACGAGCTAGCAACATTACCATTATGGCAGAAGAAACGATCCCAACGACGCCAGCTCCTGAGGCTGTCGCTCCCGCAGCAGCCCCAGCTCCCGCCACGGCTGCTCCAGGTCAAGATAAGCAACCAACTTCCGGTGACCGTGCTGTGTCTCAAAGCGTTTGGCTTGAGATCGGCGGTGGTGACGGCTCGGAAACTCCGAAGGTCATTAAAGCCAAGGGGGCAAAAAATGTTAACGTCGGCATCGTGCACGTGCAGGCAACATTCAACAATACCATGGTTTCCATTACAGATCGCGTAGGCAATGTGATCGGTTGGTCAACTGCCGGTAAAATGGGCTTCCGCGGCTCACGTAAAGGCACTGCTTATGCAGCCCAGGTTGTCGCCCAGGACGCTTGCCGCCAAGCGATGGGGCACGGTCTTCGTGAGGTTGAGGTTCGCCTTCGTGGACCAGGATCAGGTCGTGAATCTGCCGTCCGTGCCATTCAGGCAATGGGTGTTGAAGTTACCCTAGTCAAAGATGTCACACCTATTCCTCACAATGGCTGCCGTCCACCTAAAGCGCGTCGCGTCTAATTTCCTCGATCTTTTCATTTTTTCATAGTATATGGCACGTTACACTGGTCCCCGCGAAAAGATCGCTCGCCGTTTCGGCATCGCTCTCTTTGGTCCTTCCAAAGCTCTTGAACTCCGCAACTTTCCCCCAGGACAGCACGGCGCGCGCAATGCTCGCCGCAAAGTCTCTGAGTATGGAGTAGCTTTGATCGAAAAGCAGAAGCTGCGTTTTCAATATGGAGTTCTGGAAAAACAATTCCGCCGTTTCTTTGCTGAAGCTCAGCGCCGCAAAGGTGTGACAGGCGAGAATCTCCTGCAGATGCTTGAGTTGCGATTGGATAATGTTGTCTATCGCATGGGTTTTGCCAATACACGCTTCGCTTCTCGTCAGCTCGTCAGCCATCGCCACATCACTGTCAATGGTCGTGTGGTCAATATTGCGAGCTTCCAGGTGAAGCCTGGCGATAAGATTGGTGTGAAAGATAGCCCTCGTTCACAGCAGCTAGTGGGTCGTTTCCTGGAAATGACACTCGGTAACCCGACCCCAGACTGGATGACTGTTGACCGTGATAACATGACTGCCACTGTTAACCGCGCTCCGATCCGTGACGAGATTAATCCCATCGCGAATGAGCAGTTGGTGGTTGAGCTTTACTCACGATAAAGGTTTTTTGTTTTCTCACATTCCGAAAGGGTGCTTCTTTACGAAGCACCCTTTTTAGTTTGGGGTGGAATACGTGAGACTAGAATCTACGCCAATTCTTTCTTTATCGAGGCCTATCCAGGCTGTGCGCCTTGTCTGTAAGGTTTAGCAGAAGAGCTGGCGCATCCTGGTTCGCTAAGGCCGTTTGGTTTTGATAGGCTTGGCGCGATCGGAAAACAGGGTTGAACAAATCTCACAGTAGGTGCCATCACAACCTCTGGCTGTGCAGTGTTCACGACCATAAAAAATGATCTGCAGATGGAGATCATTCCAAGACGATTTTGGGAAAAGTCTTTTCAGATCGCGTTCGGTCTGAAGTACATTTTTCCCTGAGCTCAATTTCCATCGTTGAGCCAAGCGATGGATATGGGTATCAACGGGAAAGCTTGGAACTCCAAAGGACTGTGCCATCACAACTTGTGCAGTTTTGTGACCAACACCTGGAAGTTGCTCTAAGGCGTCTAAATCAGGGGGCACCTGTCCTTCGTGCTTATCAAGAAGGATTTGAGATAGCTCGCGAATAGCTTTGGCCTTTTGAGGTCCCAGACCACAGGGTTTGATAATGGCTTCGATTTCCGCGACACTTCGCTTGGCAAGACCTTGTGGGGTGTCTCCCAATTGCGAAAAGAGCTTGGGTGTAATTTGATTCACCCGTACATCAGTGCATTGAGCTGAAAGCAGGACTGCAATGAGTAGCGTGAAGGAATCTTTGTGATCCAAAGGAACTGGCGGATTAGGGTAGAGCTCCGCAAGTCGCTTGCGGATGAATTCAGCTCTCTCGGTTTTGGTCACGATAGCCTAGCTGCTGCGGTGGATTCGGGAAACCATGCGACGCACATGGTCATAGGCCTGACGATCGCGCAAGATGGCGACGCTTTTTGAAAAGGAGCCCCACTTCAGCACTCGTATGTTAACATTCCTTACGCCCCATGCATGCATGTGCGCTTTGCTAGGTTGGTAAATATCAATGGTGTTGGTTCCGACCAGAGCTGAGCCATAATCGTCCACTTGATAGATATAAGAACTGCCTTCAATCTGGAAAATAGTTCCCACGGGGAAGACAGACCAGTCTGCAGCTGCACTGCGCACTTTTCCATATCGGAGCTGAGTGCCAACGGCATTTCTAGCACCATAAATGATGTGGTCAGATTCACTATGCGTGTAGGCAGTGGTGCGGACTCCTGTAATACGAGTCGCCTTTCGGCTCATAATATACCCCTTGCCTGAGGCACAAGAGACAAGGCCTACAGCAATGAAAAGAAAGGGGAATAGCAGAGCGATTCGGGGCATTGTTTAGACGTCTAAATATTCAACAATGGCTCATGGCCAATTCATCATTCGGTATCTGGGTGCGATTTGCAACGTCTGATTTCATGCCCTTAGCTTCCTAAAAAGGATTAAGCTCCTTGGCGCTTTAGTGCATGTTCATTTTCACCAAGTTCGAACTCTTTTTTTAAGTTAAAAAGAGTCTGTTTTCCGCCCTTATCAATTCCAATCCTGAAGACGCTCTGGAAACGGGCAATCCGCGCAGGCTGATGCATCTTCCAGGCAAAAGTCTTCATAGATTTGCAGCAGCCCCTGCTGCTGGTGGGCAAAACGCTGATAATAGCTTCCTCGTGGGTTTTGCCCGAAAAGACGCAGTGCTGCATGAGTTACTTTTTGGTTCTCGAGTAAAGCTGGAAGTTCAAGGTATTCCGCCCAGAGTCGTGTGCGCTCGGGAACCAAAATTGGATACACCACATTGGCGAGCATTTCATGAATGCGTGTTTTACCAATCAATGCCATCGGACGGCTGGCAGGTTCGGCGAGTAGGGTATAGTGCTTGCTCCAAAAAGCGTGTTGTAGATGGAGTAGTGTGTGTTTCCAAGCGATTTGGCTCCAGCGGCTAGCATCCAGCAACGGGATAGAAATAGTTTCCCATTCATCCAGCATGGCTGCCAGGGCTCCTAATCGACGGTGTGGATGATTCGTGGGCCGCGTGTTTGAAAGATTCCACTGGGGACAGTGGTCTTTTGTCAGCCATCTTAAACAGTTGTCGCGCTGTCGCCACCAGTGTTCCCACAGTTGTCTCAAGTAGAGACGAGTCTCTGGAAGCGTATCTTCATAGCGGATGGTGTCCATGAAACCACTGGCACCAAATAGAAGGGCTTCTCGGGCTTCACTCTCCAGATTTTTCATGAGCGAAAGCGGCAATCGCTGACAAAGAAGAAGAAAGGGCTGTTGATTTAGGCGATAACCTAGTGCTTGGGCAAGTCCCTGGAAAATAGCTTGAGCTTTCCCCTGTGCCGCTACGGATCGATAGAACCGACGCGATTTACGTTCTAGTCGATATTGTGCCGCAGCTTCTAAAATCGAGGCTACTCTGCCATCCTCCATATCTTTGAGCGGTTGTGAACAACGCCCAAGTTTTGCTGCAGCTAGGCCTAGGTTTGGTTTTGCATCGTCCTCTAGCATCGAGAGATCAAGCTCGATCTGCGGCACGTTTTGGTGATCGTGAGTGCGTGTGAAGTAACGTTCGGTAGGGCCACTCAGGAAGACATGCAAAACTACCTTGGCATAAGCTTGATTCGTTCCATGGCCATGTCGCTCCCAATCACGTGCATCAGGGTCTAGCTCAATATCGCCTCGAAGTGCCTGTTCGCCGACTTTGATCACACACTTCGTGAAGTCGGGGCCAGGGCCGTTGTTCCATTCACCGAAGTCGATGATGTGCACGTTTTCTCCATCTGAACTCGCAAAATCGCGCCCAAAAGCTCCGGCAAACCATAGACTCTGCAATTCCAATTCATTCATCGGCACTTGTGGGCCGGTTAGTTTCGTGAGGGAGGCAGGTTCGGAAATTCCTGCGTAAATGGAATCCCGAAAGCTTTGATAACTTGATGAATTTGCTAAATATTTTGATTGGTATTTGGGTTTTGGGTGATCGTTCATTAAGAACGAACATTAGTCCCAATGCAGTGCATCAGCCAACGTGAAATTCTGTAAACTCTCTAGCTGACGCCAAGCGCCTTGAAAATCAAGATGCTGCGTCATGGGGCCTGGAATTACGATGCAACGCATTCCTGCAGCCCGTGCGGCTCGTAATCCATTGAGGGAATCTTCAAAAATAACAACCTCCTGTGGCTGAACGCCTAGATTCTCGGCAGCGTGTAAGAATAAGCTGGGATCAGGTTTGACCTTGCCGGTATCATCCACCGTTGAAAAATGGTCAAAGTGAGGTCTGAGAGCCAGTTGTTCCATCCAAGAGTCGATCCACCAGCGCGGACTGCTACTAGCGATGGCGGTTTTCAGCCCCAAATCTCGCGCTTCGGCCAGTCGATCACGGACGCCTGGGAGTGTTTCCAGGCTGGTTCTGAGCTCGGACTCTCGTTTGCGACGCCTGGCTTCCATTTCACTCCAATCAAAGGAGAATCCAGTGAGTGTCTCGAGATCCCTTCGAGGATCATAGCTGCTGGTGTTAAAGTCAGTGCCTACTACCTGAGCATATCTTTCCACCGGAAGCTCATGACCATGTTGGGTAAAGATTTCCTTCCAGGTCAGGTAGCCCGTGCTTTCGGTGTCTACGACTAATCCGTCGAAGTCAAAAATCACCGCGCGGATGCTGGCTGCCATAACAAGTCAGTGAATACCTGAGCTTAGAGGATCGACAATTTTTGAAGAGTAGCTTTCAGCTCTTCCAGCTTCGATGTCTCCAGAGGTGTCAGCGGTAGTCGAAGCTCGGGGGTGCAGTGACCTGCCAGTGCCATGGCTGCCTTGATCGGAATGGGATTCGTGGACAGCTTTAGGAAGGCCGCGAACAAAGGATAGTACTGCTCATGCAATTTGCCTGCACTTGGGAAATCTCCGGCGAGAGCCAATTTCACCATGTCGCTGATCTGTTGAGGAATTAGGTTGGAGGCGACACTGACGACGCCAACTCCACCTACAGACATGAATGGCAGGGTCAGCCCATCATCGCCTGAGAGAATCTCAAAGTGAGAGGGCAGCATCTGTTTCATTTGGCTCACTCGTTCAGGGTTGCCACCAGCTTCCTTAATGGAACAGATATTGGGGCAGGCTTCTGCGAGACGAGCAACAACATCAAGCCCGATTTCGATGCCACAGCGTCCAGGAATGCTGTAAAGCATAATCGGTAGCTGAGTGCTATCGGCGACAGCTTTGAAATGCTGGAATAGACCTTCTGGTGTCGGTTTATTGTAATAGGGGGCAACCTGGAGGATCGCTGTCGCGCCTGCGCGTTCGGCTTCCTGTGTCATTTTCACGGCTTCACGAGTACTATTTGATCCTGTGCCTGCCATGACAAGGCCACGACCATTGGTGTATTCGACTGTCAGTTGGATCACGCGCTCATGCTCATCATAGTCCAGGGTGGGCGATTCACCTGTCGTTCCACATGGCACGACACCTGATACGCCATGATCGAACTGGAAATCGATGAGTTTCTTCAGCGCAGCTTCATCAATCTGTCCGTTGCGAAAAGGGGTGATGATGGCGGTATGGGTTCCGGCAAACATGGTAAGAACTTGGTCAGTGGAGAAAAATGCGGGTAATGCGGAAATGCCGGAACGGAAACTGAAAAGTTTGCAGAAAGCAGTCTTCCTTCTTTAGAAATGGCAGCGAAATAGTCCTGAAATGAGTGTCTTTTTCAAGGTCTTGCGGCGCTACGAAGACCGTGCCATGTCTTTTCCTTGGTCATTTTGCCATCCAAACCAAGGGCAGGTGCACCCAGAATGAACAGTTTCGAGGGCGTCGATTGCTGCCGGAGATTCGTTCGCATTATCCTTCTTCCATTTGCCGTGAAAACTGTCCTGCGTGTTTTTTCCTATCTTCGTCGTTACCCTTATATGGCCTCGGCGCAGCTCTTCTGCGCCATCACTGGCACGCTCATGGTGGTTGTGTTTCCGGCAATCACTCGAGAAGTCTTGGATGTGGTTGTGCCTAAAGAGCAGTGGGAGCGACTTGCCCCTTTAGCCCTCATGGCCTTAGCTGCCTACTTTGCTCAGCATCTCTTCAACAGCCTGCGTATCCAGCTAAACAATACCTTCGAGCAAAAGGTGATCTATGATCTTCGCAGCGACATCTACCAGCGGCTTCAGACCTTACCTCTCAGGTGGTTTGATAATCGCCCGACAGGCGATATCATGACGACAGTTAGTGAGGACATCCCAAGTGTTGAACGCGTTCTCATTGATGGTATTGAGCAGGGTCTCGTTGCTGTGCTTCAGATTGTCGTCGTTGGTGTCTTCATGTTCCAGGCGGATGCTCAGCTTGCCCTTTGGGCTCTCGTGCCTATACCTTTTTTGGCGGCTGGAGCGGCGAGTTACACAATGAGTTCAAAAGATCGCCACCGCGCGGTGCGCAAGGCAAGCAGTGTCATGAATAGCCTCCTGCATGACAATGTCGCTGGCATGAGGCAGATCAAAGCCTACGCGATGGAGCGGGAAGAACACGATCGCTTCAATGCAGCGAGTTCGGCCCTCAAGAAAGCTACGCTGCACGTCATGCGCATTTGGGCGATCTACCGTCCGGGAATGCATTTCCTCAGCAGCCTCGGCATGGTCATTGTGCTCTGGGTCGGTGCCTATGCTCTGAAAGCAGGACGTATTGAGAAGGGGGATCTCGCTGCCTTTCTGCTGTTGCTGAAGTTTTTTTATGACCCCATCGAGCAGCTTCACCAGCTGAATCAGATCATTCAGGGCGGACGCGCTGCCGGGGAGCGCGTGTTTGATATTCTGGATGCAGAACCTGAAAACGATACCGAGGGAGGAAGGGATCTGCCAGCCGTTCTTGGACATGTGCGCTATGAAAAGGTTAGCTTTAGCTACACGGGTAAAATGCCAACGGTGCATCAAATCAGCCTGGAAGCAAAACCTGGCCAAACCATTGCCTTAGTCGGTCCCACGGGGGCAGGGAAGTCCACTATGATCAACCTGCTCACTCGTTTTTATGAGTATGATGAAGGGCAGATCAGCATTGATGGCATTCCAGTTCATCAACTCAACAAAGCTTCGCTGCGTCGTCAGATCGGCTACGTCACGCAAGAGAGTTTCATGTTCAATGGAACCGTGCGTGAAAATTTGCGCATCGGGCGGCGAGATGCGACGGATGAGCAACTGTGGGAAGTGCTCCGCAGCGCGAACGCCGAAGCCTTTGTCCAAAGGCTTCCCAACCAGCTCGATACCCACGTGGGTGAACGCGGAGTGAAACTTAGTGTGGGAGAAAAGCAGCGCCTCAGCATCGCTCGCGCTCTGCTACGAAATCCGCCGATCCTCTTGCTTGATGAAGCGACCGCAAGCGTGGACACCGAGACTGAGCGTCAAATTCAGGCAGCCTTGGATCGCTTGATGGAAGGTCGCACAAGTTTCGTGATTGCTCATCGGTTGAGCACGGTGCGTCATGCGCATCGCATTTATGTTTTGGAGCAAGGGCGCATTACCGAACAGGGAACCCACGATGAACTTTTGGCGCAAGGAGGACGTTATGCCAACCTGTGCAAGACATCGCTGATAGAGCGATGAGATCGCTTCATCTATGGTCGCGTGTCTTGCGTTCAAAGTCGCGCCATAGCCGTTCGATTGCTTCCTCCGGATCTTCTAGCATCATGCTTTCTTTGATCTTGCTGGCGTAAATGCCAAAGGAAAAGGGGCTTATCACAGGCACGTGGATCAGCTGCCACTCAAGCTGCCTAACTTCATGCAAGAAATCGATGGCACGCGGCAAGTCCAAGAAAGTGTGCGTGGATTCACGCACGGCTTGAATCAGCATGGGATGATCAGGCTCATGCTCCGAAAGTACACGAAACAAAATCTCTGCATTCCACCGAAGTTGCTTGAGTTTTTGCTCTTTGCCTGGGCGGTTTCGTGGCACCATCAGCCCTGTCTGGGCCACTCCACGAAAATTCCATTTCACTAATTCGCTCGGATTCAGCGCCGCATACATATCGACTTCAGGATCACCAGATTCAAAAAGCTCCTTCCACGCATCGAGTTCCAAATCTTGATGGCCTTTCACTGTTAGAAGAAAACCGTAATCATCAATTGTCACCAGCGTGTTGCCACCCACAAGCACCTTTATCCGGTGAGAGATGATCCTGCTCAGTGCGTCATTTGCACTGCGGCCGATTAGACTGTGAAAAAAGAAATGTATCAATTCAGGATCGGCTCCTTCACGATCATCAACATAACGCTCGATCAAAAAAGTGCGGTCAGTTGGAATGCGTGACACGCGTAGCTGATGGCGACAATGTTGCAGAATCGCTTCGGTATTCGTCTGAGAAATCTCGAATCGCTCCACGAGCCAGTCGATCACTTCGCTGTCTTTCGAGTTGGCGGTTGTTCCGTCCAGCCGTTTTGCCAGTTCAGTGCGCAGCTTGGCTACTTCTCTAGCAAGTCCAGAGGACAAAGGCATTTTGTTAGCATTCCAAGCCGGTACCGTGGGCAGTCTGCCAGCTGCATCCTCTACTCGAACTTCAGCCACCTCTGTTTCCACGAGGCGGACTGTTCTTCCTGCGAGAACAAAGATGTCACCTAGCTTGAGGCGCTTGAGGAAGGCTTCTTCAATCTGGCCTAGCCTTCGTTTTCCCAAAATTACACTAACCATGCCCTCAGTGTGAATCACTCCTACGTTCGCGAGGTAATCCCGTTCGATTCTCGCATGAGGAATCGTAAGCGTTTCCTCATGCCATATGATTTTACCGAAACTGTCTCGGTATTGACGCTCTAATGATTTTCCACCGCCTTCTAAGTAGCGAAAGACCGCGTCTAGCTCGCTTTCTGGTAGATCTTGCCAAGGGAACGATGAGCGAACGATTTGCAGAATTTGTTCGCGGGTATACCCACCTTCGACAGCCATACCGACAATATGCTGGGCAAGCACATCGAGTGGACGCCGCAGCGGGCGCACAGCATCCAGTTGGACGGCTCGCGTCATCTCGGCACAGACACAACATTCCATGAGATCATTCACATTCGTCGCCACTAGGATGCCATGACTCTCAGTATGAATGCTGTGACCGCTTCTGCCGATGCGTTGCAAGGCACGGCTGATGCCTTTGGGCGTGGAGATCATAATAACACAATCCACGCTGCCGATGTCCACACCGAGTTCCAAACTTGTACTGCAGATCACTGCGCGTAGCTCGCCGTTTTTGAGTCGATCTTCGACCTCAAGACGGATGTCGCGATCTAAGGACGCATGGTGCGCTTCAATACGTGCCGCAAGCTCAGGTATACATTGTTTCAATCGAATCGAAATGCTCTCTGTGCTGCTGCGTGTGTTACAGAAGATAATAACGTTTCGGCTGCGTTGCACGATAGCGGCGATGTCTTCCATGACACGCTGCGCGGTGTATCCTGCGGGTGGATAAGGGTCGCGCCGCACCGGGGACAAGACCTCAACCCTACGGCTGCGCTCCAGCCTCGCCTCAATAATTTCACAAGGCCTGCCTGGCCCGGTCAGGAATTCTGCCAGCAAGGGCAATGGGGCAGCGGTGGCTGAAAGGCCAATGCGTGTGAGGCCCGATGCCGTTGAGATCATTCGATAGGATAGCCTTTCTAAACTAAGCGCCAGATGAGCGCCGCGTTTGTTCTCGGCTATTGCATGCAGTTCATCAATGATCACATAACGCACTCCAGCCAGTGCTTCAGACCATCCTTTTTGCGGCAAAAGAATGGCCAAACTTTCTGGGGTGGTGAGCAGGATATGCGGTGGTTTCCGGCGCTGTGCTGCTCTTTCTGCGGCTGTGCTGTCTCCCGTTCTTGAGCCAATACGAATCTTATCTTCCAAATTCAGACCTCGAATCACAGGCAGTAGATTCTTTTGAATGTCGTAGGTTAGAGCGCGCAGCGGAGAAATGTAGAGGCAATGAACCTGTGCCTTGAGTTTGTCTTCTTCCTGCATGCGAATTAGGAAGTCGATCACACCCAAAAAACCCGCTAGAGTTTTGCCACTGCCTGTAGGTGAAGAAAGCAAGACGGATCGACCAGCAAGGATGTGCGGTAGGGTTAATGATTGAGCCTGAGTAAGTTGCCCGAAAGTCCTCTGTATCCAAGCGGCAAGCTTAGGATGCAGGGCTGTAAGCCCCGTGCTGTCCGATGGAGGTGGACAGGGCGGTTTCTTCGATGATTTGGCTCGGCGCGACATCTCCCGAAGCTTACGGGTCAGCCCCGGTTTGGGAAGCTGTCGTCTCAGCGCTTCTTGCGAATAGGATGATTGGTCTTTTTCGGTGCAGGCGTCGCATCCGCTTCAAATTCGGCCTCACTGCCTGTGAGATCACTCAGTAGTCGAGAGACATAGGAGTCATATCGTGGGTCGGGGGCATGACCTTTCTTGGGTAGCTTTTTTAGATCCTCCACCCAAGGCTTCACTCCATTTCCCAAATCTCCTAGCGCACAAAGAGCGCTCATGGCCGTGAAGACATTGTGACGACTCCCATCGGAAAGGATGATCAGCGACTTCAGTGAGTCCTTTTGTTCAGACACAGTGCCATATTTAGCTAGAGTCCAATGTGCGGCTATTTGCACGTAAGTAGAGCTATCGTGCGTGGCCTGCTGTACTTCTTCATGCATTAACTTTAAGCCTACCTCCCTTCGCATGAGAACACCCATGATCGCCCAATAGCGCAAGGCGCTGTCTGACTCTGCAAAGCCAGCTCGTAGAAGTTCAAGCTGATCCATTTTTAGTGAAGAGGCAACTCCCGCCAGGGTTACAACTTTTTGCATGGGATAAAGTGCATCATCATGTCCCATTTCGTAGGGGCTCGTGCCTTCTGAACGCTGATGTATTTCACCTTCGGGCAGCAGGCCTACATCGCGAATATCTAGGGCAAGTTTTTCCTGAGCTCGGCGCATCTTTAGCAGTCTTTCTGCATGTTCGGGTACATCTGCCAGATTGTGAACCTCATCAGGATCGGTGGATAAATCGTAGAGTTCTTCCGCTGGTTTGGGTTGTTGCCAAAAGAGGCTCTGTTCCGGTGTTGTTTTGCCTTCATCGAAGAGCTTCTTCCAAACCTTCGTGGTTGGAGTTTGCATCTGGTAAGCGACATGCTGCGCTTGCGAGAGGTGGGGCATGAAATTCCGCACATAGACGAAGCGGCCATCGGTCACGCTGCGAACACAGTCGTAGCGTTCATCCATGCGTCCACGGAATCCATAGAGGTAGGGCTGTGATTCGGTTTGAAATTTGCCTGCAAAGGCATGGCCTTGCATCCATGCAGGTGGCTGAATGCCGATGATGCTCAACAAGGTTGGTGCCAAATCGACAAAGCTGATCAGTCGATCAGATTGGATTCCTGGCCCATATTCTTTTGGCGCGAGATGTCGCCACTTGGCTGGGAAATAAACCACCATGGGCACATGCAGTCCGCTGTTGCTCGGCCAGCGTTTGCTTCGTGGCATACCGCTACCATGGTCAGCGTAGTAAAATACGATGGTCTCTTCCGCGAGCCCAGCTTCTTCAAGTTCTTTCAATCGCTGTCCGGCACTAGCGTCGGCCTCGGTGACTTTGTCATAGTATTGAGCCCAGTCTTGCCGAACCTCTGGTGTATCAGGATGGTAGGCGGGGACGCGTGCCCGTTTGGGATCATGCACCTGCTTGTGGGGCCGTGTCCTGATTTGGCTTTCATGACTGCAGGTTTCGTTAAAGATGGCAAAGAAGGGCTGGCCATCTCGGCGGTTTTTCCAATGTGCCTTTTTGCTAGACTCATCCCAGCTGTCCTTGAGTTTGGTTAGGTTATAGTCTTCCTTACTGTTGTTCGTGCAGTAATAACCTGCGCTGCGGAGAAACTCTGGATACATCTTCATGCCCTTGGGCATTTGCACCATGCTGCGCATGTGTTCTCCACCAGTTGATGGCGGATACAAGCCGCTGATGATGGTGGTTCGTGCTGCTGCACAGACAGGTCCATTTGACCAGCATTTTTTGAAGAGCATGCCTTTTGCTGCTAGCCCGTCGATGTGAGGCGTCGTGGCATAGTGATCTCCGTAGCAGCCCATCTGAGGACCATGATCTTCACTGGTAAGCCAAAGTAGGTTGGGTTGATCGGCGCTGCATAAAGGCACCGCTGAGGTCAAGGCGAGCAGAGGAATCCAGAAAAGACTAAAGCGCATGAGTGTATGTCTGGTGAACGAGTCGAAGCTGACTGCTTGTTTCACTCATTTGTTGGGGAGAGGGTATATCAAGGTTCTTGAAAAAATCCGCAACTTCAGAAGGTCTCGACCGTTTCTGCGGTGCCTCTGCCCATTCTTATGAAATTTCATGTCTCCGGTTTGGTCTTTCTGACCTTGAGCTTCCAGCTTTCCGCTGCGGAACAGGCCCAGCCTTCGCTTGCTCCCGATGGCAACGCTAACTTCAGGATCTGGACCAACGCCGCTGGTAAAAAGCTCGAGGCTACCTTTCGTGGGGTGCAGGGTGAACAGATTTTTTTGCAAACTCGTGATGGCTACGTACATCGTGTTCCTTTGGAGAGCTTATCGGGCCAAGATCAGGAGACGGCTCGCCAGTTAAAACCGGAAGGTCTGGGCATTCCGAAAGATCCGAGCGTCGCTCAGGCCGCAGCCATCATCGACAAAGGTGTGCTAATGGGGCTGAATAAAGTAGGGCAAAGTCCGAATCCTCTCGCTAGTGACGAGCAATTTATTCGCCGTGTTTATCTGGACCTTGTGGGCAGAATTCCGACACGCGAAGAGACGTTGGCTTTTCTTGGCAATCCAAGTGCTGCCAAGCGAGGCGAGGTCATTGATCAACTCGTCAAAAGCGACGGCTTCACCTCGCGGATCTACAATTACTTTAGCGACATGCTTCGTGTCGCGGATGATGCCCAGAAGGCCAAGTTTTTCACTTATGAAGAATGGCTAAAGGACCAGTTGGCGCAAAATCGGCCTTGGAATGAAATCGTTCGGGACATGCTAGTTGCCGATGGCAAGTTGTTAGAAAATGGGGCGGCCGGTTATCTGCTGCGGGATCGAGGAATGCGGCTCGACAATCTGAGTCTAACATTGAGCACTTTCCTTGGAGCCAATGTGTCTTGTGCCCAGTGTCACGATCATCCTTTCGCTGACTGGACACAGCGTCAGTTTTATGAAATGGCCGCTTTTTTTGGCGCTTCAGAGGTCGGGCAACGCAATCGTCCTGGACCGATTCTTCGCGAGTTGCGTGAGGAACTTGGACAGCAGGCTTTCGCTCAGGCACGACGACTTTTTGACGTGAACTCCTTGGCTATTCAGGACGGCAAAGCGAACGATCT
>JBIKYV010000212.1:0-5147 GCA_044355075.1 Prosthecobacter sp.
GCAGGTTTGCCACCTATGCTCATCATGCATGGGACGTCGGACCGTGTGGCTCCATTCCCATGCAGCTACAAATTTGCGAAATAGTGTTCTAAGAAAAAAAATCTTTGTCGCCTGATTGAATTCGAGGGTCAAGGACATGGCTTTTTCAATTTCAATCTCTCCTTCGAAATGTATGAAGCCACTTTGATGCAATTGGACGAATTCCTGGTCGAGCTTGGTTTTATTGAACCCGATCCCGATTCAGGTTTGGGGAAAATGGATTAATGACTTCTAGCAACGCCTCACAAAACTGTGAAAAATAAATCAGGATTATGCTAGTTCTCCCGATCCTGATTTTTTTGATTGGTTTGGCGGTTTGCAATTGGGCCTCTGGCCGATATTCCGCAATGATGGAAGAAGCTCTGCGTGAATCGACTCCCACTGCTCATACTGGCTCAGAAATAGCGCAGCTTTTTTTGAACTACCAAGGCCTCGCCAACTCTGAAATCGTCGAGCATGACGGCGTCATCAGCAATTACTATGACCCAGACCGTAAACGTTTGTTTCTTTCGCACTCCGTCGCGCAAGGAAAGCAAATGGCACATTGGGCCATCGCTCTCCATGAAGCGGCTCATGCAACCGAAGAGGGAGAAGGGCTCAAGGAGTTGAAGTGGCGCCAAACCATCATCAAACTAAGTCGTTATGCGCCCACACTTAGTCTGGGTATGCTATTAGCAGCTATGGTGCTTCTACGATTCCCTGCACGTTTTGCCATCCTGGGTCTACTCGCGATTTGCTTGGCTATTTTACTTTTGAACCTTGGCACTCTGTCTGTTGAATTTCGAGCCAACGCACACCTTTCAGATTTTCTTGATCGTCATCTAGCTCGCCATCCTTCTGCGCGTGACCGACTGGAATATTGCATGAATCGAGTCGCAACACGTGAGGTGGCAGACCTCATGGCATCTCCGAAATACTTCTTTTTAAGTGCGATTCCAGGCACAGGCGCAGCCCGCGCAGCAAGAAATAAATCTAACCCCAATTGATGTTGTGAGCATCGTAAGACTTATCCTACATGGATTGTTTGGTGGTGCTTTCCTCTATGCTGGGATAGTAAAAGCCTTGGAACCCACGCAGTTTTTAGATGATATCCGAAGCTTTGAACTACTGTTGGATCCTTACGCTGGGATCATGGCCTTGTTTATACCTTACCTTGAAATTATAGCTGGCATTGCCGTCGTGGGTGGGCCGTTCAGGAAAGGTGGACTCGGCCTTTTGGTTGCTAGTTTACTGATCTTCCTGGGGGCGATCCTGAGCGCATGGCTTCGCGGCATCGACATTCGATGTGGCTGCTTCGGAAACCAGGAAAATACCGCATCCAATTATCTCGAGTTGATCACCAGAGACCTTCTTTTGTTAGCGCTAGGCTGCTGGCTACTTCGCCTTCAATTTCGCCAAAGCAAAATCACATTCATTTCTTCCTGAAGGAGCATATTCGCGCTTGTGACTAATGCTTATTCACCATGCTTTTCGATTCACACACCCACCTTGGAAGCCGTCAATTTGATGAGGATTTGCCACTTGTTCTCGAACGCGCCCAGGAAGCAGGTGTATCTCGAATGGTGGTGCCTTCAACTGATCTCGAGAACGCACGCAAATGCCTTTTGCTGACAGAAGGACGCCCTCACATTCGAGTAGCAGTCGGCATTCATCCCTGTGATGTTGATAGTGTCACTGGTGAAGACTGGATTCATGAATTGCGGTCACTGGCTCAGCAGCGAAAGGTGACTGCTATCGGTGAAATTGGACTGGATTATTTTCATGCGCCACCTTCGGGCTGGGATCTTGCCAAATGGAAATCACACCAAGCTCAATGCCTAGAGTTGCAATTAAATCTTGCCGTTGAGCTTGGCTTAAACGTCATCCTACACAACCGAGAAAGCTGGAACGATCTGACCTCTATCGTTAAACAGTTCAACGGAAAACTCAGAGGTGTTTTTCATTGCTTTACTGGCACTCTCCAAGAGGCGGAGGCCTTGCTAGAAGCAGGGCATCTCATCTCCTTTACAGGCATCGTGAGTTTCAAAAACTCAGGCTCTATGGCTCGAACTGCCAGCCAAGTTCCCAACGGGTGTTACATGCTCGAAACCGATGCCCCCTATCTCGCACCTGTGCCGCATCGAGGCAAACGATGCGAACCTGCTTTTGTAGCAGACACTGCGCGTGCCGTTGCAGCATTTCGAAATCAAAGCCTAGCAGAGGTTGCCGAACAGACCACCCACACGGCAAAAAGCTTTTTTCGTGGATTTGAATAAAGCTATAAACACTGCGTCGGAGTGCCATGATGAAATTCAAAGCACGAAGTTTCGCGACGCTCGTTCTTATCGCTTTTACTCTATCGTCCTGTGTTGTTGATCCCTACAGGGCAAATCTATCCCACGATCTGGGGCCTAACTTTGTCCCTACCCTAGGATGTTACACGCCGATCTTCCAGCAGCCCCCAGCTTGTCATCCTCAGGTCTGGTTAGGCTACTCTGCACCTGGACAAGGAAACTTCGACGTCACACCTTGGAGGCACCGGGCTATCTATCATCAGGATTATGCATCATGCGAAAAGCGAGTCACATCGAGAATAGGACACTATTTCACGTCAAGACAGCCTTTAAAACTATGTGAACCGCATGCGGTGATCTGGCATCAGAAAGCATCGCATTCGCACATCACACCAACTTTTCGAAGCTATGGCAGAACAAGGAACGACTGTAACCTACCGCCACCACACTCTCCTTTTTTCCCGTAGCGGCCCTAGACATGGTGCCTCGTTTCAATACGCCGCCAGTGCAGTTGAATGAAGGGCCGATGCATAAGTCTAACTGATCAGCTATGCGAAATGAGTTTTTTTGATATCAAACCTTGAAATCTTATCAGGAAGCTCACCAGCCCAGATGTGAAGCTCAGCAGGGCGATTCTGCTTTCCCTTGGGCTACAAAATCGAAGGAACTCTTCAATCGGGCAAGATGACTTCCATCTTGCCCGTTTTTTGCGCCCCTCCATCATACTGCACCATGTTGCGCCCTTACTACGTCTTGCTCGCTCTTGCTGTTATTCATTTCACTGGCAGCCCTGCATTGTCAGCAGAACCGTCCTCAAACGGCACCAAAAAGAAAGGCAAAGAGTATTCAGCAGGTAAGCCTGCTTTTGCTCCAGACTACAACCAGCCTGCCTTTGAGCCTGAGAAAGCCAAGGCTGAGCACCTAGACACCAGCATGTTCAAGCTACCTGAAGGCCTAGAGATTAGCGTGTGGGCCACCTCGCCAATGCTCTACAATCCAGCGAACATTGACGTGGATGCCGAGGGACGCATCTGGGTGGCAGAAGGAATCAACTATCGACGTCACAGTGGACGTAGTCGAGAGGGGGACGCGATCCGAGTGCTGCAAGATACAGATGGAGATGGCAAGGCTGATAGCAGTCATGTTTTCGTACGTGAAAAAGAACTCGAATGCCCGCTAGGCGTCGCAGTTTTTGACAACGTCATCTTGGTATCAAATACGCCCAATTTGATTAAGTATGTCGATGTGAACCGTGACCTTAAGTTCGACCCAGCGGTGGACACACGAGAGATTTTCCTCACAGGCTTCGAACAGCAGCAACATGATCACAGTTTGCATAGCGTCTATTCAGGTCCCGATGGACGCTGGTATTTCAGTAACGGCAACTGCGGAGCCAAATTCAGCGACAAAAGCGGTACGACCTTCCGTATCGGTGGAGCTTACCTGAACAATCCCTACACCGGCGAAAAAAGCGATGACGGACATGTTTATGTAGGTGGCTTTACAGCTAGCATAAACCCCAGCGGTCACGGTGCTAAAATTCTTGGGCATGGCTACCGCAACAGTTATGAAGGTGTGAGGAATTCATGGGGGGACATGTATCTCAATGACAATGATGATCCACCAGCTTGCCGCGTCAGTCACTTGATCGAAGGCGGCTTCTTCGGCTTTTTCTCCAAAGAAGGAAAAAGGCAATGGAGAGCCGACAAACGACCAGGACAGAGCATTCCTACCGCAGAATGGCGCCAAGATGATCCCGGCAGCCTTCCAGCCGGAGATGTCTATGGCGGTGGGGCACCCACCGGCATGGCATTTTATGAAAATGGCAACCTAGGTGATTCATGGAAAGGTCTTCTGCTAAGTTGTGAAACAGGACGCAACGTTGTTTTTGGTTATTTACCCAAACCCGATGGAGCTGGCATGAAACTAGAAAGGTTCAATTTCTGCACGACCAACACATCAGGTATCTTCAAAGGGAGCGATTTCGTCGGCGGACAAAACAACATGTCTGACGAAAGAAATACCCTATTCCGTCCCAGTGATGTCTGCGTAGGTACAGACGGTGCCATTTACATCAGTGATTGGTTCGACAAACGCACAGGTGGCCACCAAGACACGGATGAAAGCTGCTCAGGAACTATCTATCGTATCATCGCTAAAGGCACGCAACCGAGGTCTCCAAAGCTCAACCTCCAGAATACAGAAGGCCTGATTGCTGCCCTAAGCTCACCTGCCTGCAATGTCCGCCACACTGCCTTTGTGAAACTGAAAGAAAAAGGAGCTGCGGCGGCAGTTGCCATCGCTGCACTGATGCAGAACGAAAATCCATACATTGCCGCACGCGCGGTATGGCTATTGGCACAAATGGGAGAGGCTGGAACTCGTGGTGTGCGGGTTTGGCTCGAATCCGAAAATGCGCAGCACAGACTTGTCGCTCTCAGAGCACTTCGCGCCGCGAATCCAGAACTGATCGATATGCTCGGTAGCCTAGCGCATGATGAATCTCCTGCTGTGCGGAGGGAGGTTGCCGTAGCACTGAGAGACACACCCCTTGCACAGAGCAAAAACATTCTCATAGAGCTCGCCAAACGCTACGATGGCAAAGATCGCTCTTATATCGAAGCTTGGGGAATCGGATGCACCGGCAAAGAAACCGCTATCTGGGAAGAATTGAAGACCATCATGCAGGGCAATGCACTCGATTGGAGTGATAAATTTGCTCAACTCACCTGGCGGTTGCACCCTGTGCAAGCGGTGAGCGATCTGCAAACCAGATTACAGAGCAACGAACTGAGCAAAGAAGAACGCAAGCTCGCACTCGATACACTTGCCTTC
>JBIKYV010000213.1:0-5144 GCA_044355075.1 Prosthecobacter sp.
CTAGAGAGCGGAGACATGATCTGGGAGACCGCTGGCAAAGGCGCATTTGACGGATCTGCCGCCTTTGCTGGAGATCTTATCATCGCTGGATGTCAGGATGGTTTTGTCTATGCCTGGAACGCAGACACTGGAAAAGAGGTCTGGAAACATGAAACTCAAGCCGAAGTTCATGCCGCGGCTAACGTCTGGACCGACCCCACCACGCAAGCGCAAAAAGTCCTGATCGGCAGCTACGATTACAAGGTCTATTGCCTAGATGCCAAGACCGGCAACCAGGAGTGGGCAGCAGAAACCGGCTACTATATCAATGGGGGCGCAGCGGTGGGAGACGGTAAAGTTGTCTTTGGTGGCTGTGATAGTGTTCTCCATGTGCACGACGTTAAAACAGGGAAAGAAGAGCGCCAGATTGAGGTTGGATCCTACATAGGCAACAATGTAGCGATTTCGGACGGCATCATTTATGTCTCCCATTATGGCAATCGTATCGGTGCCTACAGTTTGGCAGAAGGAGCCAAGGTCTGGGAGTATGGCGAGCGGGAATTCGAGTTCTATGCTGCACCCGCCATCTGGGAACAGACTGTCTTTTGTGGTGGCCGCGACAAACGATTTCATGCCATCGATCGAGCCACAGGCACAAAGCGTTGGGAATATCGCTGCCGAGACCGCATCGACAGCAGTGCTGTCATCTGCGCTGGCAAAGTCGCTCTTTTTGGCGCTGACGACGGATATCTTTACGCGCTGAACGTCAATGACGGCAAGGAAGTCTGGCAGTATGAAATCGGTGCAGCCATCAAGAGCTCACCCGCGGTTGCAGGAGGTTATGTAATTGTGGGAGCAGATGACGGTCAACTTTACGCCTTCAAGTCAGCACCCGCTCCAGCTTCTTCGCCCGTTCCCCAGAAGCCATAGCTGTTTCACCCAGGGCCAGGACTTTCCGCATTGTCGGTTGCGAACTGAGAAGGCAGGCACGTATTTGCAGCTGCATGAAGCTTCATTTTCCTGTCTGCAGCAGTATTGCCCTTCTCTTCTCCACCATCCCCTCCATCGCTGCCGATTGGCCTGCATGGAGAGGTCCGAATGGCGATGGCATTTCCACGGAGACAGGTTGGAAGCTGGCTGCTGAGCCTCAACCCTTATGGGAAGCCGAAGTCGGCCTGGGATTTTCCTCATTTGTGGTCGCGAATGAAAAAGTGATGACCACAGGTCACGCCGATGGCCAGGACACCATCTGGTGCCTGGATGCGGTCTCAGGTAAAGTCCTCTGGAAGTATTCTTATGCTGCCGATCTGGGGGACAAGTATTACGAAGGGGGGACATCCAACACCCCGACCATTGATGGCGATAAGCTCTATCACCTCAGCCGCTGGGGAGATCTCTTTTGTTTCGAAATTGCCACAGGAAAGGTCATCTGGGAGCGTCAGGTACAAAAGGAGACCGAGTCCAGCATCCCCGATTGGGGATACGCAGGCGCACCTCTAGTGCAGGGCAACTTGCTGATCATTAATGTCGGCAAAGCAGGTATGGGCGTCGATAAGATGACAGGTAAAATCATCTGGAAAAGTGACACCGACAGCGCCGGCTATTCGACTCCAGTGGCCTACAGCTCGGCAGGCAAAAAGCTTGCTATCGTTTCCTCAACCGATGCCTACACTGCCATCCAGGTTGATAACGGGACCCCCATCTGGTCGTACCGCTGGGCGACACGTTATGGTGTTAATGCCAGCGACCCTATCGTGAATGGCGAGCACGTGTTCATCTCCACCGGCTACAACAAAGGCTGCACCTTATTGAAAATCAACGATAGCAAGCCAACAAAGATCTGGGAAAACAAATTCCTGAAGAATCAATTCAACTCCTCCGTGCTAATCGGCAATTGTCTCTATGGCATTGATGGTGATCAAAATAGCCGTTGCTCGCTCAAATGCCTCGATTTCATGACAGGTGCAGTGCTCTGGGAGGAAAAAAGCATCGGTTTCGGATCTCTCATGGCATCCGATGGACGCTTGATCATTCTCACAGAGAAAGGCGAGCTCGTGATCGCCAAAGCCACCAGCAACGGCTATGAAGAAAGTTCTCGGGCCCAGGTCCTCAGCGGTCGTTGCTGGAGCGCTCCAGTCCTAGCCAATGGCCGACTGTATGTGCGCAACGCGCCGGGAAAGGTCCTTTGCCTTCAGGCCAAGTAAGTTCAGTTCTGACTTTTTGCATTAGGCTGACTCCTGAGCTTGTCAGCACGAATTCGCTACCTAGATAGCTGCCATGCCCCTGTCATTTTATCATCTACTTCACCTCATTGGTCTAATTTTCGTCTTCATCGGCTTCGGCGCCCTTCTGACTCCTGATTCTCGCCGAGCCATGAAATGGCATGGTATCGGGCTGCTGATTAGCCTGATCTCAGGCTTTGGCATGTTGGCCAAACTAGGTATTTTTAAAAGTATGCCCACCTGGGTTTGGGTGAAAATCGGCCTCTGGCTCGTGCTAGGCTTCCTTCCTGTACTTTCGCGCCGTGGCATTCTCCCAGCATGGATCGTCGTTCTCTTGGCAGCAGCCATCGGGGGCTGCTTGGCTTGGCTCGGCTACATGAAGCCAGTCTTCTAATGTGTTTTTTCTTTGACTCTAGCCACCTTGTTTCTCTCCAAGTGACCTCCAGACACATGTATCTCAGCATTTGGCTTGGCATACTCATGAGCAGCGCTGGCTGTTCTTCGACGGGTAAAAAGCCAATCTTTCCAGACCAAGGCCGCATCCCCCTTCCTGCGCAAGACTCGCTTCTTCAGGAAAATCCACTCATCCGCCGACTAAATCAGCCATCCACTCTCCCCAGCGTACCTCCCGCAGGGGCGCGAATCAGCTATTCTCAGGTGCAGATCGAGCAGCCTGTCGTCGCCATGACCTTCGACGATGGACCACACCCGACGCTCACCCCTAAGCTGCTGGACATCCTGAAGGAGCGTAACATCAAGTGTACCTTCTTCGTCATCGGCAAAAATGCCAAAGCCTACCCCAAGATCATCCAGCGCATGATCGCAGAAGGTCACGAGGTGGCAAACCACACCTGGACGCATTGCAGCCTCACTAGCCGCTCGGATGCTCAGATCCGTATGGAATTAAAGCAGAGTGAAGATGCCCTGATGGAGGTAGCCAACTATCGTCCACAGCTCATTCGCCCTCCGTATGGAGCGATCAATACACGCATCAAACAGATGATGTTTAGCGAATTTGGCTACAGCACGATCATGTGGTCTGTAGATCCGCAGGACTGGCGTCGCCCAGGCGTTTCCGTTGTCACGAATCGTCTCGTCAAGGGCGCTCATTCGGGTGCCATCATGCTCGCTCATGACATTCACCCCCCCACGATCCAAGCCATGCCAGCCATGTTCGATCAACTTCTAGCCAAAGGCTATCAGTTCGTCACCGTGAGCCAACTGCTCAACATGGAAAAAGCAGCTATGCCAGTCGGCGTCGTCGTTCGTCCAGCCGTGCCCATCGCTGACCATGATCCCATACCGATGACGCGGTAATCAGACTGACAGCAGGGCTACCTAAACGATAAAAAATCATCGTCTGCCCATTCTGGATCGATCTCTGCTGAGGTTAGCGTCATCGAAAGCTTTCCCTCCCGCTCTCTCGCTCCTCGACATGAGGAGGCTTTTCGTTTTCATTGACCGCCTCCAGATCGCTCTTCCCATGATTGGCGAAACTTACTTTCAACTACGCTCACGCCTCGACGCACATCTGCATCTGCTCGGCACATTGCTGCGTGACCTAAACGGAGCCTCAGAATCGCAGGCCACCGTCGCCCATCTTACGAGCAGCCTGCATGAGCCATTCGTCTTTGTTATCGTCGGCGAATTCAATGTCGGAAAATCAACTTTTCTCAATGCGCTCTTTGGACAGGAGTTTTCTCAGACAGACGGCCGTCCCACCACAAGCAAAACTCTGTTCTACAAATACGGCCCCGAGCACGCCACTTTACCCATCACCCCCGTGTTGGAAGAGGTACAGGCTCCCTCATCCTTCCTGCGCGACTTCCATATCGTCGATACTCCCGGCACGAATAGCATTGAAAACGAACATCAAGAAATCACGGAGCGGTTCCTTCCGATCTCAGATCTAGTTGTCTTTGTCTTCAGCGCCACGAACCCCTGGGGGGACAGCGCTTGGCAGTTTCTAGACAAAGTGCACCGCCACTCGATGCACAACATGCTCTTCGTTCTCCAGGAGAGTGACCTGCGCACAGCGGAGGAGATGAATGTCATCATCGACTACATGAAGCAATTGCTCCGCCAGCGGCACGGGCGTGATTTTCCCATCTTCCCTGTCTCTGCCAAGAAGGCCTACCTAGCCCGTAGTTCGGGAATCGACCGAGAAAACCTGATGAAAGAAAGCGGTTTCCAACCGCTAGAGACGCACATTACCGAACTTGTCGAGCGCAACAGCACTCGCATTCAAAAGCTACTTGGTGCCATTCAACTCTCGCGGCAAATCCTTGCCTCGATGCATCACCGCATCAACACACATGCCAACGAAGCTCGCCGCGCGGCCGAGGTCGTTCGTGAAATGAGTGCCGAAAGAGAGCTGCAAATCGATCGCACGCTGAAAAGAATCCTCCCAGGACTCGATGCCACTCAGCAGGACTACCAAGAGAGCTGCATCCAGCTCGCTGCACTCGCGGATAAAACCCTATCGATTCGTCAGGCCTTTGTCAAAGATGGCCCCGATGATCAAGAAGCTTCCGCCCTTGACGCAAAACATCCAGGCGGAACCAATCGCGCACAGACCCTCGACCATCGTCTTTTTCAGAACCTTCAGCAATGCAGCGGTGAACGTTGGCGTCAGTTTGGTATCATGCTCGAGGAAGACTACCTCCTGTACGACCGCTTTCTTCACAACCACGGGCGTGGCACACTCTTCCCGCCGGATGAAAAACTGCCCACAGAGACCGATCCGGAGATTCGTCGCCTCTTCAGCGTCCACATCGACTCTACCATGAGGCGTTTTGTCCTCAGTTTGAAGCTTGATGAAACCATAGATCCTGGGCTGCTAGCTGCCCGTCGTCGCGCACGCTGGATTCCCAGGTTAACCACGCTCCCTCTCCTCGGCACTGCCATTGCCGGGTATTTCGAGGGCTGGGTAGGTGCAGGCAT
>JBIKYV010000214.1:0-5096 GCA_044355075.1 Prosthecobacter sp.
TGATTTTTCAGACACTGAATCTCACGGCACAGGAAAGCGCTCATTGATCTGAGCGACTTCCACCTTGATCTGCGCGAGTGCCGCTGGGTCATCCTTACCGGTCAGGGCTCGGTCGATCCAGTTGGCGATCTGCACCATCTCAGGCTCTTTCATGCCGCGCGTGGTGACAGCTGGCGTGCCAATGCGGATGCCACCGCCGAGGGTAATTTTCTCGGTATCAAAAGGAATCCCATTTTTATTCACGGTAATGCCCGCGTGGTCGAGTGTCTCGCTGGCGATCTTTCCGTTGAGTCCTTTCGGACGAAGATCGACGAGCATCAGGTGGTTGTCGGTGCCACCACTGACAATGCGGTAGCCAAGTTCGGCAAGACGGGCAGCCAATGCCTGGGCATTTTTCACAACCTGGGCGGTGTAGTCCTTGAACTCAGGCTTCAGGCATTCGCCAAAACAAACGGCTTTGGCAGCGATGACGTGCATGAGTGGCCCGCCCTGGACACCGGGGAAGACTTGGCTGTTGATCTTTTTGATCAGCTCCTCGCTGTTGGTGAGGATGATGCCGCCACGTGGACCACGCAGGCTCTTGTGCGTGGTGCTGGTGACAAAATCAGCGTATTCCATGGGTGATGGATGAGCCCCCCCAGCCACGAGACCCGCGATGTGAGCCATATCGACGAACAAATAAGCGCCGACGCTCTTCGCAATCTCACTCATCTTCTTGAAGTCGATGATGCGGGGATAGGCACTGGCTCCAGCAGTGATCATCTTTGGCTGCTCACGCTGAGCGACCTCCGCGAGCTCGTCGTAGTTGATGCGCTCGTCCGTCTGGCTCACACCATATTGGCAGAAATTGTAGAAGCGACCGGAGAAGTTGGCCGGATTGCCGTGGGTCAAATGGCCGCCATGAGCTAGGTTCATGCCCAGCACTTTGTCACCGGGCTGGAGCACGCTGAAATAGACAGCAGCATTGGCCTGTGATCCGGAGTGGGGCTGCACATTGGCATACTTGGCACCAAAGAGCTGGCAGGCGCGATCAATGGCAAGTTGCTCGACTTTATCGACCTCTTCACAGCCACCATACCATCGCTTAGCGGGGTAACCTTCGGCATACTTGTTCGTCAGGCAGCTTCCCTGGGCGGCCATGACGGCGCGGGAGGTAAAGTTTTCACTGGCGATGAGTTCGATGTTGTTCTGCTGGCGATGCTGTTCGGCATCAACAATCGCAGCGACGGCGGGGTCGGCAGCGGCAAGAATACTGAGAGGATGGGCTTGTTTATTCATCTTGGAGACTCGGCGGGCATGGCGCCCCCCTGCGAAGGGGGTTTTCAACCATGCATCTACGATGGATTTCGCAGTTTCGACGGGAGTGGTTTTGCCAGCTAGGCAAAGAACATTGCTGGCGTTGTGCTCGCGAGTGATAGTCGCCGTCTCAGCATCGTGCACGAGACTAGCCTGGATACCAGCATGGCGATTCGCTGTGATGCTCATGCCTATGCCTGTCGTGCAGACCAGGATGCCTGCGTCGGCATGGCCTTCGAGCACACGAGCGGCGACTAACTCGGCATAATCTGGATAGTCCACGCTTTCGGTGGTAAAAACGCCCAGATCCTCCACCTGATAACCACCTTCCAGCAAATGATGGAAGACAGCGTTCTTCAGGTCAAGGCCACCGTGATCGGAGGCAATCGCGAGAGTTCGAGGCAGATCAGACATGGGAGGGGGCGTCAAATGGGGCAAACTGGCCCCGAGGTCAAGGCGGAGCTTCTGCAGCGAGCTTGCTTCAAAAAAAGTCTCGTCTCATCTCACAAATGCCGCAACAAGGCCATAACCTCTGCGCCAACCCCCTCTTAACGTAACTCGTCCGGGGAATGAGCTCGAAGGCCAAACTTCATGCCAGCCTGGATCATGAAGCCCAAAGGCGGCAAAAAACACAGCAAAAGGAGCCTAGTCTGATGTAAACACGGCCGAAGATTCTCAGAAAACAAGACGGAACAGGTGGAAGAAAAGGCAAAACCTTAAAATCGCACGATTCCTACAGCTAGGCAGGAAGCTCCGGTTGCGACTAACACGGCGGCACACAAGCTGAAGAAAGCGATGACAAAAGAGAACCATTTAGGCTGCTCATCTTGGTTCACCACTAAGGCGATTGAGACCTGAACCATACCGCTTTTCATGGACCGCCAGCAATGCCAGCTCATGGCCGCACCTAAGCCTGTCAGCGCAAGGCCAGCCAACACCAAGGATAGGGCATGAGAAAAGTCGGACATGGTGAATCATCAGTGCGGCATCCACAACCTGACGAGAGGATATCCCTTTCGCAAACTTACGCAGAAGAAGCAAGGCACCGCACCACAGCAAGCTTCATTGATTCAGCTCAGGCAGATCAACGACTAGCCGAAAACCACACCAAGCGCCCAGCATCAAAAGCTGAACGCTTAGACACCGCCACATCAGACACTTACCTTCCATCAATCTTACCTGAATGACTGAATGCCAGCACTTTGCTGAAAGTGCGGGCAAGTTCGCGGCTTATTCCAGAGATCATGCTTACTCTCTCCAGCAAAGCTGAAGGCAAACTCTGCGACGGCATATCCCGGCGCGATTTTTTGCGCATCGGCAGTCTTGGCATGGGTGGACTTTCCCTCCCAGGGCTGCTGAAGGCAGAGGCTGAGGCTCGGACTGGGCGCAGCTTCAAATCCGTCATCATGATCTACCTCTGCGGAGCCCCGCCGCACCAGGACATGTATGACTTGAAGATGGATGCCCCGCTGGAAATTCGCGGTCCCTACAAGCCGATCAAGACAGCGGTGCCAGGCATCCACATCTCCGAACATGCGCCACGACTGGCGCGGATCATGGATAAGCTGGTACCGATCCGCAGCATGTACGGCAGCCCGAATGGCGCGCATGACAGCTTCATTTGTTACACAGGCAAACCACCACCGCCGAACGGAGGCGGAGCCCCGGTAGGGAGACTGTCTGACCCGCCTTCGTTTGGCTCCATCATCTCCAAGATTCATGGACAAGCGGACCCTGCCGTGCCCGCTTTTGTGGGGCTGGCACCCAAGGCGGGGCATCCGCCCTATGGCTCTCCAGGGCATCCAGGTTACTGCGGCAATACACACGCGGCTTTTCGCCCCAATGGTGCCGGGGTCGAGGACTTGAAGTTGAACGGCATCAACCTGGAGCGACTGGAAGATCGTCGCTCGCTCTTGCAAGGGTTTGATCAATTCCGCCGCGAGATGGATGCCAGCGGCCTTGTGTCTAGCATGGATGCCTTCAATCAACAGGCATTGAATGTGCTAACCAGCAGCAAACTGCTAACGGCCCTGGATTTAAGCCATGAATCACCCAAAACCCGCGAACGCTACGGCAAGGGCGACCCCAAAAACTACGGAGATGGCGCACCGCTGAATCTGGAGCATTTTTTACTCGCACGCAGACTGGTGGAGGCAGGTGCACGAGTCGTGACACTGAACTTTGGCCGCTGGGACTTTCATGACAATAATTATCCCCAACTCCTTCGTCACCTGCCTCTCTTTGACCAAGGCATGAGTGCCCTCGTGGAGGATCTGCATGAACGCGGTCTAGATAAGGATGTCGCAGTGGTAGCCTGGGGAGAGTTTGGCCGCACCCCGATCGTCAACAAAGATGGCGGTCGCGACCACTGGCCGCGTGTGGGCGGCGCGCTTCTAGCCGGAGGCGGCTTCCGCACAGGTCAGGTCATCGGTGCGACGGATAAACTCGGTGGCGAGCCCACAGAGCGTCCGGTTCATTTCGGAGAGGTATTTGCCTCACTGTATCAGTTCATGGGCATCGACACCGTCAAGACGACTCTCAATGACCTCACAGGACGTCCCCAGTACTTGGTCGATGGCTGGCAGCCAATGCCCGAGCTGGTGTGACTTAGAAGAGCTTTTGCCGTTGCCCCTCCTTTCTGCAAATGAGCCTTCCCCACCCAAACCAACGATGCTTTCGCCGAGACATTCTCCAGGCGGGTGCCGTCAGTCTATTGGGGCTTGGGATGAACCATATTCAGGCTCTGCAAGCGATGGGAGCCACCAGCCCTGCTGCTAGGCCGCGTGCGAAATCGGTGATTTACATCTTTCTCTCCGGTGGTTTGGCTCAGCAAGAGAGCTTTGATATGAAGCCGGAGGCTCCGATGGAATATCGGGGTGAGTTCAAACCCATTCGGACACAGACAGCAGGCCTGCACATCTGCGAGCATCTGCCCCGTTTGGCAAAAATTTCCAACAAGTGGTCCCTCGTTCGCTCTCTAACCCATGGCAATAGCGAGCACTCGCAGGGCCACCACACCATGCTCACAGGCCGCTCGGACATGCCGCTTGGTTTTGATCCGACTCGGCCCAAAAAAACGGATCATCCAAGTATCGCCGCCCTGGCGAACTCCCTGCTGCCACGTCATGACAATCTTCCTCCTGCGATTGTTTTGCCGGACAAGTTGATCCATCGCACTGGCCGCACCTTAGCGGGTCAGTTTGGAGGCATGCTTGGCGCACAGCATGATCCGTGGTTTTTGGAGATGTCGCCGTACCATCCCGAGCACTATGGCGCTTACCCTGCTTACTTATTTCATCATGAGCGTGGTTTAGAAAAGGATACTTCCCTGAGATTCCAGGCCCCCCACCTCTCGCTACCACAGGGCCTTTCCTTAGATCGTGTACTGGACCGTGTTTCGTTGCGAGACTCACTGGAACAGCAAACTGAAGACCTCACTCAACTGGCAGGTGACGAGTCGTTTGATCGTTACCGCAGTGCTGCCATATCCTTGCTAGGAAACAAACAGGTTCACGATGCCTTTAGCTTGGAAAAAGTGGACCCCAACCTGCTCGATCGCTACGGCAGGCACAGCTTTGGCTGGTCTCTGCTAATGGCACGACGTCTCATTGAGAGTGGCGTGCGGATGGTTCAGGTGAATTTGGGTAACAACGAAAGTTGGGACACGCACCAAGCTGCTTGGCGAAATTTAAAGCACTTTTTGTTACCTCCCATGGACCAAGCTGTGAGTGCACTCATTGAGGACATGGATGCCAGCGGTCTGCTGGAAGAAACACTAATCGTGATGGGCAGCGAATTTG
>JBIKYV010000215.1:0-4999 GCA_044355075.1 Prosthecobacter sp.
ATGAGACCTCGGAGGTGATGCAGGAGGTGATCGTGACGCTGTGGCAGAAGTTTGAGGGTGCCGTGGATTTTCGTCACTGGGCTTTCGGTGTGGCTCGAATGAAGGTGCTGCACCATCTCCAGCGTCGTAAGCGTGACCGGCATGTGTTTGGCGAGGAGTTGATCCAGCAGCTCGCGGACCGCCAGGCGGAGTTGGAGGAGCGGCACGTCACACAGCGCGAGGCGCTGGAGCAGTGCCTGGAAAAGCTGCCGCAAGTGCAACGCGAGCTGGTGCTGACGGCCTACACGAAGGGCACGCGCATGGACGATCTGGCAGCGCAACGCGGCGAGACCGCGATGGCGATTTACAAGAAACTGCATCGCATCCGGCAGGCGCTGCTGGAGTGCGTGCGGCGCACCCTGGCTCAGGAGGAACCCCTATGACGACGAACTGGCATGATCTCATCCAACGCTACATCTCCGGCACCATCACCGAGGCCGAGACGGAGGCGTTGGAACAGCAACTCAAGACCGATCCCGCGCTGCGCGACTGGTATCTCGATGCGCTCAATCTCGACTCCGCGCTGGAAGCCGCTGCGGAGTCTGCACAGACGGCGCTGAGCCTGCCGGTGCCTCTTTCGCAACGTGCACTAACACCCATGGGGGCGACTTCCACGCGCTGGCAGGGATGGCGTTCGCTCACGGCGGCGGCGGCGGGCTTGGTCATCGGCGTTTTCAGTGCGTCGCTGGTTTATGGGATGCGGGCCGTTCCAGATGTGGTGAAGCATGAGAGGGTCACGATAGCGGAAGGGAGTTTTGAGGGCTTGAGCGGAGCGGTAGCGGAAGGATTCCCGCAGTCCACGGGAGCTTGGGCGGCGGATCACGCGGAGGTGGTGCCTGGGCCTGATGGTGGTCGGGCGTTGCGACTTTTGCCAGACGATGAGCGTCCTTACTCGCGACTGGTGCAGATCGTGGACGTGAGTGCCTTGCGCGGGGGCAGTGATCACGAATTGGAGCTGGCGGCTTCGTTTCGAACCAGTGATCCGGCTCATGGGAGCCGTTACAAGCTGCGGCTCTTTGGCTTTGCCGAATCAGCGGATGAAGTGCCGACGTTTCCGCTGGAGACGGAGGAAAGTGGCATCGTGACCTTGTCGCAGGTGCTGGAGGTGCCCTCTGGAAATCCGGGTTGGCAGCGGTTCGCGATCAAGATGCCGCTCCCCCCTGGCGTGAAGTCAGTCGTCCTGTGGCTGGGGGCATCCACGCGGCCACAACCGGGGCCAAAGGTGGCTCACTTCGTGGATGACGTGTCTCTCACGCTCAACGTGCGCAACCCATCTCAACATTAACGCAATCATTCAAACACCCTCAAATCATGCCTCGCCTCATTGCTCTGTTCACTCTCGTCTTCGCTCTGTGCGCCTCTGCTGCTGATGGCCCCATTCGTGTGCTCTTTCTCGGGCACGAGGAGCAGAAGTTTCATGCCTCGGCTCGCTGGTGTGCGCTGCTGATGCAGAACCTTGGGCGTGAGGGCATCTACTTTGACTATGAGGTGAAGGCGGACTGCTTCACGCCGGAGCGCCTCCAGCACTACGACGCGGTGATGCACTACGGGAATCACGGCGGGATCACACCCGCGCAGTTTGAGGCCTTGCAGAGCTTTGTGGAGAGCGGACATGGCTTTCTGCCGATCCATAGTGCCAGTGCGTGTTTCAAAGGCGAACCGCGCTTTGCCAGGCTGGTGGGCGGGCGTTTTCTTTCGCACAAGGCGGAGGTCTTCAAGTCGGTGTTTCTCGATAAATCCCATCCGATCCTGGAAGGCGTGAACGAATACGAGACCTGGGATGAAACCTATGTGCATGACGAGCACAACCCGCTGGGTCGCAAGCTGCTGGCGGAGCGTGTGGAGCCGCAGCATCGCGAGCCGTGGACATGGGTGCGTGAGCAGGGCAAGGGGCGTGTGTTCTACACCGCCAGCGGTCATGACGAGCGCACCTGGGAGAATGCGGATTTCCAAAAGATGCTGCGCAATGCGATCCTCTGGTGTGTGGGCGATGAGCGCAAAGCCGGGTGGCAGCAGTTCCTCGCGAGCCGCGAACCGGAACAGCGTGATGCGAGTGTGAAGGTGCCCGCCTATGAAAAAGACAAACCGTCCGTGGTGTTCCAGAAGCCTTTTTCGGTCAAAGGCTCGATGGAGCGCACGCAAGTGCCTGCGGATTGTCGGCTGGAGATTTTCGCCGCTGAGCCAGACATCGCCAAGCCCATCGCTTTTGCCTGGGATGAGCGTGGCAGGCTCTGGGTGGCGGAAACTCGCGACTATCCGCATGAGATCGCCGCCAATGGAGAAGGCCACGACAGCATCAAAATCTGCGAGGACACCGATGGCGATGGCAAAGCGGACAAGTTCACCGTTTTCGCGGACAAGCTAAACATCCCCACCGGGCTCGTGCTGGCGAATGGCGGTGTGATCGTCGCACAGGCGATGCGTTTTCTATTTCTCAAAGACACCAATGGCGATGACAAAGCCGATGTGCGCCAAACCATCATGGAGGGCTGGGGCATCAAGGACACGCATGCACAGGCCAGCAATCTTCACTACGGCTATGACAACTGGCTGCATGGCTGCGTGGGCTACTCCGGCTTTGATGGCACGGTGGGCGGGAAGAAGATGCAGTTCACTGGCGGGATCTACCGGTTCAGCGCGGATGGCTCGATGCTGGAGTTCATGCATCAGTTTGGCCTGAACTCGTGGGCCTGGAGCGCCAATGATGCTGGCGACCTCTTTGGTGGTCTGGCGAATGGAGCACCGATTCTCTTCGGCGGCATTCCGAAGTCCGCTGTGCCGGATGGTTTGGCGGTCATCACCGCAAAGAAGATCAATGTCACTCGCGAGGCACACGCCATCACGCCGAATCTGATTCAGGTCGATGGATTCGGCGGCTACACCTCGGCAGCGAACAGCCACTTCATCTACTCAAAGAACCTGCCCGCTCGTTTCCAGGGCAAAGCAATGATCTGCGAACCAACGGTGAAGATCGTGGCGCTGATGGATGTGCGGCCCGAAGGCGCTGGCTACAAGGCCATGGACGCCATGAATCTCTTCGCCAGCAGTGATGAATGGACCTCGCCCGTGTTTGCCGAGGTCGGCCCGGATGGCGCGGTGTGGATCGCGGATTGGCAAAACTTCATCCTTCAGCACAATCCCGCCAAAGACGTGCTCACCGGCGAAATGAACGGCGAAAAGGGCGAAGGCAACGCTCACCTCACCAAACTGCGAGATCACGCTCGTGGCCGCATTTACCGCATCATTGGAAAAGAGGCCAAACCGGAGAAAAAGTCACTCGTCGGCGCGGATGCCGCCACGCTGGTGAAGACGCTCGCTGACGATGTGCAATACTGGCGGCTCCTCGCGCAACAAAAGCTCGTGGAGGGCCGCATGACCGCCGCCGCAGCGGATCTGCGAAAAATCGTGATGGATAAAAACTCCAGCGCAGCCGCCATCCATGCTCTCTGGACGCTGAAAGGCCTGGAGCAGCTCGACGAGCCCACGCTGCGTCATGCTTTGACCGCAAAAGAGGCCAAACTCCGCCGAAATGCCATCCGTGCCTTGGGAGCTGATGCCAAGGCCCAGGCACTCTACTTCTCGTCCACTGTCGTGACCGATCCCGACCCCATCACACGCTTGGCAGCCTTGGTAAAACTATCTGACTTTGCCACCACGCCGGAGTTGCAGACGCTGATCGCCAAACTCACGCTGGAGGACAGCATCCGTCGTGATGAATGGCTGAGGTCAGCCGCACAAATGCTGGCCAAGAAGCACAGCGCCGCTGCCTACAAAGACGGGCCGAATCTGCTGACCAATGGCAACTTTGAAGAACTCGGGCCGAACAAACTGCCAACAAATTGGTCCCCCGCGTATTTCAATCATCGCCGCATCAAGCCGCCCGCTTCCGAGCAGATCACGCCTTGGTTTCATGTGAAAGGAAAGGATGCCAAAGAAGGCAATCTCGGCCTCAAAGGCATCCCACCATCAGACACAGCCCAAGGCAATGCCATGGTTCAGGAAGTGACCGTCAAACCCAACACCAACTACCGCCTCAGCGGATGGATTTGGGATCGCGTAGCGGGCGATGTCACCCTCATGGAAGAACACAGCGGCTCCCGCAGCGCCACCATCTCGCCCCGCGAAACAGGCTGGATCGAGGTCGAGACCATCTTCAACAGCCAGGACCGCAAGATGGCCCGCATCCTTCTCTCCACCGCTGGCCGCGGCGGCGCTCTCTTCGATGACATCAGGCTCTGTGAACTCATCCCCGGCGAGGCATTGGCCGCCCAAACTCAGCCCGGCGATGCCAAACGCGGCGAGGAGCTGTTTTGGAATCACCCCGTCGCCTCCTGCAAAAACTGCCACGTCCTCAAGGGCCAAGGAAATGCCGTCGGCCCACCGCTGGATGGCATCGCCGCCAAAAAGGATGCCGCCTACTTGGTGCAGTCTTTGATCAATCCGAATGCCAAACTCGCCGAAGGCTTCGAAAAGCTCGGCGTCTCGCCCATGCCCCCCATGAATCTCCTGCTCAAACCGCAGGAACTCGAAGACATCCAGGCATTTCTTCAGACGCTTAAATGATCGGCTCACAACACCATGCTTCTTACCGCTCTCCTCGCCACAGTCTCCGCACTCGACCACCTCACTCCGATTCAGCGAGAGATTCTCGCCACCCCAGCACCACCGTCAGCGGAGTATCGCTTCAGCTTTGACCTGCCCGCTGGGCCGCAGTTCACGGAGGCGGAGAAGGAGGCGCAGCGGGAGCTGGGCAAGGGCGTGATGCCGATGGTGATGAAGGCGTTTGAGAGTGGTGCGGAGAGTGTGCGCATCCCGCCGGGGGATTATCGCTTCGGGCAGGAGCGCTGGCAGGGGGCGAAGGTGATTTACCCGCTCGGCTTTGAGAACATGCAGCGCGATGCCGAGCATCCCTTCGTGATCGATGCCACGGGCGCGACGTTTTGGTTCGACCTGGATGACA
>JBIKYV010000216.1:0-4974 GCA_044355075.1 Prosthecobacter sp.
ACCTGCTTTTCTCGAAGTAGATGTAAGCCCTGGGCCATGGCGAGGTAGGTTTTGCCAGTGCCAGCAGGGCCGATGCCGAAGACGACTTCGTGATCTTTCATCGCTTGCACGTAGCCAATCTGACCACGCGTCTTGGCCAGCACGGGCGGTTTTTTAGAAGAAGTCGTCAGCTTCAAGGCGTGAATCATGCCAGCGGGTTCATCACCTACCTCTGTGATGACGCTTTCGGCGACAAGGCGAATCATCGCCGCTGTGATTTCACCGCCATTGCGGCGCACTTTTTCTAGCTGGATAAAAACTTCGCGTGCGGCAGATGCAGCCGTTTCAGTGCCTTCGATACGCACCCAGCTCTCGCGGGAGGTCACTTGGGCTCCACAAAGTTCCGCGATGATGCGCAGCCCAGCTAAGTCGTGACCTAGCAGCTTTTGCAGGAATTGCGGGGTTTCATAAGTCAGGGTCTCGATCATGGACATTGGCAAAGCATTCAGTCAGGCCTCAGCAGCGTGGGCCATACCATCGGATGTATTCACGGCTTCGAGCGATAAGGCTTAACGATAGCCATAGGCTAAGGCCCAATAGAGTCCTTTTTCATTCTTAGAGGTCAGGGAGAAGACGATGGTGTACGTGCCCGTTCGTGGGGGGTTGACTCGGGCGGAGGCAAACATCTTGTCGCTTTTAGCGGCGATGGTGATCTCCTTGCCTTTTTCGTCATAGACTTTCAGGTCGAACGTTACGCCTTCGTTTGCGGTGCCTAGCCAAAAGGCATACTCGTTGCCCTTAAACATCTGGTGCTTGATCATCAGGCCCTGGCCACTGGCGACTTCGCCATTCCAGTATTCTTCACGAACGATAAACCCCTGCTCGACGAAGGGAACGGCACCCTCCATGGCGAAGCTATGAGCATCATCCACGGTCGCAAACGCAGGCATCGCCAGTAAGGCGATCAAAGCAATGGTGACAGGGCGCAGGCAGGAAAAAAGTCGCATGGCAGGGTGTCGGGTTGAATGTGCCGGATGGAGAAGTTGCTTACTTCGCCGCCTGAATGCCTTTGAGCAGGGAATCACAGACTTTGCCGATGTCCCGCACGGAATCTTTGGTAAAACCATCCACGGCACCTTCCATCTTGGCCATGATGTCTTTTAAGCCGCTTGCGATGTCGCTGACGATGGCCTGTTCCTTTACGGTAGAGCCCATTTTGTCGATGCTGTTGATGAAGTGCTCCACAAGCATCGGCTGATTGAGAAGCTCAGCGCTGTCGGCGGAAAAATTTTTCACGACCACAGAGGTGACGCTGGAGGTGCCGCGCAGCCAGCCACCCATGCTCACGCACTGGGATAGATCCGCGTCCTTCATTTGCTCCATGGTATCACGCACCGTTTTCTGGGTGAGGTCAAATTCGCGCCGGATGGAAGACCAATCTTTTTTATCAGCTGCATCCAAAATCGCCTGAGCGTGAGGTCGCACGGATTTAATCAAGCCCAGGGCCGTGGCAAGGTCGATGACATCTTTGCCGATCTCCTTCACTGACTCTTTATCCTCTGCCTGGACGGCGACAAAGCCTTCGGCCACGGTCATGCCAAACTGAAGGGCGAGCTTAGTGCGGTCTACAGTTTTGGGCAGCTCAATGTTGCGGATTTCTTGCTGCCAGTTCGGTTCACCCAATTTGTCCAAGACGCTGAAGACCTCACTCGGCACTGGCACGACGACGTCATCAACCACTTGGCCGGGGAAGGCACGTGGGTCGAATTCTTGAACTCCTGAGTTTGCCGCCTGTGCTCGCAGTGTATGAACGGAAACGAGGCCAGACGTCATGGCGAGCACCGTCAGCAAATGGAGGGGGAGGCGTTTCATGGTAGATTAATGAAAGCGTCGATTCAGGGGCTAGGCAACCGGTTTGAGGGTGGCGAAACATACGCCCTTTTTGTGCCGTTCATGCCCACTCATGCTGCCCGAACTCACCGAAACTGACCGCGCCCTCTATGAATGGCAGATGTGGGTGCCTGGCGTGGGCGAGGAAGGGCAGCGTAAACTCAAAGGCGCGTCGGTGCTGATTTCGCGTGTGGGAGGACTCGGGGGCTTGGTGGCGCTAGAGCTTGCTGCAGCAGGCGTAGGACGGCTCATCCTCGCGCACGGTGGAGATCTCAAAGCTTCCGACCTCAATCGGCAGCTATTGCAAACCCGTCATCACATCGGCCAGCCACGCATGGAATCGATTGTGCGTCGTCTGGGCGACTTGAATCCCGATTGTGAAGTGATCGCCGTGCCTGAAAATGTCTCGGAGGCCAATGTGGACGCGCTGGTGTCTAGGGCGGACATCGTGGTAGATGCGGCACCGCTGTTTCAGGAGCGTCTGGCGATGAATGCAGCGGCGAGGAGAGCGGGCAAACCGATGGTGGAGTGTGCCATGCATGGCCTTGAGGCCACGGTCACGACCTTCGTTCCTAGCCTTACCGGCTGCCTAGCCTGCTATGTTCCCCAGCCTCCATTAAGCTGGAAGCGGCAGTTTCCTGTCTTTGGTGCGGTGTCTGGCACTGCTGCCTGTGTGGGAGCTATGGAGGTCATCAAATGGATCACGGGTATCGGCCAGCTTTTGTCAGGTGAACTGCTCTGCATGGATCTCTCCACGATGCGTTTTCGTCGCATAAAGCTTCCGCAGCGCAGCGATTGTTTGGTATGTGCCACCGGTGAAGTCTTCGAGGCCTGATGAAAGACGACCTTCCTTTTTAAGGTAGCCTGAGCTACGATGGCCGACTGCTTGCAGCTTTTCCAGCACGGTCTACGTTAGCATCATCTTTTTATGAAACGCTTTTTCGCTCTGGCGCTCTGTTCGTTTTCTATTTCACTCATGGCAGACATCATCGAAAAGCCTGTGAGCTACAAAGCCGGTGGCATTGAGTTCGAAGGATGGGCCGCTTATGATGAAAAGCCGCTCGGACGGCGCCCTGGCATTCTGATTATACACCAATGGACAGGAGTGAGTGAGAACGAAAAAAGGCGTGCCCGAATGCTGGCGGAGTTGGGCTACAATGTTTTTTGCGTGGATGTTTATGGGAAAGGCATCCGCCCCCAGCCGCCAGCCTCAGGAGTCGAAGCGGGTAAATACAAAAAGAATCGTGCTCTGCTTCGTGAGCGCCTGAATTTGGGTCTGCAACAGCTTCTCAGAGACGACCGCACTGATATTGCCCGCGTGGCCTGCATTGGCTACTGCTTCGGTGGAACTGCCGCGATCGAGCTTGGTCGCAGTGGCGCTGCGGTAAAAGGTTTGGTTAGTTTCCATGGTGGCCTGGATAGCCCCACCCCTGCGGATGGAAAGAATATTAAGGGTAAGCTGCTGGCTCTGCATGGTGCGGATGACCCGTTTGTGCCTATGGCTGACATCGCTGCCTTTGAAAAAGAGATGAAGGATGCTGGTGTCGATTATCAGCTTGTTTCTTATCCCGGTGCCGTGCACGCGTTTACCCAAAAAGCAGCTGGCAATGACAATAGCAAAGGGGCAGCCTACAACGAAGCGGCAGACCAAGCATCCTGGGAAGAGATGCAGAAGTTTTTCGTGAAGATCTTCGCCCAATAAACCATGTGCAAACGCTGGATTCTCAACTGCTCCCTAGCGTTTGTGCTGTTGCTCGAAGGCCAAGCTGAGATTTTGCCAACTCAAGCTCCTGCGGCAGCACCGACCGATTTTATCCGCTTCGAAGAAGCGGATGAAGGCGATTCGCTACAAACCGCAGTGGTCGGATACGTCAACCAGCATGCTGTCTCGGTTGACCTCATCGGAGCAGTCCACATCGCGGATCGTCGCTACTACGATCTGCTAAACAGCCGTTTCAAGAACTATGAGTCGGTGCTTTATGAACTCGTGGGTAGGCCTGTGGCTCAGCGTGACACGCTGAAGGCGGGAGATGGCTCGGAAAAGCTTCGTTGGTTGGGTGTCGTGCAGGAGAAGATGCGCGGTATGCTGAAGCTGGAGAGCCAGCTGAAGTGTATTGATTACAAAGCAGTGAACTTGATTCATGCCGACCTTAGTGTGGAAAGCTTCTTCGCCAGTCAGGAAGCAAAGAAAGAAACCTTTCTGAGCTTGTGGATGAAGTCCGCCTTGGCCAAGGCAGCTGCATCGAATGGTCAGCAACCTCAGTCAGATATGACACTGATCATGACCCTGCTGATGAGTAAGGATAGTTCCACCGATCTAAAGCGTCTGATAGGTAAGGAATTTGACCGAGTTGAGCAGCTCATGGCTGGGATCGAGTCGGGTGATGGCACTGCTATCATCGGGGCGCGCAATCAGCATGCTCTGGAGGTTTTGCAGAAGCAAATCGCTGCTGGTCGCAAGCGCTTGGCCATCTTTTATGGCGCAGCACACTTTCCTGACATGGAGCGGCGGCTGATCCAAATGGGGTTCAAGAAGCGTCGTGTCGAGTGGCTTAAGGCCTGGGATATCGATGCGGAAGAATGAAGCCTGGTGGAATCTGGCATTGCAGCTCTCGTCGTCTGGCGCAAAGTCATCCTCGGCTCTCTCTTTTTTCCTATGAAACGTTGGCGCATCGCAGGCATTAATTTCGATCACTTTCATATGGGCGATTTGCTGCGGCACACCCATGAGCACCCCGCTGCAGAGATCGTAGCCATATGCGATGAGCACCCCGCACGTATGGCCGCTGCGGCGGCTCAATTTCAGCTGCGGCAAGATCAGGTCTTCACTGATGTCGATGCCTGCCTGCAACAAACACAACCAGACTTGGTGATTCTATGTCCGGCAGCTTCCCTTCATGGCGATTGGGTAGAAAGGGTCGCTTCCTATGGTGCACACCTTTTGATGGAAAAACCCTTCGCGGGTAGCCTAGCTGAGGCAGATCGCATGGTGGCTGCCATGAAAAAGACGGGCAAGCTGCTCGCCATCAACTGGCCTCTCGTTTGGGATGCAGGGCAGCAGACCGCTCATCGACTCATCCAAGAAGGCGTGATTGGCCAGCCGCT